>JAJRRW010000015.1 GCA_024279115.1 Alphaproteobacteria bacterium
ACTCCAGTCGCCCGTAGGGCTCCTTACGCACAACGCCATCCCACGCCCCATGCACAACCTCACAATGTCAATGTTACAAACGCTACAAGTGGTGCACTTTTACTCCGCCTCGCCGGTGCATTTTTACTCCGGCGTTGACACCCTGTGGGTGATGGCGATTTAATCCAAGGATACTATCAGCTTAAAATAGCTATGAGATATTAAGGAAAATATTCCCACAAATTTCTCTCTGCGACTAAAAAGGATTTCACATATGGAACATATTCAAATGACCGGGGCCGAGTTCCGAGCAGCGCGAAAGCTCCTCGGATACAAAACACAGCAGGATTTGGCCGTCCTGATTGACTATACGCGCGAAACAATAAGCCGAATTGAAAAAGGCCATGACCGGGTTACAGCATTGCTGGCAGACTATATGCTCACGCGCCTTGCCCTTCAAAAGCTTGAGGAAAAATCAAAGCGCAACTGTAAGAGAGCAAAACTCAAATATGAAAAACTTGAAAATAAATTCATACGGGCAAACCAAGGCTCAAGCGCCTCACTTCAGTCAGCTCCGCACTGACCTCCAACCAAACTCAAGTTCAACTGCTCTCTACTCCATCGTCAGTTAAATTTACCTGCTAAAGCTAAAACCGCTAATTTTGCTAATCCAAGCATTGTTTTTAGCAGTTTTAGCGAGATTAGCTTTAGCAAAATACTAAGAGGTGGCATTGAGCAGGGCCGGGTTGACCTCAACGACATTTTTCCCACCTTCCATATCCTGTCTGACACGACCAGCAGCCTGAAGATCAATGATAACTGGATCAAGAGCACTTTTACTACGAAGAGCACTGGGTCCACTCTGGAGCAAATGGCTTTTGCGAACAGTCGCTACTCTGTTCGTATCGCAATATTTTCGCAACCAATGATCAAGCAAAACGGCACTTCGTTGGGACTCTGGAAGAGCGGGACCATTGAAAATGCGACGAAACTCATTCAGATGCCACCTGACAATAGTTGCTGCCCGCTCAAATTCTTCGATATCGATATCCATTTTCATATTCCCGTACATATAGAAATGTAAAATGGCAGCTACCCTTGCAGCATTTTCAGCGATCTTCGAAGCAGCATCTTTTGCATCATCATATCGTCCACCAGGAGCTATCTGGGCTTCAACTTCATCGTGGAACTCTATCCATGCCCTTTTGGCCTCTACTCCTAATTCAATCGTGTCCAAAACAAGCCCCTCTTCACCATCTATCCTGACAGGTTGATTTAGTAACTGAGAAATCCTCTCATTAAACAGAGTCAATGCCGGGAAACTTTCTGGTGGCTCTGCGTATGGCCGAAATCCCTGTGTGCTTACCGGGTCAGCGACCAAGCATCGGGCAAAAAAACCAATGCCACGAGCCAACACACCATTATTTTCCATGAATTTATCCAGTGCCTGCGGCTGAACTTGAATATTCAAGCTTAAACGAGCTCCCCGGACAACATAAGATTCAGACGTACGACGCTCAACCGGAAACTCGCCCCCATCCCACAAGGTGTCCCAGAAAGACAAAGTCCCCATGATCTCAGCATCCTTCATAGCATGGGAACCCAAAACGGCCCCCCCTTCAGCAGAAAAAATGCCCGCAGAGGGATATTTGTAAGCCAGGTTAAAGCCAAGCGCCTGTTGCGTAGCATCCGTTTGTATTAGCTTTGGTATGCGGGGCTTACGTGGCTTATTTGTTTCAAGTTCTCGCAAAGCCTCATCTTGTTTGGTCGTCTCATTACCGTCTTTGGCAGCTTTTTTAATTCCCTCCTCTATCCCACGTTGTTTCGCTTTATGCGCTCTCATATTCGCAGTATAATCTTCCATTTCTGGCCGTAACTCAATTCGCTTATCCTTCTCATACTCTCGAATAGATTTAGAAAACATATTATCGCCACTCGTCTTTCGCTCTCCGGATTCTCCTTGAGACAAAAAAAACAAACTGACAGGTCCAACCAGATTTGCATCGCGCCGGACATCAATATGCTGTTGGGCTGCCAACGATATCGAAGACAATGCAGACGCTCCAATAAGTGGTAAAGGTGATTGAATATACTTTTGCACCTCCTCAATCGCGTCTCCTATTTCTCCTGGAAACGCCTCAATGGGGTATGGCAATGCATCCACTTCATTTACTAGCGGCATGGGTTCGATCCATTCAGCAAGTATGCCAGTCGTCGTCGCAATAGTTCCAGCACTCGCCGCCCTAGCCATCCATTCAATAGTCAAAAGCTCATTATTCCGCTTCATCTCTTCGCTGATCGGAAACCGCGCAAGATAGCCCATGCCATAGGCGTAATGAAAAATGGTCTTGATCGTGACGTCACCGACTCCCCTGCCGCCAAACGAGTGCCACACCCGAACGCAGTCCTCATAATCATATTTGTCGCTCGCCCCTTGAGACCATTGATCCCAAACCGGAAAGCCGTCGTCACCAAATTGGTGATTTATGGCCATGCCCATTTGCAACCAAGTGTCGCGCTCCGAGCAAAACTCGATAGGCATATCGCGCAGGGCTTCCCAAACACTCTCAACAAAAAAGACGTCATTTTCCCGAAGATCAATCTCTCCCGTTTCCCGGTTAAAGGTCGCCGGGGGTGTTATTTCAACCGGGGGAAAAGCTTTTAATATCTCAGTCAGCGACACCAGTTTGCCAGAGCCGCCGACAACCCGCGTCATAAACGGTTCGGCCTTGCAATGGTAAAAGCCCGGCACCCGCAAAACACGGGCAACGTCGGAGGCGTTCTTGTCGTGCCCCCAGTCCTGAATGAACCGTCGCATAACGCCCTTGAAGGTATCAAAATTGAACTTTGAGACGTAGTCTTTCACCCAGTAATAGTGGAACTTGCCCTTTGAGCTTTCGACAATAATGGTCGGCTCCACCGGAAAATCGGTCCGATGGGTTTCGCACACCTCGTCATCATCAATCCACACCGCGCGGATTCCTTTGATGTTGGCGAGCTTAACTCCTATCCCGTCGGTCACATTGACCGTAAAGAATATCCCCGCCCCACCGCGTTGGTGGCCGCACAGGGTTTCAAAGACCTCTGTTATGGTGCCCCGGCACTTGGAGTTGAGACTCGGCAAGCGTCGTCCCTTGCCGTCGGACTGGATCAAATCGTCAAACGTCCTAAAATCGTAGTTCTGCATCCCCATAGGGTTCAGCATTCTCAGGAAGCGTTCTGTTTCGCTTTTATCTGGCGTGAGTGTTGTAAAATCTATTGTATTTGACATAGTTACCTCATGAGGTGAGGCGGCCAGCTTGCAGAGAGCCAGTTTTTTCGGTAATGTTGATTTGTAAAAAGAATACCGCCGCCGGTTGCAGATATCGGCATAGAGGGCCTTCACATTCAGCCGTGAAGGCCTTTTCTATTTGCCGCTAATTTTGCTTTTCGACTGGTGGAATTATTGCCCTGGCTCTTGCCCTGATAGACTTTCGATCAGCGCCCGGATATCCTCCACTCGCCATGCGGTGGTACGTGGACCAAGTTTGACCGATTTTGGATAACGACCTGATTTAACGCCCTCCCACCACTGACTCTTACCAATAGGGATGAGCGCTGGAATGGGAGGGGTAGATTTTTTGTTGCCGATGATTTGATTTAGGCGAACAAAGCCGGTTTCTGGTAGGTTGTGCATTACGTTTTTCTCCTGTCCGTTGGTGACCGAAGAAAACCTACTGCGTAATTTATTCAGAAAGGAGGGGGGGCTTCTTAAACGTCATCCTCTTCATCTAAAATTTTGCGGTATTCGACCATGGCTTTTTTCCAATAGATCCAGTGTTCGCGCGCTAACGATTTGCTGATAGAGTACTTTTTTGCAATAGCCTTTTTTATTTGTGTTTGAGCACCCTTCTTCTTTTCACCATTTCGTCTTCTTCGCACAATTTCAGCCTCGAACTGTTCTTCGAAATCCTCTCCTACTACTAGCCAGTCACCTTTCGCCCTAGTATTATTTGCAGAGAGATATAGCTCATCAGATAGTGTCTTTATTTTTTCTTTCTGGGTTTCTTTCTCCATAGCAATTTCAATAGCATCAGCTAGAAATGTCGCCAACGGATCCGGTACGGGCACCCCATTTCTAAGTGGATCGATAGCGAGTTTAAGAAATTCCGCAGCATTTTCAGAACTAGTATGACAAAATCTAAATTTGTCATGAACCAATGCACTCGGTGGAGGGCTAAATTTGGTATTCATTGTCCGCTTCTCTTTTCGTTTTTGAGTTCGTCAAGATAATCCGCCCACGCCTGCATCATTTCTTTGCGTTGGGGAAGGAATTTGGTTCGGTTATAGGCTCGGCCATTTGGGTCTTTGACCGCATGGGATAGCTGGTGCTCGATCATGTCGGGACGGAAACCCAGTTCTTCATCGAGGATTGTTCTAGCCATAGCGCGAAAGCCGTGGGCGGTCATCTCGTCCTTGCTGATGCCGATCCGTCGCAGGGAGGCGTTGATAGTGTTTTCCGACATGGGCCGTTTCCAGGTGCGGATGCTTGGAAACATATAAGGATGGTTGCCGGTCAGGGGATGTAGATCCTCCAGAATGGCAACAGCCTGCTTTGATAGCGGCACGATATGTTTGACTTTGACCTTGGTGACAAAATAGCGCCATTCGGCTTTTTCCAGATCAATGTCCTTCCAGACAGCGTTGCGCAATTCACCAGGCCGGGCAAATACCAAGGGGGCAAATTTCAAAGCACATTGGATGGGAAAGAACCCCTCAAAGCTATCAATGGCCCGAAGCAGCTCCCCCACTTGCTTAGGTTCCGTGATGGCAGCAAAGTTGGTGCTGTTTGCTGGGGCCAGTGCGCCACGCAAATCTTGGGAAGGATCACGGACCGCCCTACCCGTTGCTATCGCATATCGAAAAACCTGACCGGCAACGCCCCTTGTGCGATGTGAGGAGATGATTGCTCCGCGCCTCTCAATCCGTCGCAAACAACTCAACAATGCCGGGGCATCCACATCTTCTACCGCCAGCCCGCCAATCCATGGGTAGAGGTCTTTTTCCAGCTGGCGCTTGACCCGATCAAGATGACCTTTTGACCAGGAAGGTGAAAAACGGTCGAACCATTCACGACCAATCACTTCAAAACTGTTGGCCGCCCTGCCAGACTGCGAGGCCAGCACCGCCTTGTGATGATCTGATGGGTCAATACCATCAGCCAGCAATTCTCGCGCTGCCCGTCTTTTATCGCGCGCCTTTTTCAGGGAAACGTCCAGATAAGAACCAAAGGAAAGTTTCTTTTCCTTGCCCTCATAACGGTATTTAAATTTCCACAGCTTTGACCCCTTCGGCGTGACAAGAAGGTAAAGGCCGCGCTCATCCGCTTTTTTATAAGCCCTGTCACGAGGTTTCAGTTTTTTGATCGCAGTATCAGAAAGAGTCATCCAGTCCATCCCAAATCATCAATTTGGGGGCCTCCCCTACTCAGTTGATCATGAGGCCCCACAAATAGGCCCCCACGAGAGCCCGGTTTCTACCGGATGACAGTACGCCGTATCGGACTAAAATTCAAGACAACCCTTTATTTTATGGGACTTACCGGCCATTAGGGGATCATGGCGGATGGACGCATGGCGGAGAGAGAGGGATTCGAACCCTCGGAACGTTTGCACGCTCAACGGTTTTCGAGACCGCCCCATTCAACCACTCTGGCACCTCTCCTTGATAGCGCGCACAGCCGTGAGCGATATCAAGAGCTGTATATCTTGCGCGAAGGACAGCGACAAGAAAATTATGCATAGCACTCATGAGCGGCTTGCTGACCATCAGCGGGCCAAATAATCCTTGTCAGCAAAGGCGGGGGGATAGATATGGCTTAACGGCAGCGAGGTGCCATTGCCCTGCGCCACGCGGCAATGACGGCGCAACAGGCTGCGAGGTTCCGGGACGCCGCAGGAGTGGGCGATGAGGCCGGTTCCATACTGGATTTTGCCAACATAATTCTTGACCCGCACGGCTTTGCGAGACGGGTCAAGACCTGATTGCAAGCGCTTTTTGTGGGTGGTGATGCCGGTCGGGCAGGTATTGCGATTGCATTTCAAGGCCTGAATACAGCCAAGCGCAAACATGAAACCGCGCGCCCCGTTGACCATATCGGCGCCCGCGCAATAGGCAAAGGCAACCTCGGCCGGTGTGATCAGTTTGCCGCTTGCGATGATCTTGATGCGGGGGCGCAAACCATAGCGGGTGATCACGTCAACAACGGCGGGCAGTGCCTCCTTGACCGGCAGGCCAACATTGTCCATCAGCGGCATGGGAGCGGCACCGGTGCCGCCATCGCCGCCATCGACGGTGATGAAATCGGGGGCAAATTTTTCGCCGCGCGCATGAATACGCAGGCACAGATCTTCCAGCCATTCGACATCGGAAATAACCATTTTAAAGCCCACCGGTTTTTGCGAAAGCTCTTGCAGCTGGTTGATGAAATCTAGCAGTTGCTCATTATTATTGATCTCTGGATGGCGATTGGGGGAGATGGATGGTTTGCCACGAGGGATGCCACGTATTTCGGCGATTTCTCGCGATACTTTGACACCGGGTAAAAGGCCTCCCTTGCCGGGCTTGGCCCCCTGGCTCATTTTTAGTTCGATCATCTTGACCTGCGGGCGCTCGACAATGGCCTTGAATTTTTCGATATTCAGCGACCCATCCTCATTGCGGACGCCATATTTGGCGGTGCCGATCTGAAAGACAATATCGCAATTCCCCACCAGATGATGAGACGACAGGCCCCCTTCTCCGGTATTGAGATAGATATTGGCGAGTTTGGCACCTTTCGACAAAGCGCGGATGGCTGGCTTTGACAAGGCCCCGTAGCTCATCGCCGAGATGCCAATCAGCGCCGAGGTGGCATAGGGGTTTTTGCAACCAGCGCCAAATATCACCGGGTCGGCTGGGCGCGTCTCTTCGTCAAGTAGGGCATAAGGGGCATTGACAAAAATCGGCATGCCCGCATGGGACAGATTGCGCGTCGAACCAAAGGCAATGGTGGTGTCCGTGCCCGCCGATGACAGGGAAATCCAGCGCCTTTCAGCCCGGTTAAACGGCATTTCCTCGCGGTCCATGGCAAAGAAATATTGCCGGAAAAATTCTCCCAGATGTATGAACAGGCCGCGAAACCGCCCCATCACCGGGAAATTATGCCGCACCGCATCCTTGGTCTGCATGATGTCGATGATAAACAAGACAATAACAACCAGAACCGCAATGCCTACCAGCATCACAAAGATGGTCGACAGAACCGCCATCCCCTTCATTGTAAACAAGGATAAAATATTCATTTCCATATCTGCTGTTCCGCCCTGTTGGTTTATATGTCGCGCCCGATCAGTGTGTCGTATTGAACGATAGCGCCCAATGGCCCAACCGCAAGACAATTTACACTCACGGCTTTTCCCCGGTCAGATACCAGCATTCAATCTCTCCCTCGCCCTTGATCTGTTTGATCCCTGCTGGTTCAAATAAAAACCGCTCCTGGAGTTTTTGCTTCACATCAAGCGGTACCATCACGGCTCCCGTTTTTCCGTAGCTCTCCATGCGCGAGGCCACATTGACCGTTTGACCCCAAACATCGTAGCTGAATTTTTTGGTGCCAATGACCCCGGCCATTACACAGCCGCTGGCAAAGCCAATGCGGCACTCTATGGGTGCCCCGGCGCCGCTGGCGGATTTTTTTACGCAGGACTGGGCGGCCAACGCCATGCGGGCAATTTTGTGCAAATGATCCGCATCGGCCTGGGGCACGCCAGCTGCGATCATGTAAGCATCGCCAATGGTCTTGATTTTTTCGACCCCATGTTCGCTGACCAGCTCATCGAGCCCATTGAACAAGTTGCCCAAGAACTCAACGGTTCGCACCGGACCAAGCTGTCCGGCCAGCGTGGTGAAGCCAACCAGGTCGATAAACATCACCGAGGCTTCATCCACCCGGTTGGCAATCGCTTCGCCAGGGCGCTCCTTCAAGCGCTGGACAATGGAGGCGGGCAACACATTGTGCAACAGGCGGTCGACTTCTCGCTGAGCCTTGCGCGCCAGATAGTAGGCATAATAAACGCTGGCCGCGATCAATAGCACGGTGGTGATGCTGGCATTCACATAGATCAGATCAAGCGTGTGCTGGTCGATCTTCAACAATGCTCTTTGAGGGGGGTAGCCAAACCAGGAGACAAGATGCAAAACCAGCCCCAGCAAAACCAGCACCCCGACCAGCCACATACGCTTGAGACCCATAATAACAAAGGGAGCCGCCGCCAAAACCAGATATTGCAGATGAATACCGGCATCGCGACCAAGATAATGGGTCAATGCATAAAGAGCGATACATTCACAACCCGCCAGCCAAAGCCCCGCCGCTATCTCATGCACGCGATGCATAACCGGCACCAGCAGCGCCACCACCACCAGCCCCAGATTAATATTGATGACCGGCGCAAAATGGCGCGCATCAATCAACATATATTGCATGGCATAGGCAAAAGTCGCCACCGCGATAATATAGCTGACAAGGTTCAGCACACGAAGGCGTCGGCGTGTCTCTTCGTCATATTGCGAGGTACCGGCCGCCAGCAAACGCTCCAGAATGAGCGCCAGCCGGCCCGACAAGCCCGTGGGCGCCAATTTGTCAATTATGGACAGTTTACGCCCCTTTTCATCCCATTTACGGTGATCATCGCGAAAACCGGACCTAAGGTCAGGACCTATATAATTAATGGGTCCTGATCCTAAAAGAGCATTATGTGATCGCCATCACACCCAGCCCCGCGCAACAAAGCTACCTTATCCTTATCGAACACAACAGCAACCGCAACCATCTTAATAAGGAAACAGAAAAATGTTCAAGAAATCAATCATGGCCCTCGCAATCGCAGCTGTCGTAACCGCCTCAATGGGGGGCGCCGCATCCGCCAAAGGCTGGAAAGGCGGGCATCACTGGGGCGGTCATTATAAGGGCCACCGCTATGTCAAAATTTATACACCGCGCCATTACACACCAAGCTGCCGCTACTACAAGAAAAAATGGAAATGGACTGGCTACAAATACTGGAAGAAAAAATATAAAGCCTGCCTGATCCTCAAAAACTACTAGTGGTCTAGCTCTTTTAAATTGAATGGTGTTTGCTATTTGCTCCCCGGACAAGCTTGAGGAGCAGTCGCGGCGAATGCGCAGCACCGGGGCAAACAACGGGTCGTGCCGTGTAGCCACTAGACCCCGGCTCTGCGTTTGCTCGCCTTGGCTCCCGCATTTGTCCGGGGAGCCGACAGGGGCTACCTATAAAATGAGACAGATCGCATCGGCTGGATTGGCGGGTTTTTGCGCGTAACCAGAGAGGTGAAAACCTAAAGCGTTCGCAAATAGTCCCGAAACTCCTTGCCTGATTCGCGCGCAAAATTATCACCGGTTTGTTTGACACTTTTTACCCGGTCAACGCGAAAATTGCGAAAATCATTTCGCCTTTCACACCACGCAGTCAGCAGCCATACCTGATCAAACGCTGTAAGACCCAAAGGTCGAACAGTCCGATTGCTTACTCTGCCTTCGAGATCGCTATAAGATATTTGCAGCTTATTGCGTTCTCTAAGAGCAACCCGCAAGGGACTAAGGAAAGAGATTGAATTTCCCAACGTCTCATCTTGCACGGAACAAGCGAGGAGAGGGCTCCGTGCATGTCTGTCTTGATCAGTCTCGGACAGAACCGTATTGATCTTTGCGGATGCTCGAAGAGCCGCATCAGCCAGCGGGCCATCGCCGCGTGCTGCCACCAACCGCATGCCAAGAACCACCGCATCGAGCTCATAGGCATCGAAATGAAGGGGCGGCAAAAAATAGCCCTTCTCGATCTGATAGCCAACACCGCCTTCGCCACGGATAGGTGCCCCCATTGTCTGAAGTGTCACCATATCGCGATAAATGGTTCGCATGGATACATCCAGCTCATTGGCAAGCCGCTTTGCTGAAATGGGTTGTTGGACAATTCTTAGACGATCCAGAATAGAAAATAGTCTGATCATGCGCATGCACCACCCTGACATGTGTTGTCAGGGTGTGTCTAGTATAGATAGTCTCTCGGCTTGCAAAACCAGCCTCCAGGGCTCGCCCCGGGACCAAGGACAAAAACAGGGAATTATATCGATAATACAAAGCATTACACAGGGTCTAGGATTGACGCCAACGCGTATCAGGCAAGCGTTGGTTTTCTAACCCAGACCCCGCGCCAGTAAACCTATTTAGCATCCAAAACCATGGAAAAGGAATGAAATAATGGCTGAAACAATCACCGTCGAATGGGCTCCATTCGTAAAAGCGGCTGGAGTTGATATTGCGAAACTGATCGCAGCTGCGGACAAGGTAAACACTGAATTTCTATCAAAACAAAAAGGGTTTTTAAGGAGAGAACTGGTGAAAAAAAATGAGAACGAATTTGCCGATATTCTACATCGGCAATCCTTGGCAGATGCCAAATCCGCCAGTGAAAAAATCAGCGACTGTGCAGCAGCTGGAGCATATTTCAAGCTCATGGATGGCGAGAAAAGTGCCGTAGCTGGAGCTGGTTTCTCTTACTTCCAAATCGTGAAAAAATGGGCCCCATGATCAAAGTGGATGGCTTCACTCCCCTGGTTAACCTCGCGGTATCATCCTTCATTTTCCAATATGGTGCCAGATACGCAACCAGGGGTATTTTCCCCCACCTGCACGATGCTCTAGCGCAAATGTGAACAAAAAAACCGCGCCCCCCCTTGCTCCCCTCGCCCCTGCCATGAGACACCAGATCGTCATGGCAAAACAAATCGAACAAAATACCACTCTTGTGCTGGCTGGCTGGGCCGTCCTTGCGGGCAGCTTGTTGCTGACGGCGGCGTTGGCCATTCCTTTTTCAAATCAGTTTGGATATGACACCCGGGTCGTCGACATGCCCATCTGGACCCTGTTCCTGGTGCTGGCCTTTTTAGGCGCTTTGTTCGTCCTCATGCTGGCATTGATCGAAAAAACCGTGCGGCTGTTTGGCGGCCTTGAAAACCAGCGCCGCGCCCGCAAATTCTTGCGATTATTGCTGTTTGCCCTGTTCGCCACTGGCCTGCTGGCGCGCATTTTGATGTTGTTTACCCAGCCAATGCTGGAAGATGACTATCAACGCTATTTGTGGGACGGGGCGCTTAGCGCCAATGGCCACAATCCTTATCAGGTGTCACCCAAAGATGTATTTGATGGCACCAGCGGCGACCCTTCGCTGTAAAAGCTTGGACAACAATCGGGATTGCTGTTGGGACGGATCAATCATTCTGAACTGCGCACCATCTATCCCCCCGTGGCCCAGCTTGGCTTTGCCGTGAGTTATTGGATCAAACCTTTCAGCCTCAACGCCTGGCGGCTGATTGCTCTTGCTTGCGAACTTATTAGCCTTTGCTTGCTTGTTTTGTTGTTAAATGCCCTCAAGCGGCCGCTTCTTTGGGCGGCCATTTACTGGCTGAACCCGCTGGTCATCAAGGAATTGATGAATGCCGGGCATATGGAAGTGCTGCTGGTGCCGTTGCTGCTGGGAGCCTTGTGGGCGGCCATGCGCCATTCGCACATACTCACCAGTTTCTTGCTGGCGCTGGCGGTTGGCGTCAAAATATGGCCGGCCCTGTTGGTACCACTCTATCTGCGCTCGGGTCTCACAACCCCCAAAAAGCTGATCGCCCCCCTGCTGATTTTTGGCGCGCTGATTGCCGTGATGGCGCTGCCGGTGCTGGTCGCCGGGCTTGACCAAGGCTCTGGTTTCGTTGCCTATGCGCAAAAATGGAAGACCAATAGCGCCTTGTTTCCAGCCCTTGAAGCTTCTATGCAAAACCTGTTTTCCCTGTTCTCATCCCATGCAGACGCGCCCGCAACCGGCTCTCTTGTTACACGGCTTCTCATCGCCGTAACGCTGGGGGCGATCGCACTGCTTGCAGCGTGGCGAAAACCCGCCAATGCGCAAGAGCTGGCGCGCAAAACATTGCTGATCACAACCGCCATGTTCCTGCTAAGCCCCGCTCAATTCCCGTGGTATGGCGTGTGGCTGATGCCGTTTCTGGTATTTTTGCCCTTTTATGGACTGGCTCTGCTGGTCCCGGCCTTGCAGGTCTATTACCTGTCGTTCTACTTTGCCTCCAACGAGATCGAATATCTCTATCCAACACTGGTTATCTGGTTGGCATGGGTGCCGGTCTGGCTGCTGCTTGCCTATGAATTGACACGCCGGTCACGCAAACATGCCAGAATATCGATTGATGACGCAAAGGGAGACACCTTATGAGAGCGGGTAGGAAAATAGAGGTGGTGATCCCTGCCCTCAATGAAGAGCGCGCCATTGGCAAAGTATTGCAAGACATCCCCGCCTTTGTCGATCGCATCATCGTTGGTGACAATGGCTCGCATGACCAGACCGTCAAACGGGCCCGCGATGGCGGCGCTACGGTAGTGATTGAAAAAGAGCGCGGCTATGGAGCCGCTTGCCTCAAAGCCCTCGAATTGTCGGACCCCGACGCCATCATCGTTTTTCTGGATGGCGATTATTCTGACTATCCGCAAGAAATGGCAACGCTGGTGGACCCCATTATTGCAGGAGAGGCCAGGATGGTCATTGGCTCACGGGTCACTGGCACCGCCCAAAGCGGCGCCCTGACGCCGCCGCAAGTGTTTGGAAATGCCTTGGCCTGCTGGCTGATCAAGCTCATCTGGGGGATGAAATTCACCGATCTTGGCCCGTTCAGAGCGATTGATGGCAACGCCCTTGCGGAGCTTCACATGCAGGACCGGAACTATGGCTGGACCGTTGAAATGCAAATCAAGGCCGCTCATGCCAAGCTTCCCTCCAGGGAAGTGCCCGTCAGCTACCGCAAAAGAATTGGCATATCGAAGGTATCTGGAACCATTAAGGGCAGTGTTCTGGCGGGATCAAAAATTCTTGGCCTGATCGCCAAATATAGCCTCGCACCACCGCGCTCAAAAAAATAGAGCACTCCTTGCCTAAACCAAAAGCGTGCTGCAAAGCTGGACATCTCAGCTTGTGGTTTGGCGTGTTATGTTTGCTCGCCCCCGCCCCCAAACAACGGGCGCGCTGGGGTTACATTCCCCCCCATACCAGGCGAAATCTGATGGCCAATGGCCAAACACGCAAAGTGTGATGCACGTCACACCGGGCCGGTGTGGCCTGCGCTACCTTCTCCTTATCGCAAATGACAAGAGCCTTAAACAAACCAACCGATCAGGAGAAGAAAATGTTCAAGAAATCACTCATGGCCCTGGCCATCGCCGCAATCGCAGCCGCTTCAATGGGGGGGGCCGCATCCGCCAAAGGCTGGAAAGGCAAACATCACTGGGGCGGTCACTATAAGGGCCACGGTTATGTCAAAATTTATAAACCGCGCCATTACGCACCAAGCTGTCGCTACTACAAGAAAAAATGGAAATGGACCGGCTACAAATATTGGAAGAAAAAATATAAAGCCTGCCTGATCCTTAGAAATTACTAGACTTCCTCCCTGCAGGCAGCCTCTCGTCTCAATCGAGGGGTTGTCGGCATGACATCAAGCTTTTTCAACGAGACCACGTACCATATGATCACCCCGACGAGCCTCGCACCGACCAGCGGCGATCCCTTTGCACCCGAAATCATCCTGCTCATCAGTTTGGGCTATTTCTTTGCCAAGCATTTTCTGGGCGACTTTGTTTTGCAAAATAGCTACCAGCTGACCAACAAGGTTCGCTATGGCCACCCGGGCGGTGTGCTGCACGCCGCTATCCACGGGATGTTGAGCCTGCCACTTATATTATTGCTACCTGGTATTCACCTGGGCTGGTATGCCCTGCTCATCTTGGCGGAAGTCATTGCTCACTATCATATCGACTGGGGCAAAGAGCAGCTTTTACAAAAGACCCGGTGGACCACCAACCAATACCAATATTGGCGGTTATTCGGGTTCGACCAGTTTTTACATCTGAGCTGCTATCTCATAATGGCCGCGCTGATTGTCGCGCTATATCACGCCGTTTAAGCGCGCGCTCACGTAAGATCGCGTAACAGCTGCGGTTTTTCGATACAGTAATAGCCGGAAATTTTGCTTAAAATGCCCTTGCGGCACCATTGATTGAGCTGGCGTGAGACGTTTTCGCGCGCCGCCCCTACCATGTCGCCAAGGTCCGACTGGGTGAATTTGTGAAAAATCATCACGCGCTCGCCATCCAGCGGGTTTCCAAATCCGTCCGCCAGGCGTAAGAGCGTATGAGCAAGGCGGCCATCCAGACCCATGCTTTGGCGGATCTGAAAGCAATCATTGGTGATACGCAGCCGCTTGGCGACAATACGCAGCAAATGGCGGTAAATCTGCGGGTGCTGGCCAGCAATCTCAAAAAACGCCGAACTGGACAAAAAAGCCAGCTTTGTTTCCTTGAGGGCTGTGATATTTGCAGAACGCGGGGCGTCATCGATCAAGCCCATTTCACCCAGTATATCCGAGCTGCCAAGGGCTGCCAGAATAGTTTCTTCGCCCTCGATACCGATGACCGACACCTTCAAGGTGCCCTCCAGAACACAATAACAGCCATCTGGTTCATCATCTTGCAAAAACAATGTTTCATTGCGCTTCAAGGACACCGGGCGCATCACCCCCGCCAGCTTCTCCAGCGTCCCTTCCTCCAGCCCCTCGAACAGCACCGAGTTCTTCAAGCTCTGCTTGACGATCATTTCAAACGGCATTTGTTTCCCCTGTGCACAGCTCAATCACCGCGAATATCAACAGTCCAAGTTGAATGTTGCCTATTGGCGCGCGGCGCGCTACATGTTTTTCAATTGATTTGACCTGATTTTCGACCTGATTGCCCTCTTGTATTGCGTGAAGAGGGCTTTGGGGGCTGGAACAAGAGCGAGATTTAACCGACCATGAATGCAATAATCTATCTGATCGTCGCAATCCTCGACATAACATGGTGGTTCATCATCATCGGTGTTGTCATGAGCTGGCTGGTGGCCTTCAATGTCATCAATTTGCAAAACCAGTTCGTTTACAGTGTCTATTCGACCCTCAATGGCATCGTTGAACCGATGCTCAAACCGATCCGCCGATTTATACCGAATATGGGCGGCATTGATATTTCCCCCATCGTGCTGCTATTGGCCATCAGCTTCTTGCGGATTTTCGTCGTCAGCGATCTGGCCCCGCGATTGCTCGCCAATTAGGGTCGCTCATTCCACCATGTGCGACCATTCTCTTCAAGCCAACGCCTCGGGGAGCGAGACATGACACAAGCACAACTCATTGATGGCAAGGCCATCGCCCTTCAACTTCGCAAGAAAATTGGCGAAGAAACCGACGCACTGATCAAACAACATGGGATAAAACCCGGCCTGGCCGTTGTGTTGGTGGGAGAAGACCCGGCCAGCAGCGTCTATGTGCGCAATAAGGGCATCGCCACCAAAAAAGCCGGTATGGAAAGTTTCACCCACCAATTGCCAAGCGACACGAGCCAACAGGACCTGCTGCGTTTGGTGGAACAACTCAATCAAGATGCGCGCGTCCATGGCATTTTGGTGCAACTGCCATTGCCCAAACAAATAGATGCTGACAAGGTGCTGTGCGCCATTGATCCCGACAAGGATGTGGACGGCTTTCACCCTATTAATGCCGGGCGCTTGATGACCGGCCAACCCGGCCCTGTGCCGTGCACGCCAAAGGGCTGCATTGTGCTTGCCAAATCTGTCCGCGCCGATTTGACCGGCCTTGAAGCGGTGGTGGTGGGACGCTCCAATATTGTCGGCAAGCCGGTGGCCCAATTGCTGCTCAATGAAAATTGCACGGTGACCATTGCTCACTCGCGCACCAAAGATCTGGCCAGCGTGGTGCGCCGCGCCGATCTGGTGGTGGCCGCCGTTGGCCTACCGCAATTTATTCGCGGCGACTGGATCAAACCAGGTGCCTGCATCATTGATGTGGGGATCAATCGCCTTGAGCTTGAGGATGGCAAAACAAGGCTGGTGGGCGATGTCGCCTTCGATGAAGCCCGTCTTGTCGCTGGCTCTATCACACCAGTACCGGGCGGCGTTGGCCCCATGACCATCGCCATGCTGTTGTCAAATACACTGGATGCTGCCAAACGGCCGATTACCTGAGGGCAGGCCCCCACACCACCCAGCCCCGCACATTGCATCTGATTATTTGATGCCGTATTGTTCTTGAAAGCGGCCAGTTCTAAAAAAAATGCCACATATTGAAAAGATGGATGATCCATAAAATGACTTTATTTCCACGACTTGCGCCAGGTCTACTATTGGTGACAGCCATTTTTCTGGGAACCATTGGACAAACGGCGGCGGCGCCGACATCGCCCATGCAAGGGAACGTGTCGAGCCCGCAGGAACAAGTCGCATTAAGCGCTCAGTCGGTTGCGCAAGTGATCGAGATATTGCCAAAACTTGTCTCGTTGACGCAATCCTATACGGCAGGGAAAAGCGCCGGGGCTGCTAAAAATTCGGCTGCAAACAAGAAATATGAGGCCTTTACCGCTGCGTTGAGCGATCTGTCGGGTAAATATGGTTTCAAGGATATGAGAACCATGCAACGCACCGTTGAAGCGACGATGCTGACCGCTGGCTTCATAAAGTCGGGGCGCACCTTGAAACAGGTTGAAGAAAAAATGGCGGCCACCCAAAAGCTTATCAAAGCCAATGACAAAATGACGGCAAAGCAAAAAAGCTCTTTGCTGCAACGCATGCAGATTCAAATCAGGATGGTCATTCCCTCCCCTGACAACATCAAAATCGTGAAACCGTTTTATCCGCGCATCATCGCCATCACCGGCAAGAAATAGTCATTGATAAAATCACAAGGGCGGATCATCCTTTTTTTTGCGAAACAAGCTCCTGCACTTCGTCAAATTTCAGGCTATTTTGTTCAAAGCTGAAGGTGCCCTGATCAAGCATCTCACGGGCATGATCTCTCACGCCATTATAAGCGGCACCAAGCAAATAGGGACCAATCATCACGTGGAATCACCGAACCGGCCCCATCACTGTCCTCAAGATTAGCCCCAACCGCCCCCGCTTCAATAACCATTTCAATGGTTTTGCCAACCTCCTCGGGGCTAACCCCGTAGCCCCGTTCCAAATCTGCCGAAACCGGAATATTCACCGCCCGGACAATCCGCCCGACAATGGCAATCATCTCTTCGCGGCTCATTTCTTCCCCATCTGGCACCCCTGCAGCCCAGGCAATCGCCGCACTTGCTGTTGCTATGGCCTGAAACCCTGTCTGCTCAAGCAAGCGAGCGCTTACCACATCCCAGGCGTTGGGCAGAATAAAAGCCTGGCTCCCCTGGTGTAAGCTTGAAAACTCTTGGGCTTTTCGCCTCTGTTTCATGTTCTTTTCATCCAAAATATAGCCAACTGAAAACCGTGATCAAATACTACCAGCATACCCAATTTTCGACCCTAAGAATATTCTGAAGTCAGCAATCATGACCTTTCGTAAATAGTAAAACCGGCGCGGGTCTCCCCGCACCGGTTTGTCGGTTCTCATTGTTCCCTCCAAGCTTCACGCGCTGGAGGGTCCACCCTCTGGCTGGCTCGAAGATCCGTTCTCCTGGGTTTTTCGGCGCATGCGATCAGCCATGAAATCATCGAACTGGCGCTGATCCTTGGCGCGGCGCAGCTGATCGATAAACACAGTGAATTCGCGCTGATCTTGTTCCAGCTGTTTCAATGTTGCCTCGCGATATTCATCAAAGGCCATATTGCCGGACGAAAACCCAGCCCCGCCAGCTCCCTTGTTTAAACCGCCCCAACAACCCTGGCGCGATCCGCTGTGTTTGTTCCTGCAACCCATTTCATTTCTCCAAAAAAGATACCCTAAAACAGCCAGCCCGATGGGCCAGAAGACAATAAATCCAAGCACCATCAAAGCGATCTTTATGCCCGTTGGCAGCTCTTCAAACCGATTATACCAGCTGGATAAAAAATCCATCACCGACGCGTTCGACGTCATGACAATCTGTTCCTTTCCTTCAATAGAGGGATCAAAGGCTCGTCAGGCACCCCTCCTTCATAAATGTAAATGACATTTACATAATGGGAGCTGATGCCAGAAATTACAAGGGAGAAACCAAAATTCCCGGACTGGGCCGGGACCAGTAGCAGCAAATTTTCGAAGCCTGATGCCTTCGAAAATGGGTGTGCACTTTCATACCCTGCGGGGCGTTCAAACAATCAAAGCCGGGCCGGTCAGCCCTTTTCGGGGGGTTCAAACTCAATGCCAAGCCCCTTGAGATAAATCTGCATAGCGCTGGCAAGCAGGGCGTGCACATCTCGCGTTGCTGGCATATCCTGACCTTTTCGCGGTATCGAACACAATGTCGCCAAGCCGTGAGACATGGCCCAGATATGGGACCCCATCATTTCTGGAGAAATCGGCTGGCCATCTGGCTTGACGCCGCCAAGGGCCTTTGCGGCAATCGTCAATGCCGCAAAGGCGCGATCCCCCGCTTCCTTCAATCCCTCAACTTCATCCCCCGACAGTCCGGCTTCAAACATGGCGATATAGCTGGCCCGATCAGTTTGCGCAAACGACAGATACACCTCGCCCATACGCATAAACGCCGTGTAAGGATCTGGTTGACCCTCGCGCCAGGCCACTGATAAATCCCTGGCAAAGCGCTCATATCCGCTGATCGCAACGCTGGCAAGCAGCGCATCACGATTGGCAAAATGGCGATAGGGGGCGGCGGGTGACACCCCGGCCAGGGTCGCCGCTTCCACCAGCGAAAACCCGTGTGGTCCCCGTTCGACGATCAATCTTCTGGCCACATCAATCAAAGCCGCAGGCAAATTGCCATGATGATAATTGGCTCGGCGTTTTTTTCCTTTTTGGGTCATGTTGTGATCATTAACATGGGCCCATAAAAAAACAAAATTTCGACGCGGCAAGCAGCGCACGGCCCGCCCACACCAAAACGCCGCCAAGCGATCGTGTTTGGCCACCACATCAGCGTCAAAATAGATTGTTAAACAAAGGCGAAGACGTTAATGCTTCACTAAGTGTGCGCACCATCTGGCCCATAAAAACGCTAACGGGGAAACTGTTCATGAACCGCAAAATACTGACCGCTCTTGTCGCCGCGTCGATCTTCGCGCTGGCCCTGCCGCAAACCGCCAGCGCCAAATGCCGGACGGGCAATTTCCAGAGCTGGTTGAGCGATATCAAACGCCAGGCCGCCCAGCAGGGAATTTCGCAAAGAACCATCCGCAGCGCTCTTGAGGGCGTACGCTATGATCCTGACGTGGTGCGCCGCGATAATGCGCAAGGAGTTTTTTCCCAGACTTTTCTACAATTTTCCGGGCGCATGATTTCCGGCAATCGCCTTAAAACCGGGGCGCGCAAATTACGCCAGCATGCTCGTACCTTTGCGCAGGTCAAGCGCCGCTATGGCGTGCCAGGGCCAGTACTCACCGCTTTTTGGGGTCTGGAAACTGATTTTGGGGCCTTTCTTGGCAGCTCTTCAACCCTGCGCTCTCTCGCCACCCTTGCCTATGACTGCCGCCGCACCGAGCTGTTTCACAAAGAGCTGTTCTCGGCCTTGAAAATCATCGAACGCGGCTACTTGACGGCCAGACAGATGCGCGGCCCCTGGGCGGGCGAACTTGGTCAGTTGCAGTTCCTGCCCTCCCATTATTTGAACTTTGGCGTCGATATGGATGGCGATGGCCGGGTCGATCTGCTGAAAAGCGCTCCCGATGCGCTGGCTTCTGCCGCCAAATACATGAAATCTCTGGGCTGGCGTGCCAATGAACCCTGGTTGCAAGAAGTCAGGACGCCGCGCAATATGCCCTGGGAGCAAGCAGATGTGGGCATTGAACATTCCCGCGCCCAATGGGCCAAATGGGGAATACGCGATGCCAGAGGGCGCGCCCTCAAAGCGGATGGTCTCAAAGCCTCCCTCATTCTTCCCATGGGCAAAGACGGCCCCGCCTTCCTCGCTTTTTCCAATTTCACAAAAGTCTATCTGGAATGGAACCACTCCTTGACCTATTCGCTGACCGCAGCCTATTTCGCCACTCGCCTCGCAGGGGCGCGCAAGGTGAGCCCGGGTCGCGGCGCCAAAGGCCTGCCCTATGCGCAGATCAAACAGGTGCAACGTCTGTTGCAAAAGCGCGGCTTTGATGTTGGCAAAATCGACGGTATTCTTGGTGCCAAAAGCCGCCATGCCGTCAAAACCATGCAAAAGAAATATGGCCTGCCAATCGATGCCTATCCAACCCGGGCGCTGTTAGAGCGGCTACGTTAAGGATCACTATTGGAGACGAAGCCTTGGCGTTGGACATCACATCGAGACGATTGTTTGGCGCTCTGGCAACCCCCTTGCTCGCCGCAAAAGCACTGCTCATCATTTGATACGACACGCAAAATAGGGTTGCTGGATGGACAAGTTGTCACAGTCAGATTAAGCTCAGTTGATTCCGGGATCACCGATCCCCCCAGTCGGATTGATGGCTTGTTTTTAGGGATATTCTAAAATTGCCATGGCAAAAGAAATGAGGTTTGTGATGGAGCAGAAAGGCCGTAATTATCGGCGCTATAAAGATGGTGATTCCGAAGATAACTGGGAGCTGAGCGAAAAAATATTCCAGCAGGACACCAGCTACAAATGCCCCACCTATATACACCGCACCCCGCCCTGTCAGGGCAGCTGTCCGGCCGGAGAAGATATCAGAGGCTGGCTGAACATTGTGCGCGGTATTGAAAAACCACCCGCAGATCTTGCCGACAAGGAATTTGGCTGGGCGCAATATGCCTATCAGCGCTCAACAGATGCCAATCCTTTTCCCGCCATCATGGGCCGCGTGTGTCCCGCCCCTTGCGAAGATGGTTGCAACCGCAATGAGGTCGAAGACCATGTGGGCATTAATGCAGTAGAACATTTCATTGGCGATTTCGCGCTTGAAAACAATTTTCCCTTGCATCCAGCTGGCCCCGACACCGGAAAAAAAGTGGCGCTGATCGGCGGTGGGATCGCCAGCCTGACCTGCGCCTATCAATTGCGCCGCATGGGTCACGCCTGCACCATTTATGAAGGCCGTGAGATGCTGGGCGGCATGATGCGCTATGGCATCCCTGGCTATCGCACTCCGCGCACCGTGCTGGATGGAGAAATCGAGCGCATCCTGGCGCTGGGCGTCACCGTCAAAACCGGCATGAAGGTCGGCGTCGATATCGAGCTTGAACAATTGGAGCGCGATTATGATGCGGTGTTTGTGGGCATTGGCGCGCAAGGGGGCTCCCCCCTGCCAGTACCGGGTGCCAGCGAGGCCAGCAATTGCATCAGCGGCATCTCTTTTCTCGATGCCTTCAATGATGGCCGCCTGCACCATTCCTCGCAAAAAGTATTGGTCATTGGCGGCGGCGATACCGCCATGGATGTGGCCGCCGTTGCCCGCCGTCTTGGCCATATCAAAAACAGCCACGACAAAGACCGTCCCGAAAATGTGGTGCTCGGCCACACCGCCCATGATGTGGCGACCATTGCCAGCCGTCAGGGTGCCGATGTCACCGTTGTATACCGCCGCCCGATCGACCAGATGCCTGCCACCAAAATGGAAATAAAACATATCCAGCAAGAAGGCGTCAAAATCGCTCACTCGCTGGCTCCCATCGAGGTGGTGATGGATGGACCCGATCGCGCCAGGGCATTGCGGGTCATTGAAGCTGACTGGAGCACCGGCAAGATGGTGCCCATCGAGGGCAGCGAACGTGATATCGAATGTGATTTGATCGTCGCTGCCATCGGCCAGAAATGTGATTTCACCGGCATGGAAGAACTCGACAATGGCTGGGGCCTGATGAACGCCGACGCCAATTATCGCTGGCCCGCACGCGACGGTATTTTCCTTGGCGGAGACGTCATCAAACCGCATCTGTTGACCACCGCTGTGGGCCATGCCTCGATTGCCGCCAAGGCCATTGATCATTATTTGAATAATGAAGATCAAATAAAGCCGCCAAAGGTCGACGTGCATCATTTCAGCCTGCTTGAAAAACTGCGCGAAACCGGCCATGAGCCGCAAGACTATGACCATGTGCAGCAGACCGGCACCGACCACGCCGCCTTTGCCGTGCATAATTACGAAGACCGCTCCGACAATCAGATCGTCCCCGCCGACGAGCTGTTCCTTGGCCATTTCGATTTCAGCGAACGTTACAAACGCTCTGAAAATGACATCTCGTCAGACAATGTGCTTAGCCATTTCGATGAGCGCCTGTTTGGCCCCGACCCGGCGGCCGCCCAACAAGAAGCCGATCGCTGCATGAGCTGCGGCATCTGTTTTGAATGCGATAATTGCGTCATCTATTGCCCCCAGGATGCCATCTTCCGCGTTAAAAAAGACCAGCAGACCATGGGCCGTTATGTCGATACCGACTATGGCAAATGCATCGGTTGCCACATCTGCAAAGATGTCTGCCCCTCGGGCTATATCCAGATGGGACTGGGGGCTTAGAGCAGTTTGCCTCACCTGAAATGTCGGGCTTTGATGGAGCCACATGGTAACATATCCGCTCCCCGGGCTTGCCCCGGATCAACACTTCAGCGCTACCGCAGTTCAGCTTGTCCAGACAGTGCTATCGTTCAAACCTGGATGCCACAAATCCGGCAATTGAAGTGGGGCAGACCACTAGAGTGCTTCCGAGAAAAGTGGGTGCCGGTTTTCCGATAAGAAGCACGATAAAACAAAGAGCTAGGGGCTTTCATTTTGTCAACCCAAAACGGAAAGACCCTAGCGTGAAACCAGCACCGTGCACTTGGCATGGCGCACAACACGAGCTGCTGTCGAGCCAAGGAAATAGTCCTGCAATCCAGGCTTGTGCGACCCCACAATGATCAAATCGACATTTTGTTCTTCTGCAATCTGCAAAATTGCATTATGGGCGCTTCCAGACAGAACCGCATAGTCCGGTTTGATGCCTGCGGCAACAGCAATCGCTTTTAGTTTTTCTTCGGCATGTTTGTGAGCATCAACCAACAGGTTTTGAGGCAACTCAAGCGCCGCATATCCAGGGATCTCTTCCATCACATTGACAAGTATGATGCGGGCATCCTCATCCCCTATATGGAGGGCGATACCAATCATTGGTTTGCCCTTTTCAAGATGCGCCAAGTCGATCGGAACGAGAATGGTTTTATACATAACAATCTCCTCAAATTTATACGAAAGCGACTATGGGTACTGAAGAAATACTATCGAAATTTTGCAAATGTGTAACTGATCCAGATCAATTAAGAGCAGGAGAAGAGGGGCTCATTGGTTGGCTCTGACCCAAATCATCGGATACCATATCGCTGATCTGGCAGTCGCCTGAGCGGCTTTCCATATATGTTATAAAATCGTTATTTGTTGTATCCAGACCGATCAAATATGATCGAGGTGATCCGTGTTTTTCGCCAAAGATAAAGGATATAGCTATGGGCGCGTTTTCCCTCACCTCGTTTTCGAAGCGGTCTGTGATGCTGTTGTCGGGCATTCTGCTTGCGGCTTTCGCCCTCTTCATTGTGTCGCTGACACCAGCACGAGGCGGCAATAGCAAAATTTATACAGGGCTTGTCGAGGGCGTGGCGGTTGGTGGCTATGACCCGGTTTCCTATTTCAATAGCGGCGGCCCCAAGCAGGGCAAGAAAGCCATTTCCTATTCGCATAATGGTGCCACATGGCGATTTGCCAACGCCTCGAACCGGGACCGCTTTATCAACAATCCAAAGGCCTATGCCCCGCAATATGGCGGACATTGCGCCTGGGCCGCCAGCCGGGGTTATCTGGCCAAGGGATCCCCCAAAGCCTGGACCATCAGCAAGGGCAAACTCTATCTCAACTTTAACAAAGCGGTGCGGGCAAACTGGTCAAAAAACATCCCCGCCAATATCAAAGCCGGCGATAATAATTGGCCAAAGCTGTCCGCTCGTTAGCGACAAAATTGCGCGCTGGCACCAGCGCCTCGTTAAGCTTTAGCCCCTGCCGACATAAGGCATTTTAGTGGCCATAACCGTCATGAACTGCACATTGGCGCACAGCGGTAAATCGGCCATATAGCGAACGGCCTCCGCCACATGGCGCAAATCCATCAGCGGTTCGGGCACCACCGCGCCATTGGCCTGTCTGGCGCCCTCTCCCAATGGCGCCGCAATGTCAGAAGCCGCATTGCCAATATCGATTTGCGAGCAGGCGATATCAAACGCGCGGCTATCCAGCGACAAGCATTTGGTCAGGCCGGTCATGGCGTGTTTGGTGGTGGTATAGGGAACCGATCCCGGGCGCGGCGCATGGGCCGAGATAGAGCCATTATTGATAATGCGTCCCCCCATCGGGCGCTGGCGGCGCATCAGCGAAAAAGCGGCTCGCGCACACAAAAACGAGCCCGTCAGATTGATGTCGATCATGCGCTGCCAGTCTGCAAGCGCGATCTCGTCAATGAGCTTTCCCGCGGTAAAAATTCCGGCATTGTTGAACAATACATCCAGACGTCCATGGGTTTTTTCGATCTCCGCAAACAAAGCGCTAACCGCCTTGGCATCGCTCACATCACAGGCAATGGCATCGCCGCTGCCCTCGCCTTCGCGCAAGGCGGCTTGCAGCACACCCAGGCGGCGGCCTGTGAAAATAACGTGATACCCGCCGCGCATCAATTCATGGGCGCAGGTTTTGCCGATGCCGGTTCCAGCACCGGTAATCAGAGCCGTTTTTATCATTCCATGTCCTTTTCCATGCTTTGCAACCAGAGCCCCCTGCTGATAGCATGGATCATCAAAGACACGTATAATTGAAAGAATAAAAATGAACCTGTCATCTTTGCTTACCGCCCAATCTGCTTCTGGAAAACCAGTACGTTGCGGCCTCATTGGCGCTGGAAAATTTGGCTCCATGTTTCTCTCGCAAGTGCCCACCATCAAAGGGCTTGAAGTGGTGGCCATTGCCGATTTGAACCTCGGCAATGCCCACGCCGCCTGCGCGCGCGTTGGTTGGTCACAAGAGCGCATCGACGCGGTCCGGTTTTTAGAAAGCGGCGCTGATTTGTGTGCGCTCGATGATCTCGACGTGGTGATTGAAGCCACGGGCCATCCCCTGGCTGGCGTGGAACATGCCCTCAAGGCCATCGAGCATGGCAAGCATATTATCATGGTCAATGTGGAAGCCGATGTTTTATGCGGCCCGGCACTGGCAGTGCGCGCCAAACAAGCTGGCACTGTTTATTCGATGGCCTATGGCGATCAACCAGCGCTCGCATCCGAAATGGTTGATTGGGCAAGAGCCGCTGGCTTTCGCGTGCAGGCCGCTGGCAAGGGCACCAAATATCTTCCCGCCTATCACGATGTCACCCCCGACGGGGTCTGGCAGCATTACGGACTTAGCCCCGAGCAGGCCGCAAGCGCCGGGATGAACCCGCAAATGTTCAACTCGTTTCTGGACGGCACAAAATCCGCCATTGAAATGTCGGCGATCGCCAATGCGTGCGATCTGTCGGTGGCCCCCGGCGGCTTGGCGTTTCCCCCCTGCGGGGTCGATGATCTGGCCCAGACCCTTTGCCCGCGCGATGAAGGAGGAGTGGTCGATGGCACCGGCAGGGTCGAAGTGATTTCCTCGCTGGAACGAGATGGCCGACCGGTGTTTCGCGATTTGCGCTGGGGGGTCTATGTGGTGATTGAAGCCCCCAACGATTATTCACGCGACTGCTTTTTTCAATATGGCCTGCCCACCGATCGCTCGGGGCGCTATGCCGCCATGTACAAGCCGTTTCACCTGATTGGCATGGAGTTGAGCATCTCCGTTTTGAGCGCCGCCTTGCGGGGCGAGCCAACGGGCAGTTCTGCGGCCTTTAACGCCGATGCGGTGGCCATTGCCAAAACAGACCTGAAGCCAGGGGATCAATTAGATGGTGAAGGTGGTTATACCGTTTGGGGCAAATGCCTCCCCGCCAAACTTTCTGTGGCTCGACAAGCCCTGCCGATCGGTCTTGCCCATGGGATCAAACTGCTGCGCCCGGTCCCCAAAGGGGCGATGATCACCAAACACGATGTGGAACAAATCCCCGACAGCGCGGCCCTCGAAATGCGAATCCAAACCGAGGCCCTGATGTGAACAACCACCGGCTAAAGCCATATTCAGCCCACGCTTCAAGCGTTCCGCACGTCGCCAGACAAGTACCGCCGATCCTGGCAATTTGGTCATCCTCGTAACAGCGTCACATGATCGGGCACAATGGCCATATCGACTTGCTCTTCAAGCGCAAAGACACGGTCTCCGGGCTCGTGGACATGATCGACCAGCATGGTCTCCTGCCCCGTTTTTACCGCATATCGCAAAGTACTGCCCAGGAACTCGATATCGCTGACCACCGCTTTGAAACGCAGTTCGGCCTCCGACGTGCCGCCACCTGGCGTGTGCAGGCTGATATTTTGCGGGCGGATGGCGATAGCGGTGATACTGTCTGCTCCCTGCCGGATTGGTATTTGCAGGCCGCCGCTCGACAAAAATGCGGTCAATTGCCCATTGGTTCTGACCTCGCCTTCCAGAATATTGGCGGTACCCAAAAAGCTCGCGACAAATCTGTTGGCGGGCGCATCGTAAAGCTCCATAGGGGCTCCCACCTGTTGCAAGATACCATGGTTCAACACAGCCATACGGACGGATGTGGTGTTGGCTTCTTCTTGATCATGGGTGACGAAGATGGTTGTTAGATTGAGCTTTTTTTGCAAAGCCAGAATATCACCGCGCATCTGCACGCGCAGATTGGCATCAAGGTTGGAAAGCGGTTCATCGAGCAGCAGCACACGCGGCTCGATGATGATGGTCCGGGCAAGAGCCACGCGCTGTTGCTGCCCCCCCGACAGTTGCGAGGGGCGGCGCTCTCCAAAATCCGCCAGATCAACCAGATCCAGCGCTTGCTTGACCCGCTTGTCGATTTGCGCCCGCGCCACCTTGCGCTCTTCCAGCCCGAACGCCACATTTTTGGCCACCGTCATATGGGGCCACAGGGCGTAGGATTGAAACACCATGCCCACATTGCGCTCCCATGGCGGCAGCTTGGCAACGTCTTGCCCACCGATTAATATGCGCCCGGTCGGCTCGGGCCCAAAGCCGGCGATGGCGCGCAGCAAGGTGGATTTTCCAGAGCCAGAGGGGCCAAGAAACGAAAAGAACTCCCCCGCCTTGATGGTCAGATCAATGCCCTTCAAGACTTGGGTATCGCCAAATGACAGGCCCAGATTTTCGATCACGACTTCAGAACTTTGTGCCTGCAAGCTCATGCCTTCGCCTCCTCATTGACGGGACGAGCGCTGGCCCGGGATTTCTCGGTGCGCTCGATAATCTTGTGTGAAAAATATGTGCCCAAGCCCACCAGCACCACGGCGATCATGCCAAGCGCCGCGCCGGGACCACGGCCAGAGGCCGATTGCATGAACTCATAGATACCAAACGCCAATGGGGCGTCCGATTCTCGTGACACCAGCATGATGGTGGCTGACAGTTCCACCGATGCGGTGGCGAAACTGGTAACGAAGCCAGCAAGGATGCCGCCACTCATCAAGGGGACAACGATGCGCATGACGGTGCGCCCCTTGGTGGCGCCAAGGTTTTCAGCCGATTCTTCGAGCATCACACTGACCTGCTGGATGGCCGCGACGCAAGAGCGCAACGCATAGGGCAAGCGGCGCACCGTCAAGGCGATGACGATGATCACCCACCAGGTAGCAAGCGGCTGATCGGCAAACGGCACATCGACCGAATAAAAGGTGCGCAAATAACCGATCCCCAACACAACACCCGGCACAGCCAGCGCCATGGTGGCTCCATAATCCAACCATTTACGCCCCGTCAATTTGGTGCGGTAGACGATATAGGCGATGGCAGTGCCAAGGATCACATCAAATAAAGCGGCAATGCCAGCATACAGCAAGGTGTTGGTGATATATTGCGAGGCTTCGCTGGCCACCTTGATATAATGCGCGAAAGTATAGCCATCGGGCAGCACCGCAAACGACCAAACCGTGCCAAACGATAACAGCAATAGTCCGACATGGGGCGACAGCACAATCACCAAAATGAACAGGACCAGCCCATAGGTGGCAACCTTTTCCATGGGTTTGAGATCGCGCTTGGAAAGCCCGCCGCCACCTTTTTGAGTGGTCGCATAGTCCCGGCCCTTCATGGCCATCAAGGAGACATAAAGAGACAACAAAGAAAACGCGATGAGGATCACCGAAATCACATAGCCCATGGGGTCTGATATGCCGATGCTGGTGATGCGCAAATAGGCCTGCGGGGCCAGCATCTTGTTGACATCGAGCAACAAAGGCGTGCCCAGATCATCAACCACCTTGATAAACACCAGCGCCGCGCCGGCCAAATATCCCGGCATGGCAAGAGGAAAGACAATGCGGCGAAACATGCGAAACCCGTGCGAGCCAAGGTTTTGCGCGCTCTCTTCCATGGAGCGATCAATATTGATCAAGGCGGCGGACAAATTGATCAAGATAAACGGAAAATAGTGGATGCTCTCGACCAGAATGACGCCGTTCAGCCCCTCCATAAACGGGATATTGATGCCGAAATATTGTTCGAGCAAAAGATTGACCGAGCCATTGGAGCCAAACAACAGCTTCATGGCCACCGCGCCGACAAAGGGCGGCATGATGAGGGGAATGATGCCAAGCGTCTGAATGATGATGGCGCCGGAAAAATTAAAACGGGTGGTGAAATAGGCCAGCGGCAGGGCGATGATCGAGGCAAAAACCACCGACATGGTGGCGACAAAAAGCGAATTATAAAAACTTTCGCGAAACAGCGAGGAGGCGAAAAAATCCTGGAAATTGAGCAGCGTCAGCTCGCCGGTATGGGGATCCAGAAACGCCACATAAATAACTTTTAAAACGGGAATGAGCAAAAACAGAGCCAGCAAAACGGCGATAAGCAATCCAGCCGCTGCCGGGCCGCGCTCGCTTTTTGACAGAACAGACATGCCGGCCCCCCTCTTTCCCTATGTCGCCCAGATCGGCGCGCCACATCGATCCCGCTATAATGAGGAGCAAGGTTTAGCGCTTGCTCCTCATTGATTGTTCTAGAAAACCATGTGGCCGCTACAACATGGATTTTGCCTTGTTGGCCAGTTCCACGGCTTTGGCATAATTGGCCTTCACCATATTATCCCACTCGGCTTCCACTTCCGCCTGACGGCCGGTGATTTTTGTGGTAGCTTTTTTGCGTTTCTTTTTAAAGATGCTGGCAAAGTCTTTTGCGCTAGCCTTGGCCTCGGAAATAGGCATTTTATCGATCAGGGCTTCTGCCTGCGCGATCAGTTTGGCAGCCTCCGCGTTGGTTTTACCGCTGATGGCGGCTCTGGCATCCTGCACGGCCTTCACGGCGGCCCGCAGCTCGTCAATACGGTAGGTAATCATCACATCAAACAAGGAGTTGACCACATTATAGCGACCCTTTGACAAACCAAGGTCAAACTTTACCGCCGCGCCAATGGAGCTGTCTTTGAAAGGGTTTGGGAACCCTTCAGGGGCTTTGGCATAGGTCGCTGGGTTAACCGGCAAACGGCGAATTTTGGGATCCAGCAGCAGCTCTTGACCCTGTGTCGACATCAAAAACTCGATAAAGGCCGCGGCCGCCTTGGCGTTGGGGGCGTTCTTGACGATGGCGATATTGGCTGGCACCAGCGTGGTGAGTTTTGGATAGGCATAGTCAACCGGGAACCCCGAGGCTTTTGACGAGAGGCCAAAAAATCAATAACAATCCCCAGACCGAACTGCCCCGAATTGACGCCATCTGGTACGCCAAAACTGCGCGCCGTGATGGTTTTGAAATTACCGCCAATGGCTTTCCACTCGGCCCAGCCCTTGTCCCAGCCCATCCCCTGAATAAGGGTTTCAACGGTCAAATGAGTGGTGCCCGAGCGAGACGGAGCACTCATGCCCACATGACCATGATAAATCGGTTTTTTGAGCTGCGCCCATTCCGTGGCGACCGGCAGTTTCTTGGCTTTCAAATAGCGCGTATTCCACATGATGCCATAGCCCGAGGCGGCAAAGCCCTTGTAATAGCCATCAGGATCATTGACCGGAAAGGAGCCGACTTTTTCGGGAATACCTTTGACTTTCACATCATATTTAACCAGCAGATTGTCGCCTTTGAGGACCTCAAAAGCGTCGGGTGCCGAGGCCCAGAACATGTCGGATTTGTTATTGCTGGAGGTTTCTTGCAGATATTTGATACCGGCGGTGGTTTTTTTCTTCAGCATTTCGACTTTAACGCCGGGATATTTCTTTTCAAAAGCCTTCTTGAAGGTGGTTGTGGTATCAGGCGGGTAAGAGGTCACAATCGTCAATGTGCCTTCAACGGCGCGCGCCAGACCAAATGGCAAGACCAAAGCAGCAACCAGCGCTCCAATCATCAGTTTCGGGCTCAAAGTCAGTAATTTCATCATAGGTCCCTCTGTATAGGTTGGAAATACAGGTACGAGTTTAACCGCCCGTAGAATAATTACAAGCCTGATGCACCCGGCGGGATCTTATTTTGTCTTTTATATTCAGATATTTATATGTTTGTAAAAGCAGTTTAAAAACCCTCAGACGCCGCGCTTATTACCCCATAACAAAACGTGCAACTGTGGCAGGACGCGAGCCTCAAACCATTGATCCGCTGTCACTTTGGCGACCAGCCAGTCGAACCTTTCGTTCAGGCCCGCGAGATCGATTGCCGCTTGATCACTATCGCCGGGCGGCGGCGTATGATTGCCGGGCTGCAAATAGACCGGCAATTGCGGATAGCGGCTGGCGGTGTCGCGCGCATAGGCATAGTCCAACTCATCGAACACCACTATTTTCAAGAGGCTCTGGGGCTTGCCACCGGCGGCCTCCAGGCAGGCATTGAAGGAGTTCCAGTGCGTCTCCATATTGCTGGAGGGCGGTTTGGGACTAAGGACCAGAACATCCAGCTCGCAGAACCAGTGTTTGGCAACTGAGCCCTGGGTCTCCAGAGCAAACCGGTAGCCCTGCTGGTGCCCCAGATCAATCAATTCGCCAAAAGGTTGAATAGCGGGATTGCCTCCCGACAAAGACACCATCAAAGGCACGCCGCCCGACAGCTCATATATTTTCTGCCAGATTTTTTGCGTGCTCATGGACCGCCAGTCACTGCGGTAAGCGCTCTCAACGGCATGCAGGCTGTCACACCAGCTACAGCGATAATCGCAGCCACCCGTGCGCACAAAAATGCTCGGCTGGCCGATCAGTGCCCCCTCGCCCTGAATGGTCGGGCCAAAGATTTCACTGATCAAAACATCACCACTTTGCTGCTTGCTCACGGTCTGTACTCGGCCCAGGTTTTGGGGGTTTCACTGACCCGCACCGCCGATGTCTCTGGCCAGCGCGCTTGGCACCAATCATAAAAATGCTTGCACAACTGTTCCGCTGTCACGCCATCGTCCCCCAGAACATCGTTGAGATGGCGATGGTCGATCTGCTCATCAATATAGTGTTTGAGAGGCGCCAGTTCGTGGTAATCACGCAAGAAGCCATGTTGGTTCAACTGCTCTCCAGACAGCTCCACGACGATGATATAATTATGGCCATGCAAACGGGCGCATTGATGATCATCGGGCAGGCCAAGAAGCTGGTGAGAGGCCGAAAAATGGAACTCTTTTGAAATTTGATACATTAAGCATCTCCTTTTACAAAAGCCAACTCTGGCAACAAGACGGCGCCTGATAACAGCGCGGTGGCGGGTCTTTGCGCCCATATTTGGGGGGCAGCTGTTTGCGCGGGCAAATGGCATACCGTTCTGCTTATGCAGATGTTGGTCATCTTCATAGTGTGTCCTTGTTTTTACCGGGTAGGCTGCGACCGGAACCGGTTTGGGGGTTCATACCCCTCAACCAGCATTGAAACCCGCACATAGCAGGCTTTGGCACAAAGCGAAAGCCTTATGGTGGAGCGATTGTCTCTCAGTTTGAAATAGTTCACTTCCCGGGCTTGAACCAGGATCCCGGGACAAACAGGCAAAACCTCTGTGCATGTGCCTCTGGGCCCCGGCTCGGCACAAAACCGCACCCGCGTTTTTGCTGGTCCAGGGAGCTTTAATATTCAAAATGAGCCACGACCGACCGGGGGATAGTGTCTCACCTTGAGAACATAACGGCTGTTTGGTGCCAAAATCGCCTTTCAGGATATGACATTCAAGCGGACAGCCGGTAGTTCAGTTGGAATCAATTTGAATATAGTAGCCTGCCGCCGCGGTCTGAAATGTCTTGGCCAGACGGGCTGCCTATGCAGCAGGCACCAAAGGCCAAGCCTTTGGAAACCATTTGATAACAGGGGGTTGGGGACTGGTCCCCAATGCCGTCTGCACAAGACGCCCGCGCGGATAGCGCAAAATCGCGACGCGTTTTTTGAGCACGACATGCAATATTATTTTCAAACTGAGACAATACCGGACAGCCGAAATCCTTTTAGGCGTGTAAGACCTAATAAACGCCATCACCGCTACGAAAGCGGCCCATGGCGGTGAGCAGGCGAAAATACGCCGTTATATAATCGCCACGCGCCTGCTGGGAGGCAACCTTGGCTTCCAGCAATTCCTGCTCCGCATCCAGAACATCCAGCACGGTCCTTTGACCGACTTTTTCTTCATTGGTAATGCCCAGCAACGCTTGTTGCGCCGCCTCAATTTGCGTCGCGGCTGAGCCGACACGCGCCTTGGCGGCCACCATTGCGCTCCAGTTGGAAACAATTTGTGAGTGAATACTGGCCTGTACCGCCGATATTTCGAGCGTTTTTTGTCGATAGGTCGCCTGCGAGCGGCGGATCCGCGCCAGCACCGCACCGCCTTGATAGAGCGGCATCGTGCCCCGTAGTCTGATATTGGCGCTTTGTTGTCGTTCGACGCTTTTGCTCACACCCCAATGGCTGTCATAACCAGCCTCCAGTGACAGCTCGGGCAAACGCTCCCCTCGCACCTGATCAATAGCGAACCGGGCGGCATCTTTGGCATAAAAAGCCGCCAGAATAGCCGGGTTTTCGTTCTTGCCGATATTAATCGCCGCCCTCAAATTGGCAGCGGTTCGTTTTCCGCGCACTGCTGGATAGTATGTTTTTGCCGCAGAGCGCCCGGTCAGCCGGATATATTCAGCGCGTGCTGTTCGCAAATTGGCTTGCGCCAGAGTCAATTCTGATGCGGCAGCACTCTTGCGCGATCTGGCCAGCGCCACATCGGTACTGGTGACAACGCCCGCTTGCTGCCGGCCAATCGTCGCCCGCAACTGTTTGTCCAGCAGGCGCAGATCATTTTGCCGCAACGCCTTGATGGCCGTATCGCGCACCACAGATACGTAAGTGGTGGCCACTTCCAGCAAGATATTTTGTTCCAGATTACGCAACGATTGACGCGCCGCCAGAATATTGGCCTCGGCTTCGCTCAGGGCTGCGCGCGTGCGCCCGCCGCGATACAAAGGCTGGCTTAAGGTCACCGAATAACCGCGCGACGTAAAGGTATCATCGGCGCCGCCACCTGCCGTCAGATCGGTATTGCTGTTTTGGCGGGTAACGTCACCGTTCAACGAAATAGTGGGACGATACCCAGCACCCGCAATATCAAGACCCTCGTCGATGGCCCGCAATTTCTCGCGCTCGGCATTGATAGTGGGATTTGTTGCGAGCGTGCGTTGCAGCGCCTGCGCCAGGGATTCTGCTTGCCCGCCAGACGGCGATACCAGCATCAGCGCCGCCAACACAAATCCGCATAGAAGGCCGTGATTTGCCTGTGTTCGTTTTCTAAAACCGGTCATTTTTTACTCAAATACTCTCTACGCTGACCCTAAGTCATAAACTCATAAACGATTTTGATCTGTGTTGAGCTGATATTTGTCAGTTCGAGGGGAAATTTTGCACATTAGGGGGGCCCGACAATCAAATTTTCCGCTTAAACTGGCGAACAGCAGCTCAATCTTCAAGACCAACAAAGCCCAAAGCCGTTTACGAAGGCTATGACCCAGATTATTTTTAGTATGCCGCAAGTTCCACAAGCATATTAGCGCAGACCTCGTTCCACCGCCATTTTAAAGTTATGTGTGATATAAATGATCTGCAAAAATACCAAAAAGCGCCGCCAGAGGGCTCAAAGGGTCTTTTTTACGGCCACTGCCAGATTATAGACTTTTGAGCGCGGCAGGTCGAATTTGGCGCAGATCGCCGCCACCGCATCACGCAGGCTACTTTCTTGCAGTTCAATGGAAAGTTCCTTAGCCAGAGCCTCATCGCTCAATATTGCCGCGTCTTTGTCGGCCGGACCCACCACAATGACGATCTCACCCTTGATGGACTGGACGCCCTCAAATTTTTCCGCCAGCTCAACAAGAGGCCCGGTGGTCACAGTTTCATGCAGCTTGGTCAACTCGCGGGCAATGGCCCCACGGCGCTTTCCGTAACAATCTGCAAAATCTCGCAATGAGGCCTTCAAACGCTTTGGCGATTCGAAAAATATCAAGGTCGTGTCACTACTGACAAATTCCAGCAGGCGTTTCTTGCGGGCCGCTTTTTTAGGAGGCAAAAACCCCGCAAACAAAAAACTGTCGGTTGGCAGGCCCGCGCTGACCAGCGCCGTGATGGGGGCGCTGGCTCCAGGAATGGCGCCCACCAGCAGATCACGCTGCTTGGCTTCCACCACCAGTTTATAACCAGGGTCCGACACAAGCGGTGTGCCCGCATCGGAAATCAGGGCGACGCTTTTGCCCCCCTCAATATGGCCCAGCAAAGGGGTGAGCTGGCGGTCGGCATTATGCTCATGATAGGATTGCAGCTTGCCCACAATACCATAATGGTTCAGCAGCCTGGCGGAATGGCGCTTGTCCTCGCAATAGATGAGGTCGGCATTGGTCAAAACGGCAAGCGCGCGCAAACTGATGTCGGCCAGATTGCCAATGGGCGTTGCTGTGAGATAAAGCCCGGCTGGCAAGGCGCTGGCAAGCTGGCGCGCCAGCACATTTTCGACGGCCCGAAACAACATCTCTTTTGGCTGTGATGGCGGCTGCCCCATACATCGTGTTCCCAATTGGCCACTTGTTTTAAAGCCCTCATTACTGTCATACTCACAGCCAAGTTTCCATCATTCATTATTGGTGCCAGCAATCGGTCTTGCTTGAGCCTTGTTTGCACTTTAGAGTCATAAAAACGGGTGGACAGGTACGGGCATTTAACGTGATAAAAAAAGCGACAACATTGCTGGTGCAAGGGCGCACGAGCGCGCAACACATATTGACCTTTTTGTCGATCTGTACACTGTCGCTTGTCCTTGGCTCGTGCGGCAACGGCAATCTCAACAAACCTTTGGCTGGATCCGGTGAAATTACTCAAAATACCGGGGCTGAAAATCCTGGCACCATCGCACAGGCGCAAACCCGCATTTCTGACACCTCCGCCCAGCGGGTACGCCAGCAAAAAGGTATCAAGGTTGCCGTTTTGTTGCCGCTTGGCGCCAAGGGGAATACAGCCAAAATAGCTCTGGCCCTCAAACAGGCAGGCCAATTGGCGATGTTTGATTTTAACAATCCCGATATTGTCCTCACCACCAAAGATACCAAAGGCACTCCAGCCGGGGCCAAGGCAGCCGCAAACGAGGCCATAAAGTCCGGCGCCGAACTGATTATCGGCCCGCTGTTTGCCAAAAATGTCAAAGCCGCCGCGCCGATCGCCCAAAAAGCCGGTGTGCCAATGATTGCCCTGTCCTCCGATCAAAAAGTGGCTGGAAACGGGGTCTATCTGTTAAGTTTTCTGGCCGGACAAGATGTGGACCGCATCGTCTCTTATGCGGTTAGCCACGGCAAATCGCGCTTTGCCGCCTTGATCCCTGATACCGCTTATGGACATCTCGTCGAAAGCGCTTTCCAAAAAGCCGTGCAAAAACACGGGGCCCAGCTTGTCGCCCTCAAACGCTTTCCCGTCGATCCCAACGGTATGCTCGGGCCTATCGAAGAAATTTCCAAGCTGGCCCGCACCAAAGACGAAGAAACCAAAGAGCCGATCGAGCCGCAAATCGACGCCCTGTTCATTCCCTCTGGCCCCGACATCATTCCCACCCTGTCGCCCATTCTGCCCTATTTCGAGGTCGATACAACCGCGGTTAAACTGATCGGCACCGGTAGCTGGGATTATAGCGATATTGGCCGCGAAAAACCCTTGCGCAAGGCCTGGTTTCCAGGGCCTGACCCCAAGGGCTGGCGCAAATTTACGCAGCGCTACGCTGCCACATTTGGCACCGCGCCACCACGTATTGCCTCTCTTGCCTATGATGCGGTCAGCCTTGCGGTCTCGTTGTCAAAACAACCGCGCGGCTCACGCTATACGGCCCGTCAGCTACCCCGTAATTCGGGCTTTGCCGGCGTCGATGGTCTGTTCCGTCTGCGCTCGGATGGCACATCATAACGCGGGCTGGCAATATTGGAAATCCAGAAATTTGGTCCCCGCGTCATTGACGGGGCCCCCAGTATCTTCTCGCGCACAGCGTCAACGCGGGGCAATCTGGCCCGCAATGGATTTAATCCTTTTTAGGCTCATCCTGATGATCTTCCATTGCAGGCGGTGGAGACAGATCTCCCTTGCGCCGAGGAATGAGGTGGAAATGCACATGCATGATCTTTTGACCTGCTATTTTGCCAATATTCGCGCCAAAATTAAAGCCGCCAACCAAAGGGTCTGCGCTGGCGATCTCAACACTGCATTGATGGGCCAGCGCAAATAGCGCGCGCTGCTCGTCACTGGTCAGATCAAAGGGCGTTTGGATACATCTTTTTGGTAGTATCAGCGTATGTAAGGATGCAACCGGAGCTTTGTCATAAATGGCAAAACACAAATCATTTTGTGCAATCGGCTGCAACACGTCCATTTTGCAAAAAACACAATCGCTCATAGGCTCCCTCATCACCTGCTTCCAATAAGCCTGTTGTCGCCCCCTATTCGGGGTCGAAAATCAATCTGCGCCGAAGGTCTGGCGTTGGCACCATGCAGTGCTCTTTCCTGCCAAACAGCTTATAGCGATTGCGGGCAAGCAATTTGTAAAAATAATCGCGCACAAATCGCGGCACCAGACGAAAAACCCCGAATAGATACCAATGCCCCTGCAGGTCTTTGGCAATTTCAAGGGCGGCATCTGTGCGATAATAGAGCTTTTCGTTCTTGAGTAGCAAAAACGTATCGAAACCGACATTTTGCGCCTGATATTGTTCGATCAGCGCACTGGAAAAAGCGCTTTGCAAGGGGCTGAAGACAAACAAGCCCTCGGGGGCGCGGGCAATGATAAAGTTGACCGAATTATTGCAGAAATTGCAAACGCCATCGAAAATAATGATTTGTCGGTTGTCCATTGCCTTGTACCATCCATGCCAGACAGGGCCGTAATCCGCTTATGATCCCATGATCTAGAGCAATTTGCGTTCACCCGCAATCATTCCAGCTGACATTTTTGCTCCGTTTTCGGCGTCAAGAAATTTGAAAATATCCAGATATATCCTGCATTTCTTAACTTGAAACCGAAGCAAAACTGTTCAGCTGTTTCTGA
>JAJRRW010000016.1 GCA_024279115.1 Alphaproteobacteria bacterium
ATGGCTCTCGAGCCATGTTTTATCCGCACTATTGAGATCTTTCTCGCCGATGATGTGGAAATCTTGCGTTGAAAGTTCAATACGCAGTTTTGCCCAAATTCTGGTCTGATCGGCACTCAATTCAGTAACAAGTGTGCTGATCTGCTGCAATTGCTCACTGGGTATCAGGCCATCCTGGCTTTTGGTTTCGATCCCCGCATCGACCTGACCGCGCAGTCCGGCAACCCTGACCATATAGAATTCATCAAGATTGGACCCGGAAATGGACAAGAAACGCAATCGCTCCAGCAAAGGATGAGCCTGATTGTCAGCCTCTTCCAATACTCGCTTGTTGAAATGCAGCCAGGAAAGTTCCCTATTGTAAAAGCGGGCGGAACTATTGCGATCAACCGGCGCGCTGCTGGTAGCGTTATCCTCCATATTCGACATGTCCAACTACTCCAGCGAGAGGAAAAACCAGGTGGCTTTGTGATAATGGATAAAATACACGATAGAGTTGTATTTTCCACTGATTTCACCGCTTTGTGGGTCCCTGCCGTCCGCTACCAGCAGTTTATCAGCCACCTCGCCTCATCTGTTCGACTTATCGAGCAGCACTTCTCTGGCCAAGACCCTGGTGATGGCACGCCCGCTCCCCAGCGAGGAACGGTCAAGCTCATCAACGATCTGTGTCACGGCCTGCAAGGAGCGTTCCATGCGTTTGAACAAATACTCAACCAGTTGCGGTTCAATTTCTATCTGTCGGTCGCTAAATTGCTTGATCATGACGGCTTTCAACAAATTCTCATCGGGCGTCTTGATCGAAATGCTGGGCAAGGCCAGCAACCTGGAGCGCAAATCCTTTAATTGAATTGCCAGGCCAGCAATCTCTACTCTTGAGGTCAGCAATAATTGACCGCCGCTCTCATTGACTTTGTTGAGCAGGTGAAACAACACATCTTCGCTGGCAAGACCGCCATGCAGATTTTCGATACAGATGGATTGATCCAGAGGTATCCGTTGCAGATCGACCTTGTGAAGGTCGCTAGCCTCTATCACGCGCGCGCGACTGCGCAACAACCACACATTGACGAGATGGGTCTTGCCGCTGGCCTCGGGGCCGATCAATAGCTGCGCATATTGGGCCCAGTTCGGCCAGTCATCAATGAGCTTGACCGCCAGCTCATTGCTTTGCGACAAAAAGAAATCTTCTGCCCCAAAGGCTGGGCGATGCGCGAGATCAAGCGCCAATTGCCTTGCTTTTTTCATCGGACCTCAACTAGCCTTTTTTATCCGCATTCTTCAACGCTCTTGAGCCGATATAAAGCTCACTATCAAGATAGCGCTCCAGGGCAAAACGAACAAGCACGCCAATGGCGGCGGCCAGCGGAATGGCGATGAGCATACCCACCAGACCAAACAGATAACCAGAAGCAATCAAGGCAAAAATCAACCACACGGGATGCAGCTTTACCTTATCGCCAATAATCTTGGGAGTGAGAAAATTGGTATCCACCAGTTGGCCAAAGGCAAACACTCCCAAAACCCATAAAATTGGTTGCCATTCGGGCCAGTATTGCACCACTGCCATCGTTCCCGAAATCAAAAACCCGGCCAGTGACCCAAGGAAAGGTACAATATTGAGAAGACCTGCTGTCAGACCAATCAGTAAGCCATATTTGAGACCCAGCATGGTCAGGGCAATCGAGTAAAAGATACCGACAATGATCGAAATTGTCACCTGACCGCGCAAAAAGCCGGCAATGGATCTATTGATGCGCTTGGTCAGCAAGCGGATAATCGGCGCATGGTCCCGGGGCAACCAATCATCTATTTTGCCAACGAAGCTCGCCCAGTCTTTGAGCAGGAAAAAGGTCACAACAGGGGTAATCAGGATCAAGGACATAAAGCTCAACAAGGCTTTGCCACTGCTCCAAACGGATTGTAAAAGGCCTGTTAGATGCACCGTAGAATCGCGTGCCATATTTTGCATGGCCTGTTCGGCGCCAAGCTGCGAACCAGGAAACAGCTTGCCAAACCAGGCTTCGCTTCCAGTAATGATTATTTCTCGCCACTGCCTGATATAGGTCGGAATATTGGAAATAAGTTCACTGACCTGGGCAAGCAGATGCGGGCCGATCAATAGTATGAAAATGAACCCGAGCACGCTGAACACTACAGCAATGAGGACGGTCGCCCAAAGCCGCGATAGCCCATATTTCTCAAGAAAGTTCGCCAGCGGATCAAGAAAATAGGCGAGAATCATGCCAAGCACGGACGGTAAAAGGACGTCCTTTAAAATGGCCACGGTTAACACAAAGAGGACAAGCGCCGCTCCCCAAAAAATGATCTGGCGACCCGTTATGCTGTTCATGCCCTGCCCTTATTTAATCTCATATTGAACGCTGCGGATAACTGTCATGCCATTTGGGTACTCTATTGATACGGCACCATATGTTTGAACCATCCACGCAGATAAGCAAGCGCAGAGAGTATCGTCGAGGCGGCGACAATCAAAATAAGCAATTTTACAACACTGCCAAGCCCCAGTTGCAAGCCAAGATCAGCCAGCACGAGGGCCGCCAGTAAAATTTGTCCAGCGGTATTAATCTTGCTGATAATCAACGGTTTCATGGCAACGGGATGCTCCATCAGCCATGACAGTAAAATACCGCCAACGATTAACAAGTCACGAGATACAACCAAAATGACCAGCCAGGTGGGAATGGCATTAAACAGGCCAAGAGTAACATAAATACTGACCAGCAGCGCCTTGTCGGCTGCTGGATCCAGCCATGCGCCAAGCTCTGTGCTCCAGTCAAATTTTTTGGCGAGAAACCCGTCAAGGCCGTCCGTAATGCCAGCAATGACAAACAGCGCAAAGGCGCTGGTCATTTGATCTTCGATGATCAGTAAAACGATCAATGGCACCATCAACAGGCGCATTATCGTGAGAACATTTGGTATAATGTACAAGAAAGTGCCACTCCCAGGCGGTGCCGTGAGACAAATATATTCGTCTCTGCAGGTACTTTTTAGACAAGTCTATGGCCTAGTCTGCATGACTTGTCAAAACGTCTCGCGCGGAATTGCCCAGCCGGATCACCTCTTTGAACGCAAAACCAGATCCTTGCCACTTCGATCAAGTGCAAAGCGATAGGCCGAAAGCTGCGATTGCAGACGCTCAATCCCCCCTGGATATTTCAATCGAACATCGGCGCCGCGAGGAGACAGGGAGTTGACCTGCATTTTTTGCACTCCCGGGATCGTTTGCAACCGCTTTTTTATCTGCTGCCAGTCACGCAAGCCCCGAAAAGCCACGCGTAAAAATACCGTTTCATGGATGAGACGTTTGCTACTGGCAGCTTCATCGAGCTGGCCAGGAGCTGACAATACCGCCACCACATCGCCGGTGATCCGCGGTTCACGCCAGCGCCCCTCAATGATCCCAAAGGCGATATTGGCGACGGTTTCATAGTTTTTGGCCGAGGCACCATCTTTGAACGGGATTTCCTGCGAATAATCAATCGGGCCCACATGATCCTCGCCATAGATCCGCAACACAAGGCGATTTTTTTGGCTGTTTAGCTGAGCATCCACCAAAATGAATTTGGAGGCCGCATAACGATCGCGCAAAATATCATATTGCTGGCCTGCGCCATTGGTGATTTTTTGCCAGAGTTCATGATCGCCCTGCTTGGGCTGATAGAGCCTTGTATCTGTTAGGGCATGCTTGAAATCAATTGTGCGCCAGGCTCGCCACCAGTTTCGGCTATTCTTTTTATCAACGGATTGATCATCCGTACCGCGAAAAACAGGCATAAGCACCTGCTTTTTCGAGCGCTGGTCAAAAAACGGCACGCCTTTTTTAACCAGCAATGACTGTAGCTTTTTGCGTGAAAATTTATAATCCAGCAAAGCCAGGTAGCGGGTCGACGAATTGCGCTCGCTGCGGACAGCAAAACCATCAATAACCTCATCCGCCTCTGCCGGGGTCAGGCTCGCCAGTCGGTCATAGGCGCGAAAAGGAGCAAGCCGTTTAAACATCAGCTTAAGGGCCTGCAACGGCCCCTCTTGCAGCGCGCGCTGTTTGGCGATCACCGCGTTATCGGCGCGGGCATCAATTTTCACCTTGGCGATCGTGTAAACACTGGCGGCGCGCGCCATCACCGGCTCGCCATAGCCTGGTTGAACCACCAGCACCAGCGCCAATGGCAGGGCCAATAATCCGTGGCCAAACGGGCTGGCCTTTGAAATGCAATGTTTTAAAGTCATTTTCTATATTCAACCCAAAAGGCCCGAGAGATCAAGCCGACTTATAAACGGCGAAGCTCTATATTGTAAACATCGCGAAAAATACGGCAAAATTGCGGATAACGGCCTTGACGATGCGCTCAATAAAGGGCTTGCTGTGCGCACAAATTCAAATAGCGGGTAAGCCCAATTCATGAACGATAAAACCAAGTCCCCCCAAAAGGGCCTGACCTATGCACAAAGCGGCGTCGATATTGATGCTGGCAATGCCTTTGTTGAGGCCATCAAGCCACATATCAAACGCACCAATCGCGCTGGAGTGATGGGATCTATCGGCGGGTTTGGTGGCCTTTTCGATCTCGCGGCCCTCGACTATAAGGACCCCCTTCTGGTTGCCGCCAATGATGGCGTTGGCACCAAGGTCAAGCTGGCCTTTGAAACCGGGCGACATGATACCGTTGGCATTGACCTCGTGGCCATGTGTGTCAATGATCTGGTTGTGCAGGGCGCGGAGCCTTTGTTTTTTCTTGATTATTTTGCCACGGGAAAATTGCAGCCCGGGATCGCTGAACAAGTGGTTGCTGGAATTGCCACGGGGTGCGAGCTGGCGGGATGTGCGCTGATCGGTGGCGAAACCGCCGAAATGCCAGGTATGTATGAGGCTGGCGAATATGATCTGGCGGGGTTTTCTGTTGGCGCGGTGGAGCGCTCGAACGTTCTGCCACGCAAGGATATTGTCGCTGGTGATATTGTTGTCGCGCTTCCCTCATCAGGCCCCCATTCCAACGGCTACTCATTGATCCGCAAACTGGTTGCCGATGCGGGACTTGATTTTAACGCCCCGGCGCCTTTTACGGCAAAACCAATGTCGCTGGGCGAGGCTTTGATTACGCCCACCAGGATTTATGTGCGCGCCTTGCTGCAGGTCCTGTCAAACACAGGCGCGGTAAAAGCTCTGGCCCATATTACAGGCGGTGGTCTGACCGAAAATCTTCCCCGCGTTCTTCCTGGCGACCTTGCCGCGCAGATTGATCTTGGGGCGCTCGCTTCAGCCGACAATGTGGATGCAGACGCGCGCGCGATCTTTGGCTGGCTGCAATCGCAGGGCGGCATCGCCGAAACTGAAATGCTCCGGACCTTCAATTGCGGCGTTGGCATGGTCATGATCATTGAGCCTGACAAGCTCGATGCCGTCCTATTGGAGCTTGGCGAGGACCAGGCGTTCGTGCTTGGCGAGGTGGCCTGCAAGAAGGCTGACAAGCCGGTCAATTATGCTGGCGCACTGGACTGGAGCTGAGGACATGAACAAGAAACGGATCGGCGTTTTGATCTCGGGGCGCGGCAGTAACATGTCGTCCTTGATCGAGGCTTGTAAACACCCAGAATTTCCAGCGCAAATCTCTGTGGTCATCTCCAATCGCCCCAAAGCAGCCGGTTTGCAAATCGCCGCCAGTGAAGGCATCAAAACGGTTGCCATCAATCATCGCGATTATGAAAGCCGCCCGGCTCTTGAAACCGATTTGCATGAAGCGCTTGTCGGCGCCGGGGTGGAGCTTATTTGCAATGCCGGATTTTTACGCCTGCTGACAGCCGAATTCGTTGACAAATGGCATGATCGTCAGCTCAATATCCACCCGTCATTGCTGCCCTCTTTCAAGGGCTTGCACACGCATCAGCGCGTCCTGGATGCCGGGGTGAAAGTGACGGGTTGCACCGTCCATCTCGTGCGAACCGACATGGATGCCGGCCCTATCATTGCGCAAGCCGCAGTAGCGGTTGAAGCAGATGATGACGCAAATAGTCTGGCGGCGCGCGTGCTGGCCGCCGAACATCAGCTATACCCTCACGCCCTCAAACTGTTTGTACTCGGCAAGGCATATGTCGAAAATGAAATGATCGAGATGGCACCAGAGCCCGGCCAGGCGCTTGTCTGCAATCCGCGCGCAATATTCTCCCCCGCATTGGAAAAGACTTGAATTTCTATTGAAACAGCCAGTTGAGGATCGATTTTTGTTTGCGGCGCTGGGCGCGTTTTTTGGCCCCTCTGTTTCGCCGGGACTTGGTGGCGTTGCGCCTTGTTGGTCCCCAGATATCTCCCCAGGGTGACGACACATAACCGCCACTCCCCGGCTTGCGCCTGGCAATCCTCGGTCTGGCTTTTTTGAGCAGTACTTCGCTGGTCATACCATCAGGGTCGATGACAGCAACTGTACCATTGCCCCATTTCCAGCTGGCTTTTTTGTCTCCCCATTTGTGAGGCTCGATGGCAGCCAGTCTGGCCTTATTCAAATTGATAATGGCGTTATATTCAAGTGGCGAGGCATTTCCCCCTCCCCCTTGCTGCCTGCATAATAGCGCAAAAGACCAATGCCTTTCCAGACACCCTTGAGAGGGCTCCATTCCAGCAGCTTGGGCTCGCCCTGCCCATATGTTTCGATGAAGCCGTAAAAATAGGGGTATTTCTTGTGATAGACATAATATTTGCCATCTGGCAAACGGGACAAAGACCATCCCGAAACCGGTTCGCCAATCAGCGCTCCCTCGTAGCTGGGCAATGTGCCTGTGAGGCGCTTCAAGCCCTTGCGCGTGCCGCCAAAGAATCGATCCGCTTTGAGAGAGCGTTGATAATAGGCGATTGCTTCGTCGGTATTTTTTCGTATCTCGTGGATCTGGGCAATCAGCTTGAGCGCTTCGGGATGTTCTTTGGCGATTTCCAAGACGGTCGCGAAGTCATCAAGCGCATTGTCATAGTCTCCCTTGCGTTTGGCAATCCGCCCCCTCGACAGATAGGATTGAGCACTGGTGGGATCCAGTTCCACAGCCTTGTCGGCATCGCTAAATGCTTTTTCATAGTTTTTCACAAAGCTGAAACACAAGGCACGCAATGCATAGGCCTTGGCGTGCCCGGGAGCAAGGTCGATGGTTTTGGTATAATCGGAGATCGCCGGCAGATAGTCACTCAAGCCCTGATAGGCCTGGGCGCGCTCAAAATAGAGCTGCGGCTCCATGCGTGCCAGAGCAATCGCATGGGTGTAGTCTTTGACAGCCAAGCGGTGTTTCTTCAAATTGGCAAAGGTGCGGGCTCTGGACAAAAAAACCATGCCATAAGTCTTGTTGAGCTTGACGGCGCGCGAAAAATCTCGCAAGGCCGCATAGTTTTTGCCTTTCGACAAGAACGCCCGCCCGCGCCCATTATGGGGGACCGCATTGAGGGTCAAATATCTGACGGCGGCATCGAAATCATCAACAGCTTTGTCGAGATTTCCCAACTCGAAATGAGCACTGCCTCGATTATTGTAAGCAACTCCATAAGTCGGGGCAATCTCGATGGCCTTCGAAAACACCTCAACAGCATCTTTGGTGCGGTTGAGATCCATATAGACATTGCCCATATTATTGTAGACTTGTGGATATTGGGCGTTCAGAGCAATGGCAGCGCTAAAATCAGCCAGAGCCTTGTCGGTTTGTTTCAATCGCCAATAGGCAACACCGCGGTCGCTATGAATAGTCGCCTTGCGAATGTCAGACAGCTTGTCATATTCCAGCGCCTGATCATATGCCTTGATGGCCTGCTGATTTTTACCACGCAACAAGGCCGCTGCTGCTTGTCGCACCAGCAGCACAGAGCGTTCAGCGACGGTCTCCGCCGTGACGTTCGACGGGGCCATGGGGAACATGGCCAGCGCAAGGGCAATCAATACGAATATTTTCGTAAAGCTGGATCCTTGTCTTATGTTCTGACTATTGTCCCGGCTCATCATTCGCCTCAAATTGGGGTTTGATTCTCTATAATACTGGTCATCATAATCCTTTGGCGTACGAATACAATGACGAGGTTTTGGTTTTAACAACCAAACCATTGGCAAATAGCTATGGGAAATTTCTGGCAACATCATGTTCGATCGTACAAACCGCTCAATCCTCGTTCATCAATGCTTGAGTTTTTGGCATATTGATGATTAATTAGGCACGGGCTCGCAACACAATTGCCATCCCACGTGTGGACAACTTATAACACCTTGTTTTTATTGTGTTATTTGTCGAGTTTAAAATTGGCACAATAGGTGCTTAATAGAGAGTTAACAATGCGCCTGGGGGCATGGCGTGACGCAAAAGGTGACAAAGCGATATGAAGAAGATTGAAGCGATTATTAAACCTTTTAAACTCGACGAGGTCAAAGAAGCGCTGCAAGAGGTTGGCCTGCAAGGCATTACTGTCACCGAGGCCAAGGGCTTTGGTCGCCAGAAAGGCCATACAGAATTATATCGTGGAGCGGAATATGTTGTTGATTTTCTTCCCAAGGTAAAACTGGAAATAATTGTCAACGATGATTTTCTGGATAAAGCGGTTGAAGCCATCAAGGAAGCAGCCCATACGGGACGTATTGGCGACGGCAAAATTTTCATCTCGACCGTCGAGGAAGTTATTCGCATTCGCACGGGAGAAACAGGTAGTGAAGCCGTATAGACAAATATTTCTCGTGAGCGCTGTGTCGCTTGTTTCTTCAAGTTTGGATGGAAGATTTGATGGGCGATGATAAAGAGGCCAAAAAGCTTCAAGAACAGATAAAGCAGGTCCGTGAGAGCCTGCCAAAAGATAGCAAAAGTCCTCAGGACAGGGCTTTTTATGAAACCACTTTTAACAAGTTGACGGAAATCGCCGACCTTTTTTCAACCAAAGAGGTTGCCGCTCCAAAGACTGGCCATCCAGCCAAAGTGCTGGCAACACCTGCGGTATCTGGTGCCAGAGGAATAGAGGCAGTTACTGCTTCTGCACCGGACCTCGCCGCGACGATGGTTTCTGGTTCGCGTGAACCAGAAACAGTCAATAACACAAACCCGAAAGCATCAGAAAAGGGAACAAATATGTCAGATGCAAGTTCAATCCTCGCCCGTATCAAGGATGAGGAAATTAGATTTGTTGATCTCCGTTTCACCGACCCCAGAGGCAAAATGCAACATCTTACCATGGATATTGCCTTGATGGACGCCGAAGCATTCGCTGACGGTGTGCCTTTTGATGGATCATCAATTGCCGGCTGGAAAGCCATCAATGAGAGCGACATGCTGTTGATGCCGGTGCCTGAAACCGCGCATATTGATCCTTTCTATGGACAAAAAACACTGGCTATCTTTTGCGACATTCTAGAGCCAAACACCGGAGAGCGCTATTCACGCGATCCCCGTGGCACTGCCCGTAAAGCGGAAGCCTATCTGGCCGCTACCGGCATTGGTGACGCCGCTTATTTTGGCCCCGAACCTGAATTTTTCCTGTTCGACGATGTGCGTTTTAACTCTGATCCATACAATACAGGCTTCAAGCTTGATGATGTCGAATTGCCAACCAACACAGGTCGCAAATTCGAAACCGGCAATATGGGTCATCGTCCACGTACCAAGGGCGGTTATTTTCCCTGTAACCCGATTGACAGCTGTCAGGACATTCGCTCTGAAATGCTCACAACCATGACGGCCATGGGCGTTGAAACTGAAAAACATCATCACGAAGTCGCCGCCGCTCAACATGAACTGGGAATGAAATTTGCCAGTCTGACAGAGTCAGCTGACAATGTGCAGATCTATAAATATGTCGTTCACAATGTCGCTGATACCTACGGCAAAACGGCCACTTTCATGCCCAAGCCAGTGTTTGGTGATAACGGCACCGGCATGCATGTCCATCAGTCGATCTTCAAAGGCGGCGACCCCGTTTTTGCTGGTAATATGTATGCTGATCTGTCTCAGGAATGTCTCCACTATATCGGCGGCATCTTGAAACACGCCAAAGCCCTGAACGCTTTCACCAATCCCTCAACCAACAGCTACAAGCGTCTGGTTCCAGGTTATGAAGCACCGGTATTGCTGGCTTATTCCGCCAAAAACCGCTCGGCTTCTTGTCGTATTCCCCATGTCGCCAACCCCAAGGGCAAGCGTATGGAAATCCGCTTCCCGGATCCAACCGCCAACCCCTATCTGTGTTTTGCTGCCATGCTGATGGCTGGCCTTGATGGCATCGAAAACAAGATTGATCCAGGGGAAGCCATGGATAAGGATCTCTATGATCTGCCACCAGCGGAACTGGCAAATATTCCGACCGTTTGCGGCAGTCTTCGTGAAGCCCTTGCCGCTGTCAGCGCTGACAGATCATTCCTGACCAAAGGCGGAGTATTCACTGACGAACAGATTGATGCCTATATCGAACTTAAAAAGGAAGAGTGTGATCGCTATGACATGACCCCTCATCCTGTTGAATTTGATATGTATTACAGTGTCTAATCGACCATTTCGGCTATTTTGAAAAGGGGCGGTGCCAGATGGCATCGCCCCTTTTTGTTTTTTGGACCATAGCCGCTTGCCAGATTGGCAAACTGCTATAAAATAACTCGCATCTGCAAATATCGCGCAACGGAGACTGTTTATGGGCGACCTCCCCGCCGAAAATGATTTTGATGTGGCGATTATCGGCGCTGGTGCGGCTGGTCTTGCCACAGCTTGCGCGATGGCACTGGAAGATCTCAACATCATCTGTTTTGACAAAACATTTGGTTTTGATGGCCAAAAAACAGGCGATACCCGTACCATCGCTCTGCTGCAAAACTCGGTCTATCTGTTGCAAAATCTTGGTGTTTGGGAGGATTGCCTGCCATTTGCCGAACCGTTGAATATCATGAAAGTGATTGATGATACGGGACGCTTCCCCCCGGTCCCTGACGCCTCATTTGATGCCAGCGAATTAGGGACCGATCCCTTTGGTTACAATATTGCCAATGATCGTTTGGTGTCCATATTGGCGCAACATGCTCGACGCACCCCTAATATCACCCTGTTTGAGACCGACCATGTCGCGCATATCGAAAATCTTGCGACCAAAGCCATTGTTACGCCCTTTGAAGGCCAGCCCGTAACGGCATCGCTGGTGGTCGGGGCTGATGGTGCCAATTCGCTGGCGCGCCGCTCAGCCGACATCACAACGACCGACTGGAGCTATAATCAAACGGCGATTGCCTGCTGGTTCAGTCATAGCCTGCCCCATAAAAACATCTCTACCGAATTTCACCGCACCTCTGGTCCGCTGGTGCTGGTTCCCATGCAGGGAAACAAGTGCGGACTTGTCTGGGTGGAGACGCCAGAGCAGGCCAAGCGCCTGCTAGCACTCGATGAAAAAGGCTTCAAGCAACACCTCAATGACGCCATTCACGGCACGCTGGGAGAGCTCCTTGACGTCAGCAAAAGATCGTCATTTCCCTTGTCGGGGCTGGTTGCCAATCGCTTTGGCAAGGGCCGGACAGTGCTTGTTAGTCATGCAGCGCATGTCCTGCCGCCGATTGGCGCGCAAGGGCTTAATCTGGGGCTGCGCGATGCCGCGATGATCGCGGATATTGCCTGCAAAGCGCATATCCGCGCGATGGACCCTGGCGGCGCTGAAATCATTGCTCAATATGACGAGTTACGGCGCGCCGATATCATGAGCCGCACATTCACCGTCGATTTTCTCAACCGCTCCTTGATAGATGGCTGGTTTCCACCGCTGCAAGCGACCAGAGCCATTGGCGTGCAGCTGTTAAAGCTCATACCACCGCTGCGCAAGGCCGTTATGCGTGAGGGAATTGCCCCCCAGAATAATCTTCCTCCATTAATGCATTCACGTTGATCTGTCGCCATTTGGGCTATTTTATTGACATTGGAATCCAGATTGGAAATGCTCAAGCGATCAGTTCTTATTCCTTTAAATAATCGAGGTATTCATGGCCCTTCTCACACAGCTTCGCTATGGCGTTGAATATGTTGCCTTGCGTCTGGTGATCGGCACGGTCAGGCTGCTTCCGCTTGATACGGCGGTGCCCATTTCTGCAGCGATCTGGCGCAAGCTTGCGCCTATGGGCAAGCGGCGCCATCAGCGGGCTCTTGATAATCTTGCCAAAGCCTTTCCAGATAAAACCGCGCAAGAGCGAGAGCTGATCGCTCTGGACGCCTGGTCCAATCTTGGCCGGGTGATGGCCGAGACCATGCAGCTGGACCGTATTTTGAAACAGCCAGACCGCATCGAAGTCATCAATGGCCACGTCCTTGAACGCTATCGCAATAAAATGGGATCACTGATCTGCTGCTCCCTCCATACCGGCAACTGGGAACTGGCCACCTGGCCACTGGTGGTCGCCGATATCAAGTCGGCAGCGGTTTACAGGCTGGTCTCAAATCCTTATGTGGACGCCTATTTGCGCAAGCAGCGCGAGCGCCTCTATCCCGCTGGCATGTTTTCACGAGGCGCCGGGCGTATCAAACACCTGGCGGGGCACAATACGGCAAGACAGATTGGCAGCTTGTTGCGCAATGGCGGGCGCGTTGGAATGCTTGCCGACCTTTATGACCGAAGAGGCATCGACGTGCCGTTTTTTGGACACCCTGCCTGTTCGTCCAGATTTGCGGCCATGCTGGCCAGGCGTCTTGGTTGCCGGATTTGGGTGGGGCGCTGTATTCGCATTGGAACACAATCTCGTTTCCAGGTCGAAATGAAAGAGCTTCAGGTGCCGTTCAGCGACGATAAGGATGCCGATATAAAAGCCATTACGGCCGCCATGCAAAGCCAGTTCGAAGAATGGATCACCGAGGTTCCCGAACAATGGATGTGGTCGAACCGAAAATGGTCTTGAGCGCCCCGACAATCTCATAACACCGGACACTGAAAAAGCCCCGAATTAACTGGTTTCGAAAAACCAGATCAATTTCGGGGCTTGATTTCAAACGGGCTCCAGGAAACTATTTTTTCTTTTCAGCCGCTTTACGTTTCTTGGCCGCTTCCATTTCGGCTTTTTGATATTTTTGAACAAGCAAAATCTGTTGTTTGCGAACAAAGCCTATGCGCTTTTGCCACTCTTTGCCGTCAGAGGGTTTGCCGTCGAGGGCCTTGACAAGTCCTTTAAGTGGAAATGCGCGCGGCATCTGCTTTTTGGTATTCATCGCTACAACAGTGAGTTTTTTGCCCTTTTTCAACTCAGCCATCAGCTCTTTGGTGAGCTTTGTCTGGGCAACACAGCTTGCTTGATCACAATAGACATAATTGAATTTATGAATTTTGTTTTGATCAATTTTAATACACACACCCATTTTGATGGCCCATCTGGCCCCTATGAAACGGATTGATTTTGTTTTTTTCTTGGTTTTTGGGTCCTCAAACTCAACAGGTATGAGCCAGACATGGGGAAAGGTCACAATTAATGCGTCCCCTGCTCCATCGATTTGCTCGATTGCCACCGGCGCATAGGGAACCAAGTTCGGGCCACCAAGCCCGTCGATCCGCGTCACGCATACTTTGGGCAGTTTTTCGGTTTTAACGGAACAAAGTTTTGTCCAGGGGTTAAAAGACTTGGCGGCTGCCTTTTTCTTCTTGGCGGCGTCTTGTGCAAAGGCAGGAGCGCCAAGGGTGCCCAGCGCCACCATTGCAGCAAGAGCAAGCATGATGCCATTACGGCCTGTAAAGCGCCGCTTGTTAGCGGTTTGAGTATTGGTCATTAAATTCAACCTTTCATTTCCCCCCGAAATTTTGTCGGGTTTCATTCTTTGTGTCGTGGCATTTTACGAACCACCTGATCCGTATGAACATGGTCCCTCCTTCTTCAAGGCGAGACTGGCAAGATATAAATGAATTCAGGCGCATCCAAATAAGGCGAAGGCGTGGCAAACACACCCCATATGGACAAGCTATCAACAATAATTCGCCGTCATGGCAATTTCCTGTTCCAACCGGTGCCGAAATGTTGCCAAAAGAATACTCGATACTGTCTCTGGTTGATAGTCTTTGCATTAACACTCATGATTATCGCCATCAATGATAGAAAATTCACATCGATTGAAAAGAACTAGATAGCACCCTATGAAATCCCTTTTGTTCTCGTTGATTGCTGGCCTGCTGGTATATACCCAATTTGGCATTGCGGCCAAAATGGCTGTGGCAAAACCCGCACATGGTATTTCCATGCACGGCAATCTCAAACATCAAAAAAACTTTCGCCACTTTGGTTTTGTCAACCCGGATGCTCCAAAGGGCGGGAAACTGGTCTATGGCGCTATCGGCGGATTTGATAGTCTTAACCCGTTCATTGTACGAGGCCGACCAGCTCCAAACCTGCGCAATTATGTGTTTGAAAGCTTGATGACGCGCGCTTATGACGAACCATTTTCCCTTTACGGGCTGTTGGCTGAAACAATCGAAACCCCTGATGATCGCAGCTGGGTAGCCTTCAAGATCAATAAAAAGGCCCGGTTTTCAGATGGCAAGCGCGTGACAGTTGATGATGTCATACATTCCCATGCCTTACTGCGTGACATGGGACGCCCCAACCACCGCTTCTACTATTCCAAGGTCACCAAGGTCGAAAAAATCGGCACCGATACGGTCAAGTTCACCTTTACCCCCGAAGGGGATCGTGAAATGCCGTTGATTATGGGATTGATGCCCGTTTTACCCAAGCATGTTTACTCGAAAGAACATTTTGAGAAAACCACCCTCAAAGCCCCCACCGGCAGCGGTCCTTATCTGGTTGATAAAATTGATGCCGGCACGAGCATTTCATTCAAGCGTGATCCCAACTATTGGGGGGCCGATCTGGCTGTCAACAAGGGGCGGTATAATCTGGATCGATTCGATCATATTTTTTATCGCGACGCCAATGTGTTGTTCGAAGATTTCAAAAAGGGGGTGCATCATATCCGGCTGGAGCGTGATCCAAACCGCTGGGCCAAAGATTACAACTTCCCCGCCATGAAAAAAGGGCTGGTTGTGCGCGAGACCCTTAAGCTGGGCATCCCCTCTGGCATGAATGCGCTGGTGTTTAATACCAGACGGGCCATTTTCGCCGATAAAAAAGTGCGCGAAGCGTTGACCCTGCTATTTGATTTTGAATGGATCAATCGTAACCTGTATCACAATTTATATACCCGAACCCGCAGTTTTTTTGACCGCTCGGAGCTTTCAAGTGGCGGCAGACCAGCTGATGATTACGAAAAGTCCTTACTGGCGAAATATCCCGGTGCCGTCACCAAGGCGATTGAGGAGCGTGGCTATGAACCTCCCCTTAGCAATGGCTCTGGACGAAACCGCGCGGCCAGACGCAAGGCCCTGCGCTTGTTGATAAAGGCCGGTTACGTGCTCAAGGGAGCCGTACTTGTCAACAAACAGACCAACGAGCCCTTTACCTTTGAAATTCTTAGCGCCCGCCAGGATCAGGTGCGTTTGTTGCTGAAATATATTGCATCCTTAAAGCTTGTCGGGATTAAAGCCAATTTGCGCATCGTTGACAGTGCGCAATTTCAGCAACGAAAAAATACCTTCGATTTTGATATGACCGATAATGAATGGCGGGCGTCCTTATCGCCTGGCAATGAGCAATCGTTTCGCTGGAGTGCAAAAGCGGCCGATAGTGAAGGCAGCTATAATTTCGCCGGCGTCAAAATCGCGCTGTCGATGCCATGATCAATGCCCTGCTCAAGGCCAAAAACCGAGCCAATTTTGTCTCAAGTGCCAGAGCCCTCGATCGCGTTTTGCTATCGGGCAATTATGTCATTCCGCTCTATCATACGTCCGGACAATGGCTGGCCATCTGGTCGCATTTGAAACACCCCACAAATACCTCTCTTTATGGATTGCGTCTTGACACTATCTGGCAACAGCCTGATACCAATTAGACAAGATATTGAGGCGATTCGCTTATGGGTGGAATAGCGGCAGATGAGCACTAAACAAGCCAACACCGGTTCGGGAGATGGATCATTGCTCCGACCAGATACGCTGGAGCGGTTGCTTACTCATTTTGCGGCGGTCTCGCCTGATAAAACAGCTTTGATAGACCCCTCAAACCGCAACAGGCTCGAGGGGCGCTCCGATAACCCTCCCTTGCGAGCCTATACGTTTCAGGCGTTGGAGGCCACCGTGAGCAGGCTGGCAATCAGGATCAGTGCCCTTGGCTTGGCGCGAGGCGATTATGTGGCACTGCAAATGCCGAACTTTTCAGACACACCTGTGCTTGTGCTTGCCTTGATGCGGGCGGGGCTGGTCCCTTGCCTGATCCCTTTGTCCTGGTCGCTTGATGAAATCTCTCGCTCTTTTGAGCGCCTCAAGCCCAAAGCCTTGATCAGTTGTGGTCAGCTCAATGATGTCAATTACTCGGAAAACATGCGCGAGCTGGCATTTGCCCATATGCATGTGCGGTTCGTCATGGGGGTGGGCTACGATATTGCCGAAGGGGTCAGCGATTTAACACCGCTTTTCGATCCGCAACCAGAAGCGCGCGACGAGCCTTTTGGCACGCTTGGCGCCAATAGCGCCTTGAGCGACCTTGGATTGGTGACCTATATAGATCCCATTACCCCCGTCCCCCATAATAGCGGACAGATCCTTTCAAACGGTTTGCTGCATGTGCTGGAGCTACAGCTTTGCGCCAGCGATCATATATTGAGCGCCTATCCACTGTCGTCTGTGCCGGGGCTGGCCGCACATTTTTATCCATGGCTGATGTCGGGTTGTTGCCTGTCCCTGCACCATCCATTTGATTTTGCCGTATTGCGCGATCAGATGCGGGCCAAAAGTTTCAGCTATTTTGCAGCCCCCGAGCAGGTGATTGGCTATCTGTTGAAAAATGATCTCCCCGTCCCTCAAAAACTTGCCATCGTTCGCCGTGACAGCCATTTGCCGGGTTGTGATCTCGAAGTGCTGCCGTCACTGGATTTATATGATTTATGGAATCTGGGAGGGCTTGGCTCGGTCCCTGTAAAATACCACAATAATGAGCCAGCGCGATTGTTCGAACAGGGCCGCATCTGTCTGGCCTCGACGACGCATGAACAGCTCTGCCTGGCTGGTGCCGAGATCAAAAATGACCGCTTGCACGTAAAGGGGCGCATATTTCCAGATGCCCTGTCTCTCAAAACCTCGCTGGAATGGGTGTCCCTCAAAAACCGTTTTGATGAGGACTGGCTTGATACCGGATTGACCGCGTTTCAGGGGCCGGGCAATTCGATCCTGCTCGGGGGCGGTCCTGTCACCGAATACCGAAAAGTCGCATCCTGACCGCTCATTGCGCCGGTGCGTTGATGTTTTGGGCGATTTCAGCCAGCTCCAGCACCAGCCGGGCTGCTCCTTTCAGACGTTTTTCTTCATTACTCCAATCGGCCTTGTAGATCATTTTCTGATCCGGCTGAATTTTCACAACAGATGGTTTTTGGCGCATGAAATATAAGATGCCGTCGGGATTTGGTGGTGTATCCTTGTGGAACGCAACGACCGCGCCTCTTGGCCCGGCATTGACCGATGCCACCCCGGCGACACGGCCCGAGACTTTTATTTTGACGATTTCCAGCAAGTGATCAACTTCGCAGGGCAAAGAGCCAAAGCGATCTGTCAGCTCGGCGGCAAAGCCGTCTACTTCAGTGGCATCAACCAGTGTGGAAAGACGGCGATAGAGCCCCATGCGAACCTGCAGGTCGCTGACATAATTTTCAGGAATGAGAACAGAGGTCCCAATGGAAATTTGCGGGGACCACTGGTCTTCGAGTTCGTTCTCGCCGCCGCCGCCGCGCAACATGGCAACCGCTTCTTCGAGCATGGATTGATAAAGAGCAAAGCCGACTTCCCTGATATGGCCTGACTGTTCTTCTCCAAGCAGATTACCCGCTCCTCTGATATCCAGATCATGACTGGCCAGCGCAAAGCCTGCGCCAAGGGTATCAAGCGATTGCAATACTTTCAGGCGTTTTTGCGCGCCCGGCGTAATGGTCTTGCCGGGTTCTGTTGTGAAATAGGCGTAAGCCCTGGTTTTGGAGCGACCGACCCGCCCGCGAAGCTGATAGAGCTGCGCCAGACCGAACTGGTCAGCGCGGTGAATGATCAGCGTATTGGCTGTTGGCACATCAAGACCTGATTCAACGATGGTGGTTGAGAGCAAAACGTCATATTGGCGATCATAAAATGCCGTCATTATATCTTCAAGTCGCCCCGCTGGCATCTGCCCATGGGCCACAGCCACCTTCAATTCGGGCACCTGCTCTTGCAAAAATTCTTCTATATCAGGCAGATCCTTGATGCGCGGCACAACATAAAAGCACTGACCACCACGAAAACGCTCGCGCAAAAGCGCTTCGCGCAGGATCATCGGGTCAAATGGCGTCACAAAACTGCGTACAGCCATACGATCAACAGGCGGTGTGGTGATCAAGGACAGGCCGCGCACTCCTGACAATGACATTTGCAAGGTACGCGGAATGGGGGTCGCAGTCAGCGTCAGCACATGCACGTCCTGGCGCATATTCTTGATGCGCTCTTTGTGCTGCACGCCAAAATGTTGCTCTTCGTCGATGATCAGCAGGCCCAGATTAGCAATTTTGAGGTTTTTTGCCAACAGGGCATGGGTGCCAATAACAATATCAACGGTGCCTTTTGCCAGCCCTTCCTTGACCAGTTTAAGCTCCTTGCCACCCACCAGACGCGAGGCTTGTTCAACGTGCACAGGATACCCCTCAAAGCGCTCTTTGAAGGTTTTGAAATGCTGGCGGGCCAGCAGCGTCGTTGGCACCACCAGCGCGACTTGATGACCGTTCATGGCCGCAACAAAAGCGGCGCGCAAGGCAACTTCGGTTTTGCCAAAGCCCACATCACCGCAGACCAACCGGTCCATGGGGCGGCCTTTTTCCAGATCCTCAAAGACCTGATTGATGCTCTCTTGCTGATCTTCGGTTGGTTCGAATTTGAAGCGCGCCGTGAATTCCTGGTAATCGCCTTGCGGTACGCTCATGACGGGCGCTGTCTTTAATTCACGCAATGCGGCCAGCTTGATCAGTTTTTCGGCAATGTCACGGATGCGTTGTTTGAGCCTGGCTTTGCGGGCCTGCCATGCCGCCCCCCCCAGCTTGTCGAGCACAACACTTTCGTGCCCGCCATAACGGCTTAACAGCTCGATATTTTCTACAGGCAGATATAGACGGTCCCCGCCATGATAATGCAGTTCCATACAATCATGAGGAGCGCCATCAGCATCAATGGTACGCAGCCCCTGAAAGCGGCCAATGCCATGATCTGCATGCACAACGGCATCGCCAAGGGTAATATCGTTGACACCGGTCAGCACATCGGCGGCCTTAGAGCGGCTTTTCACCTTGCGGATCAGACGATCACCAAGAATATCCTGCTCGGCGATGATAACAAAATCCGGCGTTGAAAAGCCTTGTTCGAGACCAAGAACAGCAAAGCCGGTGACCCCGACCCCCATATTGCGCGCCTCATTCCAACCTTTGACCAGTTGCGTGCGTGTTAAACCATGATTGGTCAAAAGATGGTTCAAGCGCTCGCGCGCCCCAGCGCTCCAGCTGGCGATAACAACCTGCTTTTTGGCTTTGTGAAGTGCCTTGATATGGGTCACGACGCTTTCATAAACATTGCCACCTTCGCTCGCACGTTCTGCGGCAAAACTGCGCCCCAGCTTGCCTTGTAGCGACACCACGGGAACGCCCTCTTTGCCCTGGGGCAACTCGAACGGGGTCAGCAGCCGGGCGCAATGAGCGTTGATCTTGTCGTCCCATTGTTGCTGGCTCAAATAGAGCTGTTCTGGCGGCAGCGGCTTGTAGGGGGCGCCGCCGAAGGTTTTTTGCTCAAGCGATTGTACGCGGCTGTCATAATGATCGTTGATCTGTTCGAGGCGGTTGCTGCGCACCTCCTCATATAAATGGTCAAAGCTGATATGAGCGTCAGGCAGATAATCAAACACGCTCTCCAGCGGGTCTTCATGAAACAAAGGCAACCAGTGCTCCATGCCTTCAAACCGCACACCGTTGCTGATCGCCTCATATAGCGGGTCGGTGCTTGTTACGGCCCCAAACAAGGCCGTGTATCGCTGGCGAAAACTTGAACGCGCCTCATCGCCAAACGCACACTCATTGACGGGCATCAATAAAAGCTTGGAGAGCTGATCGCCAGAACGCTGGGTTTCGGTCTCAAAGCTGCGGATGGTTTCCAGCTCATCGCCAAAATAATCGAGCCGCACTGGTTTGGAGCGCCCGGGCGGGAACAGATCAATAATATCCCCCCGCATGGCATAATCGCCATGATCCATAACCGTGCCAACGCGCAAATAACCACTTTTATCAAGATGCGCGGCAATCTTGTTCATGGGGATCACCCGCCCCGGCAGCAATTTGAGGATCGACGAGCGAACGAATTTTTTGGACGGAATTTTTTGCAGTGCAGCATTCATGGTCGTCAAGATAACAACAGGTGCTTTCCATTTTGGCACGCCGATCATCCGCGCCAGGGCCATGATCCGGCGCCCGGCAATCTCGGTATTGGGCGATACCCGATCATAAGGCACGCAATCCCACGCCGGCAGCACAATACACTTCACATCAGGCGCAAAGAACCGCAAGCTCATAGCAAGTGCTTCAAGCCGCTTGTCATCCCTTGCTATGTGTAAAACGGGCTGCGCCAGCCCCGGACCTTGCGCAAAGCGCGTCCTGGCCACATCGCCAAGCAATAAGGCATCAAGCCCCTCTGTGACGCCCGACACCACCAGGCGCGGGGCCGTTGAGGCCACCAGCTCAAGATTTTTTTGATATTCACCCACGTTATGATCCATTACCTGATTATTTTGTGAAACTTTCTGATGCGATCGATCAGTGCCTTGGTCTGTTCATCGAACTCACCCACCCCGTCCACCAGCGCCCCGGCCAAGACCGGATCGGGAAGTTCCATCAGCTCTTCAAATGCGGCCAGTCCAGCTTCGTCCAGTTCGGGCACGATTGCCTTGGCATAATGCCCCAGCAAAAAGTCCATTTCTCTCGTGCCACGGTGAGCGGCACGATAAAGAGCCCGCTGGCGCTTTATCCCCAGCTCCTTATTCGTCACATCAGTGTCATCATTTGAGCGCATGACTTAATCCGTAGTTCTTTGTTTGTTCACAGTCGAGTAATTTCATGCCGAGCTTAGTACATGCACGTCAATTATCGCTTTTTGAGCGGCCCAATACACCATCTTGTGCACCCAAAGGCTTGCCTTTTTCGTCAAGAGAACCCAATTTCGCTCACAAACTTATTAAAAGCGAATCGCTCAAGCGCCAAAAGCCTCGCCCCAATGTGGTACTGATCATGCGGCCCATTCAACTCCATGCTCTTTTTGCCAAAGCGCAAAGCCTTGACGGGATCGGCCCGAAACTTTCCGAGAAACTGACCAAGCTCGTTAATACCACTGTTGAACGCACTGATCCACGGGTGATTGATCTTTTATGGCATTTTCCAACGGGGATAAATGATCGCCGCCATCGCCCGACGATAAGCGCGGCCGAACCAGGAGGGCTGGCCACCATCGAGGTAACGGTGACAGGACATGTACCGCCGCCTCCTGGCAACAAAAAAGTCCCCTACAGGGTCTTTTGTGCGGATGATACCGGAGAGCTGGAGCTGATCTTTTTTCGTGGCCAGAAAAACTATCTTGAACGCATGCTGCCACTTGGCGAAAAACGCATCTTGTCTGGCCGTGTGGAACGCTATGGCGCCAAACTGCAAATGACCCATCCAGATTATATGGTCACCGAGGAAGAGTTCAAGACACTGCAATTGATTGAACCGGTTTATCCCTTGACCGCCGGGGTCAGCGGCAAGATCATGCGCCGCGCCGTCAATAGTGCGATCGAGCTCATTCCCGAACTTGACGAATGGCAAGATGGGGAATGGCTCAAACAACAAAAATGGCCCGGTTTTTCAAAGGCCTTGCACATGGTTCATCAGCCACAAGAACTGCTCGATCTGTTGCCAATCGCCAACGCTCGAAAGCGCCTTGCCTATGACGAGCTATTGGCCAGTCAGCTGGCCCTTGCCCTGATGCGCAATAGCGAAATCAAAGGCACGGGACGAGCGCTCAAAATGGGCCATGGTTTGCGCGATAAAATATTATCACTATTGCCATTCGAGCTGACGGGATCACAAAAATCCTCTCTTGAAGATATCTATCAGGACATGGCCAGCCCGGACCGCATGTTGCGGCTTTTACAAGGCGATGTGGGGTCGGGAAAAACCGTTATTGCCATGCTTGCCATGGCAGCCGCCGTGGAAGCTGGGACACAGGCCGCATTGATGGCCCCCACCGAGGTGTTGGCCCGCCAGCATTTTCATGAATTTAGCCACATGGCTGAAAAGGCCGGATTTAGCGTTGCTTTACTGACTGGCCGCGAGAAGGGAAAGTCGCGCAAGGCCTTGCTCGAAAGGCTCCAAAATGGCGAACTAGATATGCTGGTCGGCACGCACGCCCTGTTTCAAGATGATGTGGAGTTTGCCGATCTTGGCATTGCCATCATCGACGAGCAGCATCGCTTTGGCGTGCAACAACGCATGCAATTGCAAAGCAAGGGCAAGGAGGCCGACACGGATGTGCTGGTCATGACCGCAACCCCCATCCCGCGCACCCTGCTCTTGACCAATTATGGAGATATGGAAACCTCCCAGCTCACCGACAAGCCAGCGGGGCGTAAACCCATCACCACCAGAGTGCTGCCCGTTGATCGCATCGACGAGCTGTTGCACGGCTTGCAGCGCGCCTTGGCGACGGGGACGCAGATTTACTGGGTCTGCCCACTGGTGGAAGAATCAGAAAAACTTGACCTGGCCGCTGCCGACCAGCGCCACGCCTGGCTGCAAGGACATTTCGGCGATAGGGTCGGGCTCGTGCACGGGCGCATGAAGGGGGACGAAAAAGATGCCGTCATGAAAAGCTTTTCTGAGGGAGAGCTTGGTATTCTGGTGGCCACCACCGTCATCGAGGTTGGTGTCAATGTCCCCAACGCAACGATTATGGTGATCGAACATGCAGAGCGTTTTGGTCTGTCGCAACTGCATCAGTTGCGCGGACGGGTGGGACGCGGTGACCAGCAATCATCGTGTATTTTACTTTACCAAGGTCCCCTTTCCAAAACCGGACAGTCGCGCCTCACGGTCATTCGCGATTCCGAAGATGGCTTTCGCATCGCAGAAGAAGATTTGCGCCTGCGTGGCGGCGGCGAACTGTTGGGAACAAAGCAAAGCGGGGTGCCTGAATTTTCGCTTGCCAGATTGCCCGAACATAGCGAGATACTGGCAGCAGCAAGAGATGATGCCCAGCTCATCTTGTCGCGTGACCCAAGCCTCACCTCCAAACGCGGCATAGCGCTTAAAACCTTGCTCTATCTGTTCGAACGCGATGCGGCCGCCAAGCTGCTGCGGTCTGGATAGTAATTTTTTCTCTAAAAGTATCGGGCTGCGATGGAGCCACATTGCAACATTTCGGCTCGCCGGGCTTGCCCGGGGGTCCAGTGAAAATGCTGCACAACCCACCTTTTTTATGCTCCTTTGCCCCGGATCAGCACTTCACCGCTAACGCGGCTCAGCTTGTCCAGGGAGCGTTTTTTTTAATGCGAATGCAATCACCCGGCATTCAAAGTGAGGTAGACCAGTAGATTGCTATTTATCGGAATTTTGGGATGCAGGTTCTGGGATTGGCGAAGCGAGTGTCTCTCCCTTTCCCTCAGCCTTTCCTTCTCCCTCTCCCTCCACCGCTGCGGCCTGATCCGCCCCCTCAACCAGCTCTTTCAAGCCATCTTGATAATCGGGTACCACAAGCCCTGCCGATATCACCATTTTGGCGGCATCTTCGACTTTCATGTCAAGGATCGTCACATCTTCTCGCGGCACAAACAGCAAATATCCAGATGTGGGATTAGGGGTGGTTGGCAAAAAGATGCTCAGCATACCTTCGTCAGACCGGTTGCATTTGTGGTGGATTTCACCGGATGTTTTTGTCGACACAAATACGATCGAATAAAGTCCGCGTCGCGGATATTCAATAATGCCAACTTTTTGAAAACTGGTCTGGCTTTGTGACAAAACCGTTTCAAAAATCTGTTTTAGCGCCCCATACACGCCGCGCACAACCGGCATGCGTCCAACAATCTGTTCACCAAAACTAATAATGGTGCGCCCAAACAGGTTGGCAACGAACGCGCCCACAATGATCAATATGATGATGGAAAATGCCACCCCGACACCTGGAATGGTCATGTCATGTGTTTCGGGTTGCCAGATTTTTGGTAACAAAGGTTTGACGGAATTATCGACAAAACTGATGATCTACCAAATGATATAAATGGTAATACTGACCGGCCCGACAACGATAAGCCCGGTGAAAAAATAATTGCGTAACCGCGCGATTATGCCGACTCTCTTGACCGGCAAGTCAGTCGGTGCCAGCTTGTGCAAGCCTTGCGGTTCGTCCTTATTCGATGAGTTTTTATCGTTCATTGCCGTTCCATTTATTCATGTTCGTTTTCAACATCAAGCCCTCAATCATCAAATCTTTGAGTGGCACCATATACAGGAAATGTTCGGGTATGTTGAGTGCGTAATCTTTGAGAAGCACAATTTTCAGCAAAGCTTGTTGAAGCACAAAGAAGCTCGGCCTTCATGCAGATTGTCACGGGCGATTATTCAGCGGCGATTGTCGTTCGAAATGCCGGGATCACTGCTTTCTTTTTAGCCACAGGCTTGGCGGCAACTTTTGTCTGCGCCGCTGTCTTGCTGTTTTTTTCAGAACGTACGACTGTGCTAAAAGCGGGAATTGGCGGGGCCGCTGGCGCGGTTGCTGGTTTTCTCGACGGGCTTTGCACGGTCGCCACGGCCGGACGTGCAGATTTTGCAAAATCTTTACGTGCCAGCTTATTGTGGCCGGTGCTCTGATATGCGATGCCCCGCTGCTGGAAAGCCCCTTTTTGAGACGCTCCATCAAGCTTGCCAAGCCATATAGCGCCGGTCAGGTCGGCGATCGCCGCGCTATGTCTTTTGGTACCATTATAGGCGAGACCGCGCTTGTAAAGCGCTTGGGCCATCTGCTTATCGGAAAGAGTGCCGTCATTCATGGCTTTGGTGATCGTACGAACCGCTACTTTGAATTTCTTGACAGAGATCTGCTGATCAGCCTTTTTCAACAGGGCCGCATCAGCCCTGACCAAGGTCGGCGCCACCAAAAGCAATCCCGCCATCAAAACAGCGGATAATTGTAAATATCCCATTCCAGTTCCCAAATGCATCGCTTTGCCAATCCAGTTGTATATATCAGCGGGTCTGTCCAACAAGTGAATGATACGCGAAGACCCTTTCACTGGTCAAACAAAGGATTGGGGCAAAACAGCGACAATGTGAACACGATATTGCATTTTGGGTGTAAAACCGCAAAATAGTCACCGCCTGCAGCTATTCAACGGTCACCGATTTCGCCAGATTACGCGGCTGGTCGACATCTGTCCCCATGACAACGGCCGTATGATAGGCAAGCAGTTGTACAGGAACGGCAAACAGCAAAGGGTTGGTGAAACTGTGCGCTTTGGGGACAACAAAACTTGATGCGGGATTGAACGCTGCGGCCGCTTCGCGGTCATCGGTCAGGAGAATAATCTGCCCGCCTCGCGCGGCGACCTCTTGCATGTTGGAAACGGTTTTCTCAAACAGCTCATCTTTTGGCGCCACCACCACCACAGGAACGTCCTCATCAATCAGAGCAATAGGCCCATGTTTCAATTCTCCCGCGGCGTAGCCCTCGGCATGAATGTAGGAAATCTCTTTCAGCTTCAGCGCCCCTTCAAGAGCAATGGGAAAGCTACTGCCGCGCCCCAGATAAAGCACATCGCGTTTATGAGCGAGATCATGGGCGATTTTCTCGAACAGATGCTCATCTTTCAAAACACTGGAAATATGGCGTGGCAGCTCGACAAGCTGTGTCACCAGATTGATTTCTTCGGCCTTATTGATGTGGCCGCGCTCGCGTCCTGCCTTGATGGCAAGGCAGGCCAGAACAGTCAACTGACACGTGAAGGCCTTGGTGGACGCAACGCCGATTTCCGGCCCGGCCAAGGTTGGCAATACGGCATCTGATTCGCGCGCAATGGTCGATTCCTTGACATTAACAACAGCAGCAACATGTTGTTTTTGCTCGCGGCAATAGCGCAAGGTCGCCAGAGTATCAGCCGTTTCGCCTGATTGCGAGATGAACAAAGCCAGACCGCCTGGCTCCATGGGAGCTTCGCGATAGCGCATTTCGGATGCGACATCAATTTCAACCGGCAAACGCGCATAACGCTCAAACCAGTATTTTGCCACCAGGCCTGCATAATAGGCGGTGCCGCAAGCTGATATGGTGATGCGTGGCAATGTCTTGAAATCAATATCGAAGTCTGGAATTTTTACGATATTCTTCGAGAGGTCTATATAGTGGCCAAGTGTGTGGGCAATGACTTCTGGCTGCTGATGAATTTCCTTGGCCATAAAATGCCGGTGATTGCCTTTGTCGACCAGCATCGCCGAGGCATATGATTTGGTTATCTTGCGCTCTACTTCTTGTCCGCTTTCATCCAGAATAGTCGCCGATGATCGCGTTAAAATCACCCAATCACCATCCTCAAGATAAGAAACACGGTCTGTAAAGGGGGCCAGGGCGATGGCATCCGAGCCCAGATACATCTGGTCTTGGCCATAGCCAATGGCCAAGGGGCTGCCACGACGCGCCCCGATCATCAAATCATCATGCCCGCCAAAAATGATGGCGATGGCAAAAGCTCCCTCTAATTGCAAAAGAACCTTATGCACCGCCTGCTCGGGGGTGCGCCCGCTGGCCAGCTCTTCCCCTATCAGATGAACAATAACTTCGGTATCGGTGTCGGATTCAAAACTCACCCCTTCGCTTTCAAGTTTGTCGCGCAGGGCTTTGAAATTTTCGATGATGCCATTGTGAACCACCGCCGCCCTGTCGGTCATGTGCGGATGCGCGTTGCTTTCATTGGGGGCCCCATGAGTGGCCCAACGGGTATGACCGATGCCGGCATGGCCATTGAGAGGGGCCTCATTCAGACGTTTTTGTAGATTTTTCAGTTTGCCCTTGGCGCGAAGCCGCCCGAGCACGCCGTTTTCAACGGTGGAAATACCTGCCGAATCATAGCCCCTGTATTCGAGCCGTTTGAGAGCATCAACCAGGTCATCGGCGACGGGCTGTGTTCCTATTATCCCCACAATACCGCACATAGGGAAGTCTCCTGTTCATCGTCGTTTAGAGGTTTGACAAATTCAAATAGCCGCTTGGCAGATTGCAATGCAAAAGCCGTGCAAAACGTCCTTGTCCATAGATATTTCCTTATCGAGCGGATTTGACAAGTCACTTAAAGTTTCAAGCTGTTGCGTTAACTTTGCTGTGGGTAAATAATTTATGCGCCCCGGGATGAGCCAGCTTATGAGCTTTCTTGCTTCTTGACCTTGGTACTCTTGTTCATTCTCCGGAATTTGATGCCCCAATCGTCGATTTGGCGCTGTTTGGCACGTGACACCGCCAGCGAATTTTTGTCCACATTGCGCGTCACAACGCTCCCCGAGCCAACAAAGGCCCCGTCACCGATTTTAACGGGAGCCACTAGCGCACTGTTGGAGCCGATAAAGGCCCCTTCGCCAATATCGGTGAAATGCTTGTTAAAGCCATCATAATTGCAGGTGATGGTTCCGGCTCCGATATTGGCGTTTTTGCCAATGCGGGCATCGCCGATATAGGTGAGATGAGACACTTTTGCCCCCTCTTCGATCGTCGATTTCTTGATTTCAACGAAATTCCCCACCTTGGCATTTTCTCCTATCACGGCCGCCGGGCGCAATCGTGCATAGGGGCCGATCGCCGCGCCCTTGCCAATCTGTGTTTGTTCCAGATGACAAAACGCTTTGATATGGACATTATCGGCAACGGTAACTCCGGGGCCAAAAAACACATTTGGCTCGATCAGCACATCTTTACCTATTTTCGTATCATAACTAAAATAGACACTGTCCGGGTCCAGAAGAGTGGCCCCGCCCTCCATGACCTCGCTTCGCTTCCGGCATTGATAGATCTTTTCAGCCGATGCTAGTTGCTGGCGCGAATTAACGCCCAGCACCTCGAGTTCACGACAAGTGACAATCGCCACTTCCAGACCATCCGCCTTGGCGAGCTCGACGGTATCAGTGAGATAATATTCACCATTCGCATTGTCATTTTTAATACGCGACAACAAGTCAGGTAGCTTGTCCGCCTTAAAGCCAAACACGCCAGAATTGCACAAGTTGACCGCTCGCTCGCGCTCATCGGCATCTTTATGCTCTCGAATGGCCAGCAAAGATCCATCAGTATCTTGCAAAAGACGGCCATAGCCGGTGGGATCAGCCGCATCAAAACCCAGAACGACGATATCGGCTCCATCATCAAGGCTCGCAGTTAGCTTGCGTAGTGTCTCAATTGTCAGCAGAGGCGTGTCCCCATACAAGATCAGGACATTCCCATCATGACTGCTTATGTGATCAATTGCGCTCAAAACCGCATGGGCCGTACCAAGGCGCTGTGTCTGGATGACGGTTTGTGCACAGATTTGCGCCGGGACGACCGTTTCTTGCGTTTCTTCAAGCTCGGGGCCAAGCACCACTATGTTTTTGGTGCCGCCAAGCTCAACCGCCAATGACAGAACATGAGCCAGCATCGAGCGCCCCCCGATGGGATGCAAAACCTTTGGGATAAAAGAGCGCATGCGCGTTCCCATACCAGCGGCCAGTGTAATGGTTAATAAGTCGGCGCCCATGACCATCCTTTCTGTCTTGAGTAAATCGTACAAACCTTGCTTGCAGCGTTGAATTTGGGTTTTGTGTTAGGAGTTGATCGTGCCATAGTGTCTCATGAGATACGTGCTCTTTTCAAACCCGCTGAATGCGTTTCTTTTGACATATTAAAACAAAAAAAACCATATAGCGTTAGCATGGTAACCATTGCGTTGAGATTTATGCTTGTTGTAGGTCTTGATATAGGTATATAAGGCGTTCTTTCTGGTACGTAATGCGGCCATTTAGACTAACAAAGACGGTTTAACAGACTTATCATGCCCCAAGTGAAAAAAAAGAGCTTCATTCAAAAGAATGGACTGGTTGCAGTTTGGTCAATGGCTGGCTTCGTTGCCATGGGCTATATTGGTTTTCTGGCGACAGGAACTGGCAATCAGCGCTCGAACAGTCCAATGGTTGCGCAGAGTAATATTCTCAATTCTCCTGTCTCAACACCAGTGCGACAAGAAGTTGCCGCCCTTCGTGCCCATGTCCAGGAATTAACCAATCGCGAGCAAAAACTGTCGCAAAAACTGTTAAATCTGGAAGAAGCACTTGGTCCAAACACGGCCTCTCTTCCTGATCAAGCAAGCGAAAACAATGCCGAAAACAAGGTTGTCAATCCACCAGCGCCCAAGCCTACTCAAAATGTTTCGATTAACGTCCTGCCCTTGACGGCAGAGGACAATGTCATGCAGCTTACCGTTGATCCTCAAACCAATAATTATGGAATTGACCTGGCCTCGGCGCGATCAATTGATTCGCTGGAGCGCCACTGGAACAGTCTGAAAAAGTCGAACCCGGCTTTGCTGAAGGGCCTCAAAGCCCACTTCATATATAAAGGGACCACCGAGCTCCCTTTATATTCGTTGATAGCAGGACCCTTTGAGCGAAAGAGCGCCGCTGTCAGCCATTGTCAAAAAATGTCAAATGCCAATATTGAATGTCAGGAAACAAATTATCAAAGTGGTGGCCTGGGTAAGATAACAACCGCTGGAAGATAAGCGTCCAGCCTATATCAAGATATAAAAAAGAGCGTTCCTCTGCAAAAGACGAGCGCTCTTTTTATGGATTGACGATACGTTCCTTTAGGAAGCCTTGCAGGTCTTGATGCCAATGATCGAGTAAAGAGGGCACCAGCCAACAAGCGCTGTAAATAGGGGTATGACGCCGATCCAGGCGATGTTGCCAAGCGGCGAGCCAAGGGACATCCCCAGCATATTCGCCATCATTCCGCTTATAAGCGGTGTCATGGACAGCAGGACAAGACCAACAATGATACGCAATGTGCGATCAAATGAACCAACATTGACTTTCATGATATATTCTCCCAAATTTTGATGTGCAGTTTGAACGACGCCTCCACATTCAACACCAAATGACCGCCACATTGCAAATCAACAAGATCCTATCGGTGAGTTTGTCGCATTGGATCGAGGATATTCAAACTCCGATTGACATGCAAAATCGGTGTTAATCAAACACCTTAAATGATGTTTGGCAGGCGGTCCCTGGATACCATTTTCTTCGCGGACAACAAAAAAGCTTCTGGAGCGTGCGTGCGGAGCACCTGACTGTCGATCATCCGGCGGGCGCTACGACGAGAACGTATCGCAAGTCGCCACATCGCCTCGTTCAAAGCCCCTTTTGAACCACTCCACTCTTTGTTTGGAAGAGCCGTGTGTAAAGCTGTCGGGCACGACATAGCCGGTCGTGCGTTTTTGGATCTTGTCGTCGCCAATGGCGTTGGCCGCGTTCAAAGCCTCTTCCAGATCCCCTCGTTCGAGTATATTCTTGGCGCGATCGGCCCTTTTCGCCCAGACACCGGCCATACAATCTGCCTGTAGTTCCATGCGTACTTGAATCTTATTCGATTTGAGACTTTTTTGACCATGGCGCATTTTATATTTCTGCACCTTGCCGGTAATCCCCAGCAATGTCTGCACATGATGCCCGACTTCATGGGCAATGACATAGGCCTGTGCAAAATCTCCAGAGGCCCCAAATTTTTGTGAGAGCTCTTGATAGAACGCCGTATCAATATAGATTTTCTTATCGCTGGGACAATAAAACGGCCCCATCTGGCGCATGCCAACGCCGCAGGCCGTTCTGGTCGACCCCGAAAACATCACCATTTTAGGCTCTTGATAGGTCCGTCCCATACGATTAAATATATTGGTCCAGACATCCTCGGTATCAGCAAGCACCACAGACGAAAATCCGCGCATCTCGTCGCTTACTTTATTTCTGTCGGTTCTGGAGGCATATCGGTCCTCCATACCGCCACGGGGCGCTCCGGCGCTGCGCCTTTGACGTGTCTGATCGGGAGCAATCTGTCGATTGGCAGAACTGTCGGGCATGCCCGGCAGCTCTAGACCTGGAAAGCCAGTGCCACCACCGCCTCCAAGAATCATTTTACCGAACTGAGGAAAAAAGATCATAATGCCAACGACAATTATAATGCCCATGATCCCCATGCCGCCACCGCGACGCGCCCCTCTTGAGCGCGGAAGCTGCAAGGGAAACCCTCCGCTACGACCTTGACCGCGCCGATCTTCGACATTGTCACTCCGGCGACGACCTTTCCAACGCATGGGTTTTCTCTCTCGATCTGGGTTTATACAATTACACAGGAGCAAAGAACGCTCCCTGCTGGACGATAGGCTTTATACACCCTGCTTGCCAAAATGGTCAATTTCCCACCGCTGTCAATGAGCAGATTTATTAATTTTCACCCATAAAGCAAATATTTTTCATTTACGATGATAATCATCTGGATAATTATTGCCTTTTCTGGCAAGGAAGGCCATTAAATTCAATCAGACATGGCAATTTCCTGAATTTATAGGCGCAGATTGTTTTTTACATGGAAACGCCCAGAAATTATTGTCAATTGGTCCCGTAGCTCAGTTGGATAGAGCAGGAGCCTTCTAAGCTCAAGGTCGGAGGTTCGAATCCTCCCGGGATCACCATTTACTCCCCTGGTCGAAAAGCCTCATCGCATCGAGGCCCTCCAGTTTTTGCTGGAGAGCCCGAGAAGCTTCAATCAATGCACCAGCTATTCAACAATATGCAGCTTGGCATCAACATCTTCTTTTTGGCGCTTGGCCAGCAGTTTGTTGAGGGCGCTGATATAGGCCTTTGCGGAGGCCACCATGGTATCTTGATCGGCACTGCGTCCCGTCACGACCCTGCCGTCTTCTGACAAACGCACCATGACCTCGGCCTGTGCATCAGTGCCTGCCGTCACGGCGCTCACTTGATACAGTGCCAATCGGCCATTGTGATTGACGATTTCCTTGATGGCATTGAAAATACTGTCGACGGGCCCCTCACCCGTTGCCTCGCGGGTTTCGTGATGGCCCTCGACCTCCAGGGTGATGGTGGCTTTTTGCGGCCCCCCCGTTCCGGCAATAACCGTCAATGCGACAACTTTGATGTTCTCATTGGCCTTGGAGACCTGATCATCGACCAGTGCTTCAATGTCTTCGTCAAACACATGTTTTTTATGGTCAGCCAGATCCTTGAAGCGCTTGAAGGCATCTTGAAATTCACTGTCAGCCAGCGCATAGCCCAGGTCTTTGAGCTTTTCCTTGAAGGCATGACGTCCAGAGTGTTTGCCCATCACCAGCGAACTTTCTTTCAGACCGACACTTTCCGGGGTCATGATTTCATAGGTCTGGGTATTTTTGGGCATTCCGTCTTGATGAATACCGCTCTCATGGGCGAAAGCATTTTTGCCAACGATTGCCTTATTGGGCTGCACCGCAAAAGCTGTCACTGCCGAGACCAGTTTGGAGGCGCGGGTTATGAAGGTCGGGTCGACATTGGTCCAGAACGGCAACACATCATTGCGCGTGTTAATCGCCATCACGACCTCTTCAAGCGCCGCATTGCCTGCTCGCTCGCCCAGGCCATTGATGGTACATTCCACCTGCCTTGCCCCGGCTCTGACGCCGGCCAGCGAATTGGCGACCGCCATCCCCAAGTCGTCGTGACAATGGGTGGAGAATATAATCTCATCAGCGCCATCGACACGTTCGCGCAGCATAGTGATCAAGGCGTACATTTCTTCGGGCACCGTATAGCCCACTGTGTCGGGGATATTGATGGGGCCAGCACCCGCCTTGATGGCCGCTTCCACACACCGGCACAAAAAATCGTGCTCCGTACGGGTGGCATCTTCGGCAGACCATTCCACATTGTCGGTATAGCTTCGCGCATGGGTCACACTGCTGGTCACCATGCCCAGTACCTCATCGGCCTGCATTTGCAGTTTATATTTCATATGCACGGGGGAGGTCGATATAAAGGTATGGATGCGGGGGTTGACGGCATCGCGCAGAGCCTGTCCGGCCCGATCTATATCTTTGTTCGAGGCCCGGGCCAATCCGCAAACGGACGCAGATTTGACGGTTTTTGCCACTTGCCTTACCGATTCAAAATCGCCCGGAGAGGCGATTGGAAATCCAGCTTCGATAATATCGACGCCCATTTGATCCAGAATTTCTGCGACCTGTATTTTTTCTTCCAAGGACATTGATGCGCCCGGAGACTGTTCGCCATCTCGCAACGTGGTATCGAAAATGATCACCCGGTCGGCGTCAGATTTAACGGTGGTAACAGATTTAATTTCAGTTATATTTTGTCCCATGAGAAATGGTCCTTGTTGGCGGCCTCGCACAAGTATACGACGGCGCACTAATTTCGCAATGTTTATGAAGTTTTACCCCTAAAGCACGCGTCCGCAAACGGGACCGCCCCTGCTTAGGGGATCATAAGGCGCAGGACCTGGAAAAGGGTGTTTCCAAGGGATTCTGGGGCCAGTAACAGGCCAGCGAGCAACAGCAGGAATAGTGCGGAGGCACCTTCTTCCAGCAATGTGCTGAATCGAGCGGTCTCAATAGACCCTGTATGTCGATTGCTCACTTGGTTCGTCATGTTCTTTTTCTCAGATATTCCTATTACCTGCGACCATTTGATCACAGAAATAATAAGGTCTCGTAAATCTTACCGATTGAATAGACTTTATGTCTAACAAATCCTTTAGACAACAGGTTTTGCAGCTTTGCAAGGCCCCTTGATCCGTTGTTATATAATCAACCAGCGACAAGAGCGCAAGCTTTCTGCTTACGGTGTAGTGATGCAGTCGAATAAAACGGCGCTCCAGACAAGCGCCAGCGCGGATCCACCGCCCTGATCAGCCATCTACTTTGCAGTCAAAATAGACACTCTCCCCCAAGATTTCGGGGCGAGCCTTGGAAACCATAAATTCAATCTGCAACACCCAACAACCAGGACCTGACACCTAGGCAAGCAGTGGCCAATATAGTGACGCAAATAGCATGAGAATGATCGTCGACATGACCACCATACGAATTCCCACGAGTAAAAAGTCTGTGGTTTTGAGGTATCCCGAGGAATAGACAATGGTACAAGCTGGCGTACCAATGACGGTGAGATAGGCAAAGGCTGAAGAAACAGCCGTGATGAAGCCGATGATGATCGGGCTTTCACCGGCAGATTGCGCCAGTTGCAGAACGATCGGACCCAGCACGGCAACAGCCGCTCCATTTGACATGGTGTTGGTCACGGCCGTTGTCAGGGCCGACAATGCTATCCAAAGAGGTATTCCCTGGTCGACACCAATCGGGGTCAACATGTCCTTGAAGCTGGTGGCGATCCATGAGGCCGCACCGGTATCTTTCATTTGCACACCAAGGGAAATAGCGGCTGCATAGAGCAACACGACCCCCCAGTTGACGCCATTATTGACATCGTTCCAGTGCACAAGCCCGATGATCAAGAAGGCAGCGGCGCCAGCAATGGCAACGGTTCCAAGGCCGATCGTGTCGGAGAATAAAATCCACCCAAGGAAGGTCAGGAAGAACACGGCAATGGCGACCCAGTCGCCTTGTTTCATGGGGCCTTCTTCAACGATCTGCTGGCGAAGTTTTACAACGGCGCGCGACAGATTGGAATATTCGGGTTTGAATGTATATAGCAGGATCATCGTTACAAACGGCAATTGCGCGAGGAATACCGGATAACAATAGATAATCCAGGTCATGTAATCGATGATATATTTCTGGGTCTCTGGATTGGTTGGATCAAAGAAGAACTCTTTCCAATAGCCGATCATGATGGCGTTACGCGCCCCGCCAGACGGTGTGCCAATGCCCGCCACTGAACAACCATAAGAGATTGAAAACAACAGCACAGCAGCGAGATTTCGCACGGCTTTTGGATCATCAGAGGTCAGGGTAATCAGGGTAATCGCCACCGGCAACATCATCGCAGCGACCGTATGTTCGCCAATCACCGAGGCCAGCACGCCAGAGACAACAGAGATACCAACGGCGATATTGGCGGTTTTGGTGCCCGTCACCTTGACGATCAAAAAGGCAATCCGCTTGTCGAGCTTTTGTTTGACAACGGCCACCGCAAGCATCAACGCCCCCATGATAAACAACACGCTGTCGCTCATCAAGGATTTGGCCACTTTGGTTGAATCAGTGCCAAGCAGCAAGACCTGCCCGACAATAATCAACAGGGCAACAGTTGGCAGTGGAATAGGCTCGGTGACAAACAAGATCACAGCCATCACCGACATCGCCATGACGATTTGACCATCGGCAGAAAGACCAGATACCTGCGGCATACTGATGATGATTGCGCCAACAATCATCGAGATAAAAAACCAGCGTTTTTCACGAAAAAAGAAGCCAAGACTACGCAAGGCTGGAAGTCGTCCGACAAAACTTCGTGTTCCCCTGCTCATATCGCCGACATTGTGGGCGGCGTGCATGGCAGCTTCCGCTGCCTCATGGGCTAAATGCTTGGCCTCGGTATTTGCTCTCTTGGCAATATCCTTGACGCTTTTTTTTATTTTGTCGGAACCTTTTGACATGTGTTGCTGTACTTCCGTAATAGCAAGATGACAAAACAACTCGCATTGAGCTGTTTGCCAGAGATCACTCTCGATTTTGATTGTTTTTTGCACCTGTTTAGCACACTAAGGCCCGAAGGACAGAGGCCATAACCGCACACGCGCATTGGAATACAATCTTAAAACAATAAATTCGAGCCAAAGGCAAACACTTTCGCCTTCTTGTAGATATGAACATTGAGGAATTCATGGATCAAAATAAAATAATACATATTGTCGGTGCTGGTCTTGCTGGATCCGAAGCCGCCTGGCAACTCGCCCAAAAAGGTATCAGCGTTATGCTGCACGAGATGCGCCCTGTGAAAACAACACAGGCCCATCAAAGCGATGGCTGCGCCGAGCTGGTATGTTCAAATTCCTTTCGCTCCGATGATCACAATCAAAATGCCGTTGGTGTTTTACATCAGGAAATGCGGCTTGCCGGCTCTTGGATCATGGAAGCCGCAGATGCCACAAAACTGCCGGCAGGTGGGGCCTTGGCCGTTGATCGCGAACAGTTTTCACATTATGTGAGCGACAGGTTGGAGGCTCATGAAAAAATCAAGTTGCAGCGCGGAGAAATATCGCAAATCCCCTTGCAAGATGCCAACTTCACGATCATTGCAAGCGGCCCTTTGACATCGGACAGTCTTGGCGCAGCGATTGGGGAGCTGACCGGACATGACGAGCTGGCCTTTTTTGATGCCATTGCCCCGATCATCCATAAAGACAGTATTGATTTTGATAAAGTCTGGTTTCAATCGCGATATGACAAAGCCGGCCCTGGTGGTACTGGTGCTGATTATATAAATTGCGCCCTTGATAAACAACAATATGAAACCTTTATCGAGGACCTGGTCAGTGGCGAAAAAACCGATTTTAAAGAGTGGGAGAAAAGCACCCCCTATTTTGAAGGCTGCCTGCCAATTGAAGTGATGGCCGAGCGTGGCCCTGAAACATTGCGCTATGGCCCCATGAAGCCGGTTGGCCTGACCAACCCCCATAATCCCGACGTCAAACCCCATGCCATCATTCAGCTTCGGCAGGACAATGCGCTTGGCAGTCTTTGGAATATGGTGGGTTTCCAGACCAAGCTGATTTACGCCGAGCAGACCCGCATATTTCGAAAAATTCCGGGTCTGGAAAATGCCGTGTTCGCACGCCTTGGCGGACTGCACCGCAATACTTTCCTGAACAGTCCAAAACTGCTGGATCAATCGCTTCGATTGATTGCCCAGCCCGACATTCGGTTTGCGGGACAAATCACCGGGGTTGAGGGCTATGTTGAGTCAGCGGCCATGGGACTTCTGGCCGGACGCTTTGCCGCCCATGCCATGATGCACAGTGACGATGAGGGCCAAGACCTGCCCCCGCCTCCCAAAACCTGCGCCCACGGCGCTCTGATCGAACATATTACCGGCGGTCATCTGTTGGCCAAGAAAAGCTTTCAGCCGATGAATGTCAATTTTGGATTATTTCCACCAATCGATACCCCCACACATGATGAGGATGGCAAAAAGCTGAAGGGCAAGCAAAAGGGCGTGGCCCGCAAGCAGGCCCATAGCCAGCGGGCACTCAAGGATTTTTCGCAATGGCTGACCCTTTGACGCGCCGCCCTATTTATCGTATTTGCGCAAGATCCGGCGCGCCTTTTTAACAACCGCATCGGCGATTACCGCATGACCTTCTGCGGTTGGGTGAAACGACCCCGAATAGGTGCCTGCCATCACCACCTGAAACCACTTTGTCCGCTTGTGCCGCATCAATCGGTTTGAAACGGCACCGCTGGTATGGAAGTGACCCGTCATAAAGGCATCATTTGGGGTGCGAAACCAGCGTTGGCGACTGGCATAGGGCAAAAATTCGCTGGGCTGATAGCTAGACCATTGTTTGTCAGCATATCGGGGCAGATCCAGTTGTTCGGCGATTAAGTCAGGCTGATCCGGGCTCACAGCACAAAAGCCGTGGGCGGCGAACTGTTCGCGGTGCTCGTCAACAAATGTCCAGCCATGAGCCTTTGATGATGACTTCATCAAATCGAACAGCTCATCGGCAAATCTGGACGCTTCCTCAAGCTTCTTGTTGACCACGGAAAAATCTGGATATAGAGACATGCCAGCGTTCCCCGATGGACAAAGGCTGACCCCGTCTTCGCGCCGCTCCATACGTGGATAGGCGGACAATATGATCCGATCAGACTGTTTCCACGGGATCTTCAACATATAGTGGAACGCCTTGTTCAGCGCCGTATAACGCGTTTTGAGGACACCCAGCGCCTGCCGGGCCTCTGTCGCCCCATAGACACTGCCGAGCCAGCCACCCAAATCCTTCAACAAGCTTTTATCTTGCATGATCGCATTGGCCACCAGGCTTGAGAACCCGACATCATTGCCGCCAATTGACACTAAGAGCAGGTCGATCTTGCGGCGTGGCTTATAGCATTTATTGAGCACCATATTTTGCAATTCGGGCAGCTTGCCCAACTGGGTGTAGCCCGATGTGTAGTCCTTGGGAGTGCTGTCGCCTTTTCCACATAGTTCTTCGGAGACATAGCTCAATTGAGGAAGTTGGGGAGGGTTTTTATCCCATTCATTTCCCTTGTGGCGCAAAAACATACCAACGGTGATTTCCGATCCAGAGCAGGCAAATCCGGCAAAGGTCACCGCCCGATGTGGGTCTTCTATGGCAAGTTGCAGCGCTGTGCGTAGCTGATAGGAATACAAAGAGCGATGGCAGGCGCGGCTTTGCCATCTGGCCGCCTCTTTCAAAAAGGCTCCATCGCCAATACGCTTCCAGTCACCGCGCCTGGTTGGATATCCAGCCATGGGGCGATTGTCGGGATCAAGGCCATAGTCAGCAGAGCGCACATCCGAGAACTTGACGGGATCATCTGGATTGCCCTCCCCCGACGCGAAGCTGTCGCCAACTCCAACGATAAAAATATCCTTGACCCGCAGGGAGGTGTTGGCTTTTTTGCTCCCCTTGATCGCCACACTGATGCGCCCGCCCTTTGGAAAGGGAATATCGAACCCGACTTCATCGCTACACAAAGAGACCTGTCGGTGTGCGGGGCCACGCCGGGACCCCTTGCTGTTTGGCACAAACGCCCATTCACATCTGTCGGTTGGCTCAAAAGAACCGGTATAGCGGATCAGCACCTTGTGCTTTTTCGGGGCGATATAATCAATTTCTTTGCCGCGGCAAAAACGATATCTGTTACGCGTATTATCCCAGCAGGTATTGGTGAAAACATCTTCAGCCCAACCACGCTGATTATTAGCAGCCAGCTTGCGCTCCATAGATAAGACAGGTTTTTTTTTCTCTTGCGCACTTAAGGTGCGATAGATTTCCACTTGCGCATTGGCATGTTTTGGATCGAGAAACAGGCGAAAAGGATTTTCAACCCGCCATTCGATCGCTCCATCAGCGCGGACGGGTGCCACGCCAAAACAGCTCATAAATAGTATCGAGAAAGCAATGATATGCTTGATTGTCGGCAATTTCATATTTAACGATCCGGTTCGGATGGACAGCAGATTACGCGCTGCACGATTATTATCGAAAACCCCTTCGAGCCGCCCGCCATAATATCCAGGCCTTGCGTGCCGGGTGCAGATCAATTGGCTGCTTGGCTGTCTTGTCTGACGCCTGAAATAGGTCCAAATATGGCGGCACCAGCGCTAGGGGTAAAATGGCTGCTCTGGCAACGGGGCTCACCGCTTGCAGCTGGCTTTTTAATTCGCTAAATGCGGCGGCTGCTATTTGTTGAAATTGTTCCATGCCGCCGCCTGCATCGCCAAACTCATCTAAACCACCAGTTTCAGCCGCAGGGTCAGATTGATGCCATTTTTCACACAACAACAGAGCACCGCCATACGCCAATCCACATTGATGAAAGAATTGTTTTTCAGTCTCGATCGGGCGATCTGTCAGATAGGAGCGCGCCAGTTGAAACAAAACAGACTGGCGTTGACAAAACCCATCCCACCTTGCGGCCGATGAAGCCTCTTGGTCCTGCGAACATTCATGAGCTTCAATCAGCCCCTCAAGGTCTCTAAACAGGCTTTGCCGGGTCGAAAATGTGGTGATCAATTCAGCCGCAAGCCAATGCCCTGCTCCAGCTTTTTCATATAAGGCCTCTCGAAAAAACTGCGTCCTGATCCGTTGGAGCAGCGGGTCTGATGTTTGCCTAGCTATCTTGGCAAGCTCACCATCAAACGAGCACAGCAATAGCAATCCGTGTCGCTTGTTGGCTGCGGCAAAACGGGTGCTGAGCGCTCGATTGAAATCGCTTTCAAAAACAGCTTGTGTGATTAGAGAGGAGGTCATGACTGCCCTAAATGGCAATCAGCGCTGCCGCAACACGCCGATCTTCGGATACCAGTACATTGAACGTCCGGCAAGCTGCCCCCGTATCCATAGGCTCCAGAGAGATATTGCGTTCAAGGAACAGCCTGCGGATTTCACCGCTGGGAAAATGCTGCTTGGCACCCGTGCCAAGCAGGACTATTTCAATATCATCTTGCTGTTCGAATATCGGTGCAAACAAATCAGCCGTGATATCGGATGCGCTGGCTGCCAGCAATGGCACAGCCCCCGTTGGCAAGATGATGATGGACCCTTCAAAGCGTCCATCGCTGAGCGAGAAGCCCTTGTCACCATAGGACGAGATAAGACGTTGCCCGGCAAATCTGATGTCTTGTAATTGCATTATGGCGTCCAGACCTCACTACCTGTCTGACTACAGGATCTACTTGGCACCAGCTCCACTTTTGTTTGTCGCATTGCCGCTCCAGTCGCGGGAAATATCGAGTGCCTGCAGGATGGGTGCGGCGATAAAGATCGACGAATATGTGCCGACCACAACCCCCCAGATCATGGCAAAGGTAAAGCCGCGAATGACCTCTCCCCCGAACACATACAGGGCAAGCAGGGCCAGCAAGGTCGTCACCGAAGTCAAAATTGTGCGAGATAGGGTCTGGTTCAGCGAGATGTCAAGAAGCTCAAGCAATGGCATCTTTTTAAACTTGCGAAGGTTTTCGCGGATCCGGTCGAACACCACCACCGTATCGTTCAAGGAATAGCCAACAATGGTCAAGATAGCCGCGACAATCGGCAGGCCAAATTCGATCTGCAAGAGGGAAAATATACCGATGGTCATCAACACATCGTGGACCAGCGCGGCCACCGCACCCAAGGCAAACTGCCATTCAAATCGAAACCAGATATAGACCAAAACTGCCAATATAGCCGCAAAAACGGCGATTATACCCGATTCGATCAACTCACCCTGAACGGTCGGCCCGACCACTTCCGTACTTCGATAAATCACTTTGTCGCCAAGCTGGTTCTTGAGCTTGTTCAAGGCCAGTTGCTGCGCCTTGTCACCACCAGGTTGCAGCTCGACACGGATCATCGCGCAACTATCATCTGCGCAAGCGGACTGACCTGACAGATCCTTGACCGCCTGGATTTGTACATCGCCAAGATCAAGCGTGCGGGACTGATTCCGCAACCAGCCAATATCAATGGCGCCGGTTTTCGATTTGACTTCAAGGATGGAGCCTCCGCGAAAATCGATCCCCAGATTAAGCCCTTGCGTAAAAAACAGCATCAAGGACGCCGCCACGCCAATGGTTGACAGGGCAATCGCGATAAAGCGCCACGAAAGAAATGGTATCTTCGTGTTATAGGGAATAAAATGAAAACCCTTCATTGTGTCAACTTGCTCCCATTTTTCACCAGACGGGCTTTTCTGGCCCTGCTGGTTCGGGCCATTGGCCCCGACAATTTCAAATAAGTGCGGACTGATTGGCCCTTAAATCGGCAATATCAGACCCTTCGATTTCTTTTTGTGCAACCAGAAGGTGATGATCAACCGGGTCAGGACGAAGGCTGTGAACACCGAGGTCAAAATTCCGATAGACAAGGTGACGGCAAAGCCACGCACCGGCCCCGACCCCAGCATAAATAGAATGAATGCTGCGATAAATGTGGTGATATTGGCGTCCAAAATGGTGCCTAAAGCGCGTGAATAGCCCGTATCAATCGCGTTGATTGCGGTTTTACCCGCTCGCAACTCTTCTCTGATGCGCTCATAGATAAGAACATTTGCATCCACCGCCATGCCAACGGTCAAAACGATCCCCGCGATGCCGGGCAAGGTCAACGTGGCTTGCAGGATCGACAAAACAGCTACCAGCATAAACAGATTGACCAGCAGAGCTACCACGGCAAAAGCACCAAACAATCCATAGACGATCACGGTGAATACAATCACGCCCGCCAGACCGATCATCGATGCGAGCTTGCCAGCGGCAACACTATCGGCACCAAGCGAAGCGCCAACCGAGCGCTCTTCAATGATCGACAACGTCGCTGGCAAGGCACCAGAGCGCAACAAGATTGACAGCTCATTGACACCATCAATGGTGAAATTCCCCGAAATCTGGCCACTGCCACCCAGAATAGGTTCCCTGATAACCGGCGCCGATATGACATGCACATCACGCTTTTTGGTCAGTTCATCAATGCCATTATCAATGACAATGGCAAAGGGTTCGCCAACATTGTTTTTGGTGAATTTGCCAAAGCGCCTGGCCCCGGCTGAATTAAAACGAAAGCTGACGATCGGTTCATTGGTCTGTTGATCAAATCCGGGCTGTGCATCGACCAGATCTTCACCGGCCACGATCGGGCGTTTTACCAGCAAATAGGCTGTGGCAAAGCGATCATTTGGATCCGCAGCAACAATCACCGTACCAGGTGGTCGTCCCGTTCTCGCCGCTTCTTCGGCTGTTTTGTCGGTGCGCACCTGATGAAACGACAGCTTGCCGGTTTTACCAATAAGGTCTTTGAGTTTTTTGGGATCATCAAAACCTGGCACCTGCACCAGAATACGCGTACGGCCCTGTCGTTAAATATTGGGCTCCGTAGTGCCCAATTGGTCAATCCGGCGTCTGATGGTCTCGATGGAGGTGCCAATCGCGCTATCAATGCGCTGATTAAGAGCCTCGACCGTTGGTTTCAGGGTGATGATGTTATTATCAGCCCGCTCGACGATCAGATCGGTAGCGCCAATGCCCGTAAACACATTGCCCTGCAAATTTTGAATGAGGGTGCGCAGCAAGGTGACCGCGCCATCATATTGCTCGGGCTTTCTGATGCGCACCTGAACGAGATTTTGCGCCTTTTTGATCACCATGTTCGAATAGGCAATGCGCGGTCGCGCCGAGCGCAGTTTTGCCAGAGCATCGCCGCGTATGGTTTCGAGCCAGGCTTCCTTGATCTCACCGGAATTCATCTCCAGCAGAAGATGTGAACCCCCCTGGAGATCGAGCCCGAGATGCAGGTTCTTGTTGGGTAGCGGATCGCTCCAGCCTCTCATGGTGGAGACAAGATTTGGCATGGCGTACGCTATGCCCAGCACTGACACCAACAAGATCATTATGGTTTGCCATTTGGAGAAATGAAGCATAGTGCGTTTGTCCCAATATATTTCGTCAAGGCTATCTTTGGCCGCCCCACTCAAGAACGGCAAACCGGCAGCGCAAGCTATCTAACTTTTATCGTCGACCGGTTTTCCCTTGGTGCGCACTTCAGAAATGGTGCCACGCACGACTTTCACTCTGACATCGGCTGCCAGTTCGACGAGCAGGTCATTGTCATTGGTGATTTTCACAACTTTACCAATCAGTCCGCCGGCTGTTACGATCGTATCGCCTCTGGACAGCGCTTCAACCATTTCCCGATGTTGCTTGATCCGCTTTTGCTGGGGGCGGATAATCAAGAAATACATGATTGCAAATATGGCAATAAACGGCAGGATCTGCAAGATCGCATTTCCTCCTCCACCACCAGCGGCTTGCGCATAAGCGGGCGTAATGAACATTTTGGTTCCCCATTTCGTCTTGATCTAATTTCAATTTGGTCAGCAACGGCCTTCATGACACGGCTTTTGCCAGATGTCACGCTTGTATTTTATCAAATATGACTATACTGCATGCAACTACAGTTCAACCCCTACGGATAACCGCGCCGATGAGTGATGCCCCCGACATATTGCCGCTTCTGGAGAGAATAGCAACGGCGCTGGAGCGCTCTCATCCACCGATCAATGATGACCCCACATTTGGCGCCGCTGACGGCTATGTCTGGGACCCGAATTACGCATGTTGTACAGCCATTGATCACGTAAATGTAGTCGATCTGAAGCTACTTCAAGGGATCGAACAGCAAAAAAACACCCTTCTTGCCAACAGCTTGCAATTTGCCAACGGATTTGCCGCCAATAATGCCCTTTTATGGGGGGCCAGGGGCATGGGAAAAAGCTCCTTGATAAAGGCCGTTCACAAAGCTGTGGTTGATCAGGGCCTTCCTCTCAAGCTTGTTGAGATCCATCGTGAAGACATTGATAGTCTGCCGCAATGCCTGCAATTGATCAAAAACGCCGACCTTAGAACGATCTTGTTTTGCGATGATTTGTCCTTTGAACCAAATGATAGCAGTTACAAAAGTCTCAAAGCCGCGCTGGAAGGGGGGCTGCAAGGGCGTCCCGAAAACATCTTGTTTTATGCAACCTCTAACAGACGCCATCTGATGCCACGCGACATGATCGAAAATGAAAGTTCCACAG
>JAJRRW010000017.1 GCA_024279115.1 Alphaproteobacteria bacterium
TGGTCGGACTGGAGACCTTGGTCGGACTGGGGGGTCGGCTCTGTCCGAGTTTGGCGCCCCGGCAGCTGGGGCTCGCTCTCGCAATTTACCCGGCTCTTCGAATTTTCCCTGGCAAGGAGAGGGAGGCTTGAGCGTCCCGCCTTCACAACAGGGCACGACCCGGCAAGGGCGCGATGGCGCAACGTTCGAGGGATCGCAATCCGCCCTGTCTCCATCACCCAATCTGTCTCCATCAGCCAATTTGCCTCCGCCAGCCAAGCGCCCCGATATTCGAGAAGACGGGGCCGTATCAGATCAGCTGGCAGCACAAGGCCTTGACAGTGCTGTCGGCTCCCAAAATAATGGCCGGGCCAGCGATCCTGTAAAAGAAGCCTCTGTCGGTCCTGCTATTGCTCCTGAAAACCAGGACGCGCAGTCGCTTTACAAAGACGCCTACAGCCACATGCTGCGCCGGGACTATGCGTCCGCGCAAAAAGCCTTTGGGGCTTTGATCAACAACCATCCGCAATCCCGTATGGCCGGAAATGCCCAATATTGGCTCGGTGAAACCTATTATGTGCGTGGCAAATATCGCCCCGCTGCGGATGCGTTTTTAAAAGCCTATCGCAATTATTCAGACGGCATCAAGGCCCCGGACAGTTTGATGAAACTGGCATTTTCGCTGTCGAGACTGGGACAAAAAGGGGCGGCTTGCAAAACCTTTGATGAGCTGAACCTGAAATACCCCAATGCGCCAGATCATGTGAAGCAGCGCGCTGGTATGGAGCAGCGGCGCACGGGTTGTAACTAGCAATTTATGGGTCAGCATCTGCCTCCGTTTGGCAGAGTGCTCCTCCAAAGTAAAACAAACGGATTTTCAACGAGCAAAATGTCGGATCAAGACACATTCAATCAAGATGCGCTGGAAAAGTGCTTTGAAAATGTCAGTACACAAACTGAGGTGGCATTGGCTGTTTCGGGCGGTCCCGACAGTATGGCGCTGTTACTGCTGGTGGATCGCTGGCGGCGGGCTCGTCTGGAGCGCGGGCAAACGGCACCGGATCTAACCATTTTCACCATAGACCATGGCTTGCGCCCAGCGGCGTCGGCTGAATGTCAATTCGTTCTCGACAAGGCGGGGGCGCTTGGCTATGGCGCGCATATTTTGCAATGGAAGGGAGAGGTGCCAACGACGCGTATTCAGGAAATGGCCCGCGAAATCCGTTATCAGTTACTGGCCGGGGCCTGCCATTTGCGCGGCATAAAAATAATGATGACGGCCCATCATCTGGATGATCAGGCAGAGACTGTTTTGATGCGGCTGGCACGTGGCAGCGGTGTCGATGGCTTATGTGCGATGGCCCCGCAGAGCCGCCGCTATGGTTTGCGGTTGCTGCGGCCTTTGCTGGGGTTTGAAAAGACCGAATTACTGTCGCAACTGCGTCTTCATGACTGGGAGTTTGTCACTGATCCCAGTAACAAGGATCCACGGTTTGAGCGGGTCAGATTGCGTGAGCATCGCGGGCAGCTCAAAAAACTTGGTCTGACAGCGAAAATGATTGGTCTCACCGCCACCAGATTGCGCCGCGCCAAAACAGCGCTCAACAAGACCTCGGATCAGTTTTTGGCAAGTCATGCCTTTGTCAGCGATTACGGGACGGCGCGGATTGATCAACTGGCCTTGTTTGACGCCCCCGACGAGATAGCCATTCGGGCCTTGTCGAAGCTTTTGCGCATGTGCGGGGGGTCGCAAGATGTTCCCAATATGGCCAGGCTTGAGACATTGGTGGCGCGATTGAAAGCTGATTTTTCGACCAATCGTACGCTGGCGGGGTGTCGTTTGATCGCCAAGGGAGACTTTTGGTTGATCGCGCGTGAAGTCGGACGCATCACCGAGTTCGAAAAGCCGATTGTCCCGGGCGGATGCATGTTCTGGGACAATCGCTATATTGTTTGCGCCGGCAAAAATGCCTCGGCAAAGATCATCGCTGCCCCTTTGGGGGATAGCAGGGCAATCAAGGATCTGGTTGAAGAAAGCGCGCTGAAAAGCTTGCCCAAGGAGGCCTTGCCGAGCCTGTTGGCCTTGCGTAACAAGGGACAAATCATTGCCATCCCCGCTCTTGATTTCTGGAGAGCGCAAGCCATAAGTGCAGGCTTGCAGGTGAAATTCATCACCTTCGATGATGGGTTAGTTTGATATTTTTTTAAGGACCGCTTTGTTGGGAAAACAGGTGACTTTCAAGCCGTTTTGGCTCTGCCAGTTACCGATCGAGATACGGGTTTTATAGCCGATCAGCCCATCTGCCCCTCCCACATCTGCCCCGGTTTTTTCAAGTTTGAGCTGGGCCGCCTTGACGCTGGCGCGCGAAAAACTGGCAAGTGGCGACCAGTCGCGGCGAAATTTTGCTCCTGCTTTCATACGGTCGGCGACATGCCCGACAAACAGGGCATAGACATCTGATTCATTGTAGGATTTGAGCACATAAAAATTTTCAGAAACCAGAAAGCGGGGACCAAAACGCCCCGCTGGCAATAGCAGGAAACTGTTTTGCGGCAGATCAGCTTGGGCAAATGGGCGACCATCCACGCGCGTCAGGCCCCGTTGTTGCCAGCTCAGGGTTTTGATGCGCTGGTCCGGCCCCTCAAGGGTGCAGGAAATGCGCGCAGGCAGATGTACTTCATGGCCCCAGCGGCGTGCCTGGTTCCAGCCGTTCTGATTGAGAAAATTGGCGATTGAAGCGAGGGCATCTGGCACTGATGACCAGATGTTTTTTGACCCGTCGCCATCAAAATCAACTGCATATTTCAAGAAAGCGGTGGGCATGAATTGGGGGTGCCCAAGGGCTCCGGCCCAGGCACTTTTCATGGTGCGCATGCCGATATGTTTTTGCTGCAATATGGTCAGTGCTGCCAGTAATTCTCGCTCGAACAAGGCTTTGCGGCGTCCCATGAATGCCTGCGTGGCCAGTACTTCTATGGCATTATAGGGCAGGCGGGCGCGACCAAAGGCGGTTTCCTTGCCCCAGATGGCCATGATGATGTCACGCGGTACGCCATAGCGTTGCTCTATCTTGTTGAGGGCGCTCCGCCATTTGATCAATTGTTGGCGCCCTTTGACGATATTATAATCGAGTGATCTGTCTTGGAAATAGCCACCAGGCGCGCGAAACTCGCTTTGTACGGGTGCTTTGCGGCGCTGCTGGCGGCGTCCTGGCGGGCGCAAATCTGGCAAGGACCAGTTGAGCTTGACGCGTTTGAAAGCGTTGCGATAAGTGGCTTGGGAAATTTTTTGCGCACGGGCCTTTTGCCAAAGCGGACCGTTGACCCAGGCCGTGAAGGCGCGTTCGGTCACCGGCTTTGAGGGACGAGCTTGCGCGGGACTGTTTTGGATGACAAGCGTTAAAAGCAGGCCTAAAATAAAACTGGCAAGGGGGATGGTTTTCATATTCAGGTTTCCAGGAAAGATTAGTGTGCAAGATTTCCAGTGGTTGCGTTGTTGTTTGGCGGATCAATGTGGTCAAAAGCAAGTATGAAGATGATTTTTTCAATAAGAGGAATTTTTCATGTCACTTTTTGGGCTGGACGGGGTGGAGGTAGAACTTCCCGGGGATGATTTTTATGTGGCTCCAACGGCGGCCCTGATTGGTAAAATCCGTCTTTTACCCGGTGCCAATATCTGGTTCGGGGTGGTGATGCGCGGCGACAATGAGCTGATCGAGGTTGGTCACCGCTACAATGTTCAAGATGGCACGGTCTGCCACACGGATATGGGCTATCCGCTGACCATTGGCGATGATTGTACGGTAGGCCACCGGGCGGTTTTGCATGGTTGCACGATTGGCGACAATACACTTGTTGGCATTAATGCGGTGTTGCTGAACGGCGCAAAAATTGGCAAGAATTGTGTGATTGGTGCGGGGGCGCTGATCACCGAAAACAAAGAAATCCCGGATGGCTCGCTGGTGGTTGGCGCGCCAGGCCGGGTTATGCGCGAAGTAACCGCCGTTGAAATTGCAAAGATCAAGGCGTCCGCAGCGCAGTATGTCGAAAATGGCAGACGCTATTCGAGCGGCTTGACGGGATAGGCTTGCCTGACGTTGCGATCTAGAGCATCGTGCGCTCACTCGCAATCATTCTAACCGGCACCTTTGTGCCATTCTCATGGAGAAAAACCTTGCCCGTATCACCAATATGCGCTTCGTTTTTTCCCCTTGATACTGACACAAAGTCGCTCAGCCATAATGGTTCCGAGAGAACGCACGGTGCTCTAATCGTCCAAATCGATTTCAATAGCGGGCAAGTCGCCATTATGGCGCAGCAGGCTTTGCAATTCGATGAGCACCTGTTGCCAGTTCGTCATCAATTCCATCAGCCGGTTTTCTTGTGTTTTATCGGCGCAGGCATAAATGTTGAGGTCGCCATTGTGGATCACGCAGCTCACAGAGATATTGCTGCGCCCTGGCGGTCGAAAGCCGTGGAACAGAACCGTTGGAGAGGCCAGAAAACTGGTATTGAACGCCTCATGATGCATGCAGGTCCAACCCGGTGATTTGAACAGTGCCAACGCATCGTCAATCTCTTGTCGAGTAAGTCCCCCCGATGTCATGCGGGTCAAGAAGTCAGATTGAAATTCCTCCGGGTGACGATTGTAAATGTTTAGCAATTCGGCAATGTGCTGCTCGGCGACATCGCCTTTGCGACATTCCTTGATGCGGGTTTCATGTTGCTGGGCGGCTTTTTTAAGGGCCTGATATTTGTCGCTGCTGTCCATGCTGGTGTTTAGCATTGTTTCAACAAAATCAACCATTTCCGATGTCAAAACCCATAATGACTGAACCCGGCCAAACGCATAATGGCGCATGGTTATATTTTGACCAACAGCTGCCGCACGCTCGAACATGCGCCAATGGGCAAGTTGTAACGCACATTGGGCAAAGGCGTCAGGAGACACCGCGTTGTGGGCCAGCAATTTGACATCGAAGTCGGTGAATTGCAGCAGCGTTGAGATAACGTCGCTTTGGCGTTTTTCATACGAGCTGGCGGCCCGGATAATTTTTTTCTGGAAGGTTGGGGTGAGATCGAAGGTCAGGTTTTTGCTTAACGGCGTGCCTTGATCGCTGGCTCCCGAATATTGATCAATGCTTTGGGGGTCAATGCCCAAAACATAGTCAAGAAAATCAATAATGGTGGCACGGTCAAGGCCGGAATGTTCGACATTGAGGCCAGCGAAGCCATCATTGAAGATGATAAATTGCAGGGATTTATCAAACCAGCGATTGCCACTATTGCCGCACAAGAGCTGTTTGCAGGCGGCCAGATTATCATCGGGTTTATGGTCTTCAAGCTGCACGGAAAATAATGCGGTTTCAATCAATTCGAGATTGAAAGCATTGCTCTGCGAACTTTGTACCAAGCTCGTGCGCGTGCGCGCCCAGTCGGTGCGCGGCAAGGTGGTCAAATGGCCAATGGAGCGCCCGGTCGATTGTTCATCAAGGCTGCTATCAACAATCACTTCAAGGCCCTTTTCGATATCCTTGAGCGAATGGGGAAGACCATCGCCCGAGATCAGCTCGAGCAGATATATATTGTTCCGGCAAAATACCACGATGTGACGAGGCGTTGAGGTGCCAGATGCCATCCCCTCAATGGGGCTGGAGCCGCGTAAACTATCTTGTTGTTCACCAGGAATACGGGTTGTTGAAAACAGATATTGGAGTTGCTTTTCACACAAAGGCGCGTGGCGTTTTGTGGCGATGGGTGTATGACCTTGGTCAAGCACCAGCTTATAATTCAGCGCGGCTGCTATGAGGGCGGCGGCACGCTTGATACGATCCGCTTCGCCATGGCGGAACAGGCAAAAATAATTATCGTTGATGGCATTGGGGGCGCGTTTGGCCAGAAAACGGGTGGTCCAGTAATCATTGAGCCAGTGATTGTCCTCGTCCTGATCATAAACATGTTGCAAGCGATCATGAAGCTGCTTGCCAAGTCCTTGGGGTCCAATGAAAGCATTCAGGGCGGCGCGCGATTTGGCACGCTGCTCGTTGGAGAGAAAAGGTGTGAACCAGCGCGTCAGACAATCGGCAGAGCTGGCAAGGGACGGGAGCGGCAGATGAGGAAGGGCCCGGGTGTTCTCATCGGCATTTTGTGCGGCGTTACCATTTTCCATTTCGGGCTCATACTTGTTCATTTACACAACAGACCTAACCATACCATAAAGGCACTAATATGCGTTTGCCATTGCCGCGAAGGTGTTAAAAGAGGTCGGGCAGCGGAAAACAGGCAGGTTGTTTTTACCCCGCCAAAGGTTAAAATCAGGGTACTAATTCTTCACGACAACGATATTTTTCGGAGCACTTGGCAAGGGAACAAGACGTGACATATTTTTTGCAATATCTCCAGTCTATAAGCGAAAAAATAAAAACTATCGATGCCATTGAGGCTCTGGAGCATCACAAGGCTGCGGAGATCTGTTTTGTTGATCTGCGCGATGGTTTTGAGCTGATGGAGTATGGCTTGATACCAGGAGCCAGGCATTGCCCGCGCGGCTCGCTGGAATTTCGCATTCCCGCCGACAGTGCCTATCATCACGCCTTTTTTTCACGCTTCAAGCGTTTTGTGTTTTATTGCTCGCATGGCCAGCGCTCGATATTGGCGATCCATACCGCGCAAAAACTTGGACTTGAAAATGTCAGCCATATCGCGGGCGGTATGATTGCCTGGGTTGAGGCGGGGGGCGCTGTCGAGCGTTGGTCGCCGCGATGAACAATGACAATGGGTTGTCCTGGTTTTCCTTTGCCCCAGCCTTGTTTGTGCTCATGTGGGCGACGGGTTTTATCGGGGCCAAATATGGTTTGCCACATGCCGGGCCTTTGAGCTTTTTGAGTGTTCGCTATGCTCTTGTCATTGTTATTTTGTTGTTGGTGGCTTTGTTGGCGCGCGCTCCCTGGCCGCGCTCCCCGGTCGATATCATGCATGCCATGTTGTCGGGATTATTGCTTCATGGCGTCTATCTTGGCGGCGTTTTTATGGCCATATCACTTGGCATGTCGGCCGGGGTCAGCGCTCTGATTGTCGGATTGCAGCCTCTCTTGACCTCGATTTTGTCGGGACCATTGCTCAATGAGCGGATCACCTGGAGACATTGGGGCGGGGGTTTACTGGGGCTTGTGGGCGTGTTATTGGTTTTAACGCCAAACATAGAAGGGAGTGTGCAAGAGGCCAGTGGCTTGTCGCTGGCGGCGCTTGCGGCCGCGTTTGTGGCCCTGTTTGGTATGACCCTTGGTACCATCTATCAAAAGGCATTTGCGGTAAAATTTGATTTGCGCACTGGCGGTGTTTTACAAAATATTGGCGCTCTCATCCCAACAATGATCGCCGCTTTCTTGCTGGAAGGCTTTGACATCCGCTGGAGCTGGGAATTTGCCGGCGCTCTGTCCTGGCTGGTTCTGGTCCTGTCCATTGGGGCCATCTCCTTGTTGATGTTGATCATTCGTCATGGAGATGTCTCGAAAGTATCGACGCTGTTTTACCTTGTGCCGCCGGTCACGGTGGTGATGGCGTTCTTTTTATTCGGCGAGCGGATCAGTCTGGTGCAAACGGCCGGCATCGGGCTGGCGGTTTTCGCCGTCTGGATGACCAGAAAGACGCCCCGAGCTGCAAGCGCGGGATCCAAAAAATGATAGCAGGAGCAGGCACGATATGAGCGCACACAACCCCCTCCCTATGAGCGGACCAAATCCCCTTCGCAGTGTTCTATATGTGCCTGGTGATAACCAGCGGGCCTTGCAAAAAGCAGATGATTTGCCCGTTGATGCGATCATCTATGATCTGGAAGATGCGGTGGCACCCGCCAATAAGCAAGCGGCGCGCGCACGGGTTTGCAAGAAGGTCGCATCGAGGGATAAAAACCATTGTGTTACGGCGATCCGCATCAATGAGCTTGCCAGCAAGCAAGGAGAAGCTGATTTGCGGGCCGTCCTTGCCGCCGCCCCCGATGCCGTGGTTTTGCCCAAGGTGCAAGCGGCGTCAGACATTGAAGCGCTATCGGCGCGGATCGAGGCGCAAGGCGTTCATGGTGCCGGGAAAGAGATAGAGATATGGGCGATGATGGAAACCCCGCTGGCCATTCTCAATGTCAAGGAAATTGCCCGGTGCGCGAAGAGTGAGGGGCCCCGTATGGGTGCTTTATTGATAGGCACCAATGATCTTGGCAGGCAAGCCGGCGTCACGCTGCAACAAATGAGCCCCTGGTTGATGGACTGTGTGCTGGCCGCCAAGGCTTATGGTGTGGCGATCATTGACGGCGTTTACAATGAATATGGCGACCATCAAGGTTTTGTGGCTTCGTGCGAACAAGGGCGTGATCGTGGGTTTGATGGCAAAACCCTCATTCATCCCTCGCAGATCGCCAGCGCCAATCGCGTATTTGCCCCTGGCAAGGCGCAGTGGAAAGAGGCACGCGAAGTGGTCGCATTGTTCGAGCAGCCCGGGCATGAGATGCTCAACGTGCTTGAGCTTGATGGCCGTATGGTGGAGCGCTTGCATTATGAGATGGCACTCAAATTGTTGAAAACAGCACAAATGATCAAGGAGCTGGAGCGATGAAATTTGCACGTGCACAAGTGATTGCAGCGGGGCAGGGATTAGCGGATGCGTTGTTTGCCGACCTGGCCGAGCAGGTTGAAAAACTGCCGCTCGAGCGCTTTTGCGACAAGGGCGGTTGGCCGCTGAATGCCAAAATCAGCACCATCGCCATCTTGGAAGATCATCCGCAAAAACTTGTGGCCATGCTCTATATAGGCTTTACGGAAACCGGCGCCGCTTGTTGCTCTGGCGATAATTTCGAGCATGAGCATTTTGAAGAACTGCTATTGGAGATCAACAAAACGGCCTGGACAGGTGAATTCCCAGCCTCTAACTGACAAGGATGAGCGCTATTGAATAGTGGTTTTTGACGATCGTTTGGTGTGGGACTTTCGTTTGCGCCACCGGCGTCCAAGGTCGTCCAGGGTGAGGATCCAGGCGTCAGACCCCTTGTCCCGGCGCCAGCTTGCTCCGGCGGCCACCAATTTGCCGTTGGGCAGTTTGGAAAGCCCGAACAGCTGATCTGACTTGCCTTCAAATGAGCGTTTCCACATAAGTTTTCCGCGTTTGTTAAGGCGCAGCATCCAGGCGGTTCGCACGGTAATCACCGCCAGGTTTTTGGTGGTGCCGCCCGCCAGTGCCAGGTGCCCGTTGGGCAAAGCAATCAACGCCTCGGTGTGATCATCTCCCGAACCGCCAAGCCGTTTTTCCCAGACCAGCTCTCCCGAGCCATTCAATTTGGCAACCCAGATGTCGCGGCCGGTGATACTGTCTTTTTCAAGTTTCCAGCCGGCGATGGCCAGGCGCCCATCGTCAAGCTGGATGATCGCACGGGCGACATTTTCGGCGGATCGATAAGTCTTGTTCCAAACCGTTTTGCCCTTGGGGTCGAGTTGCAGGGCCCATGAATAGGTCTTGGCATTTTTATGCGCCTTGGTGCCACCGACCGCGATGATCATGCCATTTGGCCGGACTGTGAGGGCGCGTAACCAGTCACGGCCCTTGGTGCCAATAGTGCGATCCCAGATCATTTTGCCCTTGCCATTGAGACAAAACACCCAGCCATCGGCATCACCAGCACCGGCTGATTTAGTGTAACCAGCAACGATGATCTGGCCCTTGCGGTTGGTTTTGATGGCGTAGGGAATGTCATATTTGGCCCCGCCAAATGTTTTGCGCCAGACCAGGGCCCCATTTTTGTCGTGGCGCATAATCAGCGCATCGCCCTGACTGTTGGCAGCGGTCTGGCTGATGGCGGCGGTGACGAAGCCACCGTCTGGCAATATGGCCACCGATGTCGCCATATCGCGTTGATCGCCGCCATAGGTTTTTTGCCACATCAAGGTTCCGGCGGCATCAAGGCGCAACAACAAGATATCGGCATCGCCATTCTTTTTGGAACGCGTAAAGCCAACCGAGATGGTGCCGCCATTGCGAAACGAGGCGATAGCGAAACTGGTTTCGCGTTTGGCGCCACCAAAAAAACGCTCCCAGGTGCCCTCGACGTGTGGGGCGCTGCCCTTGCGTTCAGCACTTGCAGCGGATGCCAGCAAGCCGAGCCCAACGAATATCGAGCTGAATATCAGCACATCAACTGGCGTCAAAAAGCGCCGCCGCCAGGCGACAGCCCGGGGAGCATATATCATTTTCGTGGTGCCAGACCGTTTTGGCTGTTGGTTCATGCAATCTCCAGGTCGGGCCCCTTGGTGGTCAAAGTTCACGGTACTCGCCATATGCTTGAATTTGCAAGGCAGCCCGGCTCATGGCAGGCCTCCCCAGTCAAACATCAATCCGTTTATGAGTCCATGGCCCCGTCATTGGCACTGTTTGTTCAAAATACGGCACCAGCATGGCTGCAACGTCACATGCCAGTGAATAGCACAATTGCTCCGCTTGACCACAGACCATCTTGCTTATTTTGGTTGCAGTGCGATCAAATAGCGCTCAATTTCATCGGTGGTGCGGATGATGGGGGCGATGTCGCGCTCATTTTTAGCCAGGCCGATACTGCCCTCCACACAAGCCAGAATAAAGGTCGCGACAGATAAAGGGTCGATTTCGTCAATGATGTTGCCAGCTTTTATGCCTCGCTTGAGAACCCCGACAAGGGCATCATGCCACAGATGGAAGATGGTGTTGATGTGGACCCGAAACTCTTCATTGATGGGCGACATTTCCTGGGCAAGATTATTGAGCGGACATCCCAGCATCAGCATTTCCATGCCATAACATTCGGCTGCTTTTTCGAGGGCATCCTGGATGGCATTGACGGGATCATTCGAGCGATCAAGCGTATCGAGCCAGATTTCGGTGATTTTACCGTGAATAAGCTCATCGACCACAGCCACCCCAAGCGCCTGCTTGCTGGTAAAATGATGATAGAAGGCTCCCTTGGTAAGGGAGGTTTTTTCGAGAATGGCATCCACTCTCATGCCCTGAAACCCATGTCTGTGAATTTCATGGAAGGCAGCCTCCAGCAAGCGTTGGCGGGCATTGGGTTTTTGTGTTTTTGTTGCAACAAGTGGATCATTCATAACTCTATTCATGCACCCAATCGGGGCCCGGTTCAATGATTTTGATACTCAAAGCCAAGATGTTGGCTGGCTTTTATGGCTATATGCTGTGTGCATTGGCAGTTTAAAGGTTCCTTACCGATTTTCGCGTAGGTTTGAAGCCGAGTGGAAACGGTGTTTGTGGTGAGTTGTAAAGGTGCGTGATGAGCAAATTTCGAGCAGGATTTTGCGGCCAGTGGCCAGGCTTGATGGCGGCCCGCGCCTTTCGATCTATTGCCCTGAAATCCTGGGTTTTTCGTTTCCTGCCTGTTTTATTGTTCGCTTTATTGTTGACCCCAGTTACGGGGGGGAGCGAGATGGGTTTGGCCAACGCGCAAATGTTCCAGACGAAGGCCCAGCGGGCCCGCTATAACCGCAAGGTGCGGGCTCGTTCGCAGGCCAGGCGAGGCGCGCGCACCAGAGCCAGAACCCCCTCGAAACCAAAAAAGTCATTGTTTGGCACCTTGTTTGGCTCCAAGCCCTCAACGGGCAACAGCGCCAAACCATTCCAGGGTCTGAAATCACTTTTTGAGGGGTTTCAAGGAACAGCCAGGCCAAGGCCCAGCCCGGCATCCTTACGGGCGGCATATGAAAAAAGGATGCGAGAGGCGGCGCGGCGGAAGGGCCTGTCGGTCAATGAGCGGTTGTTTATGCGATCTGGCGGCGCGGCAGCCGGCTGGGGCGGGGATCTCTCAAGGGCTGGTCAGGCAGGCTATAGTCGTCGCGCCATAGGGCAATATCGCACCATGTGTGTACGCATGTGCGATGGATATTACTTTCCCGTCAGTTTCAAAGCCAGCTCAAACCAGTTCGGGACGGATACGCAATTTTGTAATTCTGATTGCTATAACGCGCCGACCAAACTGTTTTATTATGCCAATCCCGGCGGCTCGATTGAGAATATGCGCGCCCTTGACGGTGTCCTCTACAAGGATATTGCCAACGCCTTCAAATATCGCAAAGAATATGTCACCGATTGCCGATGCAAGGCGGAGCCCTGGTCGAGGCGGGCCCGGCAACAACATGAGAGCTGGGGACTGGAGAGGCAAAGCCGCGCGAACGAAGCTCTCAAAACCACAAAGAACACCCCCAGGCATGCAGGGGCAGACGTGGATATGAGCAGCGCCTCGCGGTTCGTCACCAGCCCCGCCCAGGCGCGATATTAGGCAAAAATTGAGATTTATACGGATTGCAACCACTATTGTTGCAAAAAGGCTTGTCATTGCGCAAATAATTAAGCTACAGTTTTATAAGAATTATCATGGACCTATGTGACTGAAACAAGCTGCTTTTTACCAGTATGGGGGAGAGCGGTTCAGTCCCTTGTATTTTTTAAAAGTGGTGTGCAATTTATGGCGCGTGTGAAGCCAGTTTCTGGTATGGCTAAATTGGGGCAAAAAATAGCTGGATTGCTGGCGTTAACCGCTTTGGTTGCTCTGGTGGTCGGATTTTCCAGTCCGCAATATTTTTCTGCGAGTGCCGCCAATTGGCTCGATCAGATCTTTGGCAATGCGCATGTTCAGACCCGCTCCAGCTATCGCCGCCCAAAACCACGTGAATTCTATGCGATTGGCCGCATCGACAATCAGCTCAAGCCGGCTCGCAAAAAGCGCCGCCTTTATCGGGTTCCCAAAGCAAGCTCCAGTATTTATGCCGCCAGCCGCAAGTCCTATCGCACCATGTGTGTGCGTACTTGTGATGGTTTTTTCTTTCCGGTCAGTTTTGCCACCGGCAAGGGCCAATTTAAAAAAGACGAACGTGTTTGCAAATCAAGCTGCGGCGCGCCGGCCAAACTCTATTACTATCCCAATCCGGGTGCGGAAATTGAGGATATGGTCTCCTATCGCGGCAACAAGAAATACAAGAAGCTGAAATATGCGTTCCTGTACAAAACAAAATTTGTCGCGTCTTGCCGCTGTAAACCAGAACCCTGGACACAAGCAGCCAAGAAAAAACACGTAAAATACGCCGTTACCGAGCTGAAAAAGCGCCAGAAAATCGCCGCTCGAAAAAAAGCGCGCAAGCGGCGGGTGGCAAGAAAGCGGGCCAGAAGCCGCCGCAAGGGGCGTCGCTATAGCCGTCGTTCAGCGCGGAACAAAGGCCGCGTTATCCGTACAGTAGGAGTGCGCCAGAGGGCCCGCAGCAAGGCTCCAAGGCGTACCTATCGCATACGCAAGAGGCGCTAGATCTTCCTGGCTTAACCAGGGTCTTTCTGGTTCAAATTGAACGGTGTTTTCTACTTGCTCCCCGGCTCTGCGTTTACTCGCTTGGGCTTTCAAACTTGTCCGGGGAGCCAAGGGGTGCCGCACATAAGCCATATCCAGTCCGCGCGTAGCTCATGAAACCCTACATATTGAGTGAGGCAGGCCACCAGCTTATGAGCTAGGCGGTTGATCTTCGCACAGGATCTGCCAAGCCAGCTTTGCGGGCGCTGCAACGAGACCTTTTCATCCCCTTGGCTAAATGCAGCCGTCAGCGTCTTTGTCCCAGTTTGCAAGGGGGCCGTTCAATACGAAATTATGATGAGCTAGTGGCCTGCCTCACTTAAATTGCGCGGGTTTCTTTTCTCTCGCTCCCCGGACAAGCCCGAGGAGCTACAGCGACGAATGGCGCAGAGCCGGGGTCCAGGGGCCACGCTTCTTGCTCTTTCCATGGTTTGCCACCCGTTGCTCTGGATACTGGGGCAAGCCCGGGAAGCGTTAGGTTTAGGGGGGTGAACCAAATTGCGATACCCATCAATTTAAGAGAGGCAGGCCACTAGAACTGTTCGATGAGCCGTTCGAGATAGTCGAGCTCAGCGGGGGGCCGGGTATTTTGGCCAAGGCGGCGGCGTAGCTCTTCGAGAATGTCACGGGCGCGGCGTGTGTCGATCTCGCGCGGCACTTTGACATTGTCGCCATGGTCGGGTCCGCTGGTGCGTTGTGCCCGCCCGAGGGGATCGCGATTGCCGCGACCGTTTTGTTGGCCCCTGCCTTGTCCCTGACCATTACGTTTCATTTGTTCGGCCATCTCCAAGGCCCCTTTGCGCAAGTTCGAAAGGGCGTTTCCTTGTTGTTGTCGGGCCGAGTTGAGTTGCTGGCGGCCAAGCTGGCTTTCGGCGCGTCCCATATTGCTGCCGGCACGCATCAGGTCTTGCGAGACAGCTGAGCCAGAGCTGCCCATTTGATCGAGTAAATCATTGAGACCGTCCAGCAATCGCCCCTGACGCCGCTTGAGGTCGCTTGCACCGTCGCGCTGCGTTTGATCACCCGCACCTCCGGCCTGGCCTCCAGGCGTCTGACCGGGGCCTTGTCCCTGGCCTGCTCCTTGTTGCTGGCCGGGTTGTTGGCCAGATCTTTGGCCTTGACGACCTTGTCTTTGCCCCTGTCCTTGTCTTTGTCTTTGTCCCTGCCTTTGGCCATCGCGGCGCCCCTGGCGTTGTTCTTGTCGCCCTTGCTGGCTTTGACGGTGGGTTTCATCCAGCAGGCGTCTTTGCTGCATGATCATTTCGCCGAGCTGTTCGAGTTGTTTTTGGGATTTTTGCGCCTGCGCCGAGGCTTTGGGCTGTCCGTTTTGCAGGTTTTCGAGCATGTCGCGCAACTGGCTCAACATCTGTTTGGCGGCGTCACGTGCGCCGGTCTTGGCCATGTTTTCAATATCGCGCAACATTTTGTCGAGTTCTTTCGAGGTGATGGTTTTTTGCTCTCCAGGTGTTTGTGGTTGGGCGGCTTTTTGTTGCTGCTGATTTTGCTGTTTGGCCATGGCGGTGAGAAAATTATTGAGCGCTTGGCGCAGTTCTTTCATTAACCGGGCGATTTCTTTTGGTGGGGCATTATTGGCCAGCGCATCCATCAATTTGTCCTGGGCACTTCGCAATTGGCGCTCGGCTTTTGACAGATTGCCATCTTCTATGGACAGGGCAATTTCCCATAATTGATCAACCGCCGAGCGTATGATGGCTCGTCTGTTGGCTCCTCGCAGCCGCCAATAGACGCTACGAAGAGCAAGATAGGTGCTATTGTTGAGGTCGGGGTTGCGCGAATTGACGTTGCGGTTGGTGAGCTGATTGAGGATACCAGCCACGGCTTTGCGCTGGATCGGGCTTTCCACCAGCGTGCGGCGCAGGGCGATAATTCTTTGGGCCAGCGGCTTGATGAACTTGCGTTCTGGCAGTTTGAAGCGCGTGACAGCGCTGTGGCCGGTTTTGCCAGCCTCATCACGGGCAATCAGCACCATATCTGCGTCCAGACCAGCCCACGGGTGAGAGGCGAGATCTTTATAGGTGCTGGCATCATTGCCCTTGGATTTTCCCTTGGGAAGCAATAAGGCGAAGGTCGGCGGCGTGCCAAGGGGGACCAGCAGATTGTCAGGGGCGGGGGAGGATGGCGGGGCGGTCGTGGTGATTTTCTTGCCGAACCGATCACGTCGTATCAGGCTTTTGGTGATGTGGGCATCGGCCTTTATGACCCCGTAATCGTCATTGACGCGATAGCTGATGCGCAGCGAGCCACGGGGACTGGCGTGCGGTTTTTTGGTAAAAACAATGGTGGGAGGGTTATCTTTGACAATGGTAAAATGCCAGTTTTTGACGACTCTGCCATCCAGCTGCAGGCTGGCATTTACGGTGTTGGTAAGTTTGGTGCGCAGTTCAAATACACTATCTTCTTGCTTGCTGGTAACGTTTGGAAGTTCGGGGGCGATGGTTTCGCCATTTTTAGCCGGGGGGCGTTGCAGAACGAGCGCGGTCTTTTGGGCCTTTGGCCCCGATACACGAATGGTGATCTCGCTTAGTTCTGGCACCTTGACGAGGTTGGCCTTTTGGTGGTCGAGACGATTGTTCGTGAGGGGTCTGGAGCCATCCACCAGTATTACAGGCGGATTACCCGTATAAAGCGGCGGTGTCAGCCAGGCATCAATACGCAGACTATTGAAGTCCTCGGCCTTGTAAAAGCTGAAGGCCTCAAGCAGCCCGGGTTTCAGGCGCGGGGCCTGCAAGCCGATAGTGGCGGCGAGGGCCAGCATCAAGGGGACGCGCAGGGCATAGCGATCAAAGCGCGCCGTTTGTGGGCGAGGCAGGCCGGTCTTCATGGCCCTGACGCGATCTTTGGCGCGTTGTTTATGAGCGCGCCACAGGGCATTTGAGGGGGGCGCGGCAGTCGTGCTTAATTCATCGTCGAGCACGGTTGCGGGGCGATGGGCCAGTCCCGACTTGTTTTCCAGCCAGCGGATCGCCTGGGCGCGAGCGGCGCGGCGGATATTCAGCAGCGGCGCTAGGCTGACAAGACCGCCAAGCGCAAACAGCGCCAGCACGAGTATGTGCAATGTTCGCGGCAAAACAGGCCAGAGCCCGAAGGTCGACACCACAATGAACAAGATAGCGATGCCCAGCGCCGGCCATAATCGCGGCCAGACCTGCTCCATCAGCATGACCCGTCTGGCACGCGAAATTTTGCGCTCAAACGAGGCGTTGGCCGGTTTGCGCTGTAAGGATTTATCTTCGCTGGCTCGATGGCTCATCCAACGCCTCCCCGATTTGGTCGCTTCAACTTCATTTGAGCTTATCATTGCGCCTGGTCAATTGCCATTCAATCATTGATGATCAGCCCGGTGTATAGTAAGTGAGCAATTAAACGAGGCGTTTCAATGGGCGTTTCGTTTCAACTCGATCAACCCTTCATGCATATAGGTCCTCAAGATGAAATCTAAAAAAGACATAAAAAAGGTCGTGCTGGCCTATTCGGGAGGTCTGGACACCTCAATCATTCTCAAATGGCTGCAAGAAACCTATGATTGTGAGGTTGTTACCTTCACAGCAGACCTGGGGCAGGGGGAAGAGCTGGAGCCGGCCCGCAAGACGGCGGAACTTGCCGGCATCAAGGAAATCTATATTGATGATCTGCGCGAAACCTTTGTGCGCGACTATGTCTTTCCCATGTTTCGCGCCAATGCGGTGTATGAAGGCATTTATCTGCTAGGCACCTCGATTGCCCGCCCGCTGATTGCCAAACGCCAGATCGAGATTGCCCGTGAAACGGGCGCCGATGCGGTGGCTCATGGGGCGACCGGCAAAGGCAATGATCAGGTGCGGTTCGAGCTGGGCTATTATGCCCTTGACCCCGATATCAAGGTGATATCGCCGTGGCGTGAATGGGAGATGTCGTCGCGCGAAGATCTGATCGCATTTGCCGAGAAACACCAGATCCCGGTACCAAAAGACAAGCGCGGTGAAGCTCCGTTCTCGTGTGACGCCAATATGCTGCACACCTCTTCGGAGGGAAAAGTGCTCGAAGATCCGGCCATTGAGGCCCCCGAATATGTGTTTCAGCGCACGCTTAGCCCGGAACAGGCGCCTGACAAATCCACCTATATTGAAGTGGGCTTTGAAAAGGGCGATGCGGTCTCCATCAACGGCGTTGCCATGAGCCCCGCGACCTTGCTGGCGGCTCTTAATGACTATGGCCGCGACAATGGTATCGGCCGCATTGATCTGGTTGAGAACCGTTTTGTGGGCATGAAATCACGCGGCATTTACGAGACCCCGGGCGGCACTATTTTGCTGGCGGCTCATCGTGGCATCGAACAGATCACCCTGGATCGCGGTGCGGCGCATCTAAAGGACGAGCTGATGCCACGCTATGCCGAACTGATGTATAATGGTCTGTGGTTTGCGCCTGAACGCGAAATGCTGCAAGCGGCCATCGACAAATCGCAAGAAATGGTCTCGGGCATGGTGCGCTTGAAGCTTTACAAAGGCAATGTCGATGTGGTGGGGCGCAGCTCTCCCTATTCGCTCTATTCCGAGGATCTTGTCACCTTTGAAGATGATGAAGGCGCTTATGATCAAAAAGATGCCGAGGGCTTTATCAAGTTGAATGCTCTGCGCCTGCGTACTCTGGCGGCACGCAAGGGATTGTAAAACCACAAGGCGTGGCGCTCTTGCAAGAACCGGGCAGGTCAGGCCGACCTGCCCGTTTTTTATTGGAAAATTGACGATCTATTCACCGTTTTTGTTAAAACATTGTTTATCTAAATATTTGAAATATATAGGAATAAGTAAAGTATAAATACTCGCCTGTTAGGAATGCCAGATTGTGACCTGCCAATTATCTGGGCAGAATTTGGGTCGTATTTACAAGGCAAAGCAGAGTATGAGTAGATTTGAAAAAGCGCTACGGTTTTGGCAACGGTTTCAGCGCGCACAACGGGGTACGACAGCCATTATATTTGGCATCACGATCATTCCCTTGCTGGCTATTTCTGGTGGCGTGGTCGATTATGGCCGTGCCGTCAAAACCAAATCTCAGCTTACCATGGCTCTGGATGGCGCCATTCTGGCCGCTTTGAAAGAATATTCCCTCGACACGAGCACTGATTATAAAAATGTCATTACTGAATTTGTCCATAAGAACCTCAATGAAGCTGACAAATCCTATCATGGTATCGAGTTGGCATTTTCCTTACCCGATATAAGTGGTGAAGGGGAATTGAAAGCCTCGGTGTCGACCAGCGTGTCGACGCATTTTCTTGGCCTCGTCGGGTTTAATCAATTTGATATTAATGTGACGGCAGCAGCGGTGGTTGGCGGCAAGGACCTTGAAGTGGTGCTTGTGCTCGACAATACAGGGTCAATGAATGGGTCCAAAATTTCCACATTGAGAAACTCGGCGACGGATCTGATGGATATATTATTGCCAGATAGTGGTGGCGATGACAGGGTCAAAGTCGCGCTGGTGCCGTTTGCTGAATATGTCAATATTGGCATGGACAAGCGCAACGAACCAGGTTTGGAGATCCCCAGTGATTTCACAGCTTCTTCAGGCACCCCGTACAAATGGTATGGTTGCATGGGGTCGCGCAAGCATGATCTCAATGTGTTGGACGAGGGTTATTCCACGCGAATTCCCGGTGTAATGATGGTGACATCTGGTTGGGGAGACAATGCGAAATGGCGCTGCCCGGGGACCCCTGTTGTTGAATTAACCGGCAATAAATCGTCGATCATCACTGGAATAGACAATATGACGGCGTCCGGCTGGACTTATATTCCCAGCGGTCTGGCCTGGGGATGGCGTGTATTATCGAACCAGGCACCGTTTACAACCGGGGCTCCCGATAGCGATCCAGACACCCAGAAAGTCATTGTCTTGATGACGGATGGAGAAAATACCAGGGCACCAGAAAAATGGGATAATGACAGTACAGCCAATAATAGCGTCGAAGTCTGGGGACATTCGATCCAGGTGAATGAGGGGGCAGCAGCACCTGCAAATGCTCTGACCGCTGAATTATGTAACAATATCCAAGCAAAAGGCATCATCATTTTCACCATTGCGTTCGAGGTCGCTGATGGATCTGACGTGGAAAATCTGATGAGAAACTGTGCTGGCAATGGCGGCCAGTTTTATGATGCTGACGATTCGACGCAACTGGAAGATGCTTTCAAGCAAATCGGACTGTCCCTCTTGAACCTGCGCTTGAGCCAGTAAGTCATTCAATCTTGAAATAGCAAAGAATTTAAACCCCTGTCAGGTCGTTCATTGGCCAGGCAGGGGTTGTTTTGCCTAGAGCGGGTGGTCGCAGGTCAACTCGTTACAATTTTGAGCATGCGTTAAGGATTTGTTTGCTGGTCTGTGAGAAGGCGTCGGCGGGTTCACACATTTTCAATGATGATGGGCTCTAATGAAGGCAATAGAGCACTGTATCGAAAAATTTTTCAAGGTGCATGGGTTTACAAAATTCAGAGTGGTGATATTTGATGACAATAATGAACAGATTCAAGGCTTTTTGCCAGCGTTTCGTCAAGGCTCGAAAGGGCGATGTTGCCATCATATTCGGCGTTATGATGGTGCCGACTATGGTGTTGACGGGGGGGCTTGTCGATTACGGCATGGCAATCAAAACCAAATCGCAGCTAACCGCGACACTTGATGCGGCGGTGCTGGCGGCGATGTTGCAATATTCCGATGACGAGAGCGTTGATTATCGCAAGATCATTACAAACTATGTCGATCAAAATTTCACCAAATCCAACAAAAAACTGCTTGGTACGATTGTTGACGTATCGGCTGCGGATATTTCCGAGGCAGGTGAAATGGTGGCCTCGGTGACAGTGGAAGTCCCGACTAATTTCTTGAAATTTGTTCACAAGAACGAATTTCAATTTACGGTATCAGCTGCTGTGATGGTTGGCGGTTCGTCAATTGAAGTGGCGCTGGTTCTCGACAATACTGGCTCCATGAGCGGTAGTAAAATAGTGGCCCTTAAAGGAGCGGCAAATGACTTGCTCGACATTATTATGCCGGCTGACCGGGACAATTCGGATGGAAGAATAAAGTTCTCTGTCGTGCCATTTGCTGATTATGTGAATGTTGGGGTTGCTCACCGCAATGAAGATGGTCTGGATATTCCCGCAGATTATTCGGTGATGGTGGCGCCTGAGAAAGAAGTATGCACGGATCCTTCCTCCTCTGATGATGATAATGACGGTGGTGGATCAGATGGTCCCGTGCAGGTCTGTACTCCCATAAGAGAAATGAGAACCTGCTATAATGATGGTGTTCCCTACGGTTGTATGAAAACCGTTGGTCAAACCTGCATCACCAAAGACGACGACAAGGACGACGACAAGGACGACGACAAGGACGACGACAAGGACGACGACAA
>JAJRRW010000018.1 GCA_024279115.1 Alphaproteobacteria bacterium
CCAGTCCGACCAAGGTCTCCAGTCCGACCAGCAGCCCCAGTCCGACGAGCGGCATTGCCAACGGCTCCATTGGCCCCACGGCCCATGCTGGCAAACGTCCCGATCATGGTGCGCAGGTCCAGCACCTCTTGCTCAAGATTTTTGACCCGTTTTTCAAGGGCGGCCACCACATCGGGGGAGACGCCAGCTGGTCCCTCTGGCTGTGCATTTACCTGTGCCGCTGCGCCTTCACTTTGTGGACCGGCATCTTGTGCCACTGCGCTGCCCATCAGGCAAGCCGAGGCCACAAGCGTGAGGCAATATCTGGTGAAAAAACCCTTGCGACAAGGAACGAGGTGCGCGTAAATAAATTGTTTCATTTTTTTATGTTGCCATTTGTCATTGAACTGGCTCACCAAATTAATTTTCTGGATCTGATAACATGATTTTGTTGCAGTCTAGCAAACCTTTTGCGGGCGAGCCAACAAAATAGATGCAACCATTACGGCCAAACTAGGGTCAGCTATCTATTGACCCCTGGACGAAAGCTGTGCTGAAACGAACTTGTCACCCCAAATGCCCTTTAAGAAAGCCCCAGACATGAGCGGTACTGATAGCAAAAAAAACCAATGGCCGGACCTTGCTGGCCGTATTGAGGGTCATACCCACACCCTGCCGGTGCGGGTCTATTTCGAAGATACCGATTTCACCGGCTATGTGTATCATGGCAGCTATCTGCAATGGTGCGAGCGCGGGCGCTCCGACTGGCTGCGCCTGCTTGGCGTCTCGCATGATGATCTGTATAAAGGATTTAATGGTTCAAAACCGCTTATTTTCATCGTCCGCCACATGGACATGAAATTCAAAGCCCCCGCCAAAATTGATGAATTACTCGAAGTCGTCACCCAAACCAAAGAATGGGCCGGCGCCAGTATCACCGTGCAACAAGAAATCAGGCGCGATGGCAAGCTGCTGATGCGCGCCCTCGTGCAAGTGGTGCTGATTTCTGATGAGGGCAAACCCCAACGCCTGCCAAAGCATCTCGTCAAGATTTTTGGCTATGACGCCCCCGACAGCCCGGTCATCAAGCGATAGCCCTGCCACTTGCTCGCCCCCCATCATTCCCACAAATGCAGGGTGACGTCCTGTATTTTTCGGCCGTCCAACGAATGAACGGGAGACTTACCCCCTCCCCGCAACCATCCCCCACAACCCATGCCCTAGTTTAGACAGAATCGGCTGGCTAAATTCGCGGTTACAGGGGGGCTGGCTATTGCGGCTGGAGGGCTGTTGCGAGCGCAAGCGCTGGTGATGATTTCTCTTTTAGCTTGCAAATCGGTTGTAGCGTGGCAATTTAAGCCATTGTTCCCAGTTTGAAATAACAAGTATGCGATCCAAAACGATAACAGGAACGGAAAATCATCATCATGACAGGTGCCATCATCACAGGTTTGGCCGCAGCGGCGGTGCCTCCCCACGCTGATCTCTCGTTTGTTGCCTTGTTCTTGTCCGCCCATATTGTTGTTAAAATCGTCATGGTGGGGCTGCTGGCCTCTTCCGTTTGGGGCTGGGCGGTGATCGTCAACAAGACGGTGACTTTTAAAAACGCCAAAAAAGAAGCCGATGATTTTGAAAAGGCCTTTTGGTCCGGCCAGCATCTCGATGAGCTTTATCAAGTCCTCACCCAGCGCACCAACCAGACCCTGCCCGCCGTTTTTGTGGCCGCCATGCGCGAATGGAAGCGCTCCATTGACGGGGCGAAAACACTGCCGGGCGGCGTGTTGATGCGGGTGCAGCGGGTCATGGACAACACTATCACCAGCGAAATTGACCGACTTGAGCGCCGCTTGATGTTTCTGGCGACCGTTGGCTCCACCGCGCCCTTTGTTGGCTTGTTCGGCACCGTGTGGGGCATTATGTCGAGCTTCCAGTCGATCGCGGCCAGTAATAACACCTCATTGGCCGTCGTTGCGCCGGGCATCGCGGAGGCCTTGTTCGCCACGGCGCTAGGCCTGCTGGCGGCCATTCCGGCGGTTATTTTTTACAACAAGTTTTCTCATGAAGTGTCGCGGCACATCGCCCGCCTTGAGAGCTTTTCCAATGAATTCATGGCCATCTTGTCACGCCAGGTGGATGTGCGAAGTGAAAAAGCATGAGCCAGAAAAGCATGATATTGGGAGAACGCAGGAGCAAAATTATGAGCCTGAGTGAACGCAGGAGCGAAAAAACATGAGCATGGATATGGGATCAGGGGAACTTGGTAGCGGGCGCAAACGCCGCCAGCGCACCCAGCCCATGACGCAGATCAATGTCACCCCCTTTGTGGATGTGATGCTGGTGCTGCTCATCGTGTTTATGATCACCGCTCCCTTGATGACGGTTGGGGTGCCTATTGAGCTGCCAAAAACGGAAGCCGGTCAGGTAGAGGGCAGCAAGCAGCCGCTGGTCATCTCACTGGATGCCAAGGGGCGCATTTTTTTGCAGGAAACCGAAATTAAAATGGACCAGGTTGTTGCCAAACTCAGTGCCATCGCCAAGAGCGGCTTTAAAGAGCGCATCTATATACAAGGCGACAAAAACCTGATGTTTGGCGAAATATCGAAAGTCATGGGGCGTATTTCACGGGCTGGTTTTACTCGCATCACGGTCATCACCGATACGCTGGAAAATGGTTAGAGAGTGGGATTGAGGACGATATTGTGCACAAGGCCATAACCATATCAATTTTGTTTCATGTCGCCTTGCTGACATGGGCGCTGGGCTATTTTACCGGCGGCGACACCCCAAACCCGGTGGCCAAAACAACGGTGCCCGTTGATATAATGACGCCTGCCCAGTTCACCAAGATCAAGGCCGGTAAAAAAGAGGCGAAAAAGACCAGTAAATCAACGGCTGTGGCAAAACCAAAAAAGCCGGTTAAAAAGCTTCCTAAAAAAACGGTCAAAAAACCGGTAAAGGTGGTCAAGAAAAGCGCGCCTAAAAAAGTGACGAAGCCAAAGCCCAAACCAAAACCGGTGGTAAAAGCCAAACCCAAACCAAAGCCGATTAAGGCGGCCAAGCCCAAACCAAAGCCAAAGCC
>JAJRRW010000019.1 GCA_024279115.1 Alphaproteobacteria bacterium
TCTTCAAACCAGTTCTTATCTTCAAACCAGTTCTTATCTTCAAACCAGTTCTTTTACGTGACAAAAGTGGCATCTCCGTCGCGCGCAGGCTGCGACATTTTCGACCATATGTCTGAAGGGGATTACCCGCACCAAAGCGGCAAAGATCGGCGGCAAGCTTGGGCCACCAGTTAGTCAGTACATGAAAAGAAGAAAAAAAACCGGTGGCTCAATAATTGTTTGAACAATATGCGATCTATATGAACCACCGGCTAAGTTAGGCCCCGTACAGGGAAACGGTCGTACGGTGCACTTACTCCCGCAACTTCCATAATATGATGGAAGTTGCGGGCTGATACGCTATGTAAAATTTACAAGAATTTGTTCAGGCAATAAGTTGATCTATCAATGATTACAAATCTAACTTACTGCAACTTAATAGTGTGTAAATATGATTCTACAACCCGTGTCAAGGCGTTTTTAAATATCAAAATATCATGATCTATTTGCATCCAACTAAAATTGTTCTAAATTGACAGGCAAGACACTCTGCTGACTTGCCCAATACGCGCTTGGCAGCCCCCGTGATATATGGAGTAAACAACACATGTTCATTCAAACCGAACCAACGCCAAATCCCTCAACGATCAAATTCGTGCCCGGCAAACAGGTCCTTGCAAGCGGCGTTCATGATTTCAAGTCTCTTGACGAGGCTGGCCCCTCTCCCCTTGCCACGCGCCTGTTCGAGGTCGATGGCGTCGCCGGGGTGTTCCTTGGTGCCGATTTCATTTCCGTCACCAAAGGAGATCTTGACTGGAATTTGCTAAAGCCTGCCGTCATGGGCGTGATCATGGAGCATTTCATGTCCGGCGCCCCCGTCATGGATGGCGACGTGCAGGGCGACAATGAAAACGAGGTGTTTGATGAGGAAGACCGCGAAACGGTTGATACCATCAAGCAGCTACTGGAAGAAAAAGTCCGACCAGCCGTTGCCCAGGATGGCGGCGATATCGTCTTTCATGCCTATAAGGACGGCATTGTCTATCTGCATATGCGCGGTGCCTGTTCCGGCTGTCCAAGCTCCACCGCCACCCTCAAAAACGGTATTGAAAACCTGCTCAAGCATTTCTTGCCTGAAATCAAGGAAGTGCGGGCCGCCTAGCACATCCTGACGCACGTCCTGCTTACCTGGCAGGCCTTGCAGATTTTGCAAGACGAAGGGGAGATCGCGCACTCGTCCTCACACCAAGCAAGCGCTGGCACAACAAGCAAGGGTGCCTGCCATACCAGTAGCCATGACCCCACGGGCGGGGCCAAGACTTGCACCAAGGGGCACCAGATGGACGAACTTGCCATTTTCAAAGACAAGTCGAAACTGACCCGACTTGGCGTCTTGGCGGCCCTTTTCATGTTGCTTGGTGTGACAATGCTTAGCAATCCGCAGGCCTATACCACCCCGTTGTGGAACAGCCTCAATCTCATACGGATGCTGGGCGGCCTGTGTATGGTGTTTTTCTGGATCACCGTATTCATTGGCGTGCGGGCGCTGACGGATCACACACCCCAATTGACCCTTGATCAACAAGGCTTTACACCTCGAAAGGGATTTATGAACAAGGGTGACAAACCTTCGAGTGGAAAAATTCTTTGGAAAAATATCAGAAACATTCGCGAAAACACGATAAACAAGCAACGGGTTATCGAAATAGAATTAAACGATGAAGACGGTTTTTCCGGCGCCTTGCTGTATCTCTTGGCGCATAATCTGACAATAGATCACGACAGCTTGATCAAGCATTTTAACAATTATCATCAAGCCTATCACGGGCCATCACAACCAAAACTTTGAAAGCACAATATGACAATCGACAGACTGGGCCAACGCGCCCTCGACCAGCTTTTTTTTGAAGCACGCACCTTTAACAACTGGCAGGACACCAAAATTTCGACCATGGTGCTCAAAGAGCTGATTGGCTTGATGAAATGGGCGCCGACCAGCGCCAATTGCTCGCCGGCCCGCATTGTCTTTGTGGTCTCGGATGAAGCCAAGGAAAAGCTTGCCCCCCTCACTGCGGACGCCAATCAGGATAAAATCCGTCAGGCCCCTGCGACCGCCATTATCGGCTATGACAGAAAGTTTTATGAGCATCTGCCCAAACTCTTTCCCCATACCGATGCCAAAAGCTGGTTCGAGGGCAATGAGGAGCTGATCGAGAGCACCGCCTTTCGCAACAGTACCTTGCAAGGCGCCTATTTCATCATGGCCGCACGGGCCATCGGCCTTGATACCGGCCCCATGTCCGGCTTTGACTATGATGGCGTCGACAAAGCGTTTTTTGCTGACACCGATGTCACGACCAACTTCTTGTGCACGTTTGGCTATGGCGATCCCAAAGACATGTTCGATCGCTCGCCGCGCTTTTCCTTCGAAGAAATGGCCTCGATCATTTAATCGCTTGAAGAGAGACCAGGCATGAATATTCTTGCCCTTGATACCAGCATGCAGGCCTGTTCCGTTGCCGTCTTGAGTACGGACGCCTCGGCACAAACGCGCTTGTCGGCTTGCTATGAGGAGCGTGAGCGCGGTCATGCCGAACATTTGATGGCGATGATTGACGAGGCCCTGTCTATGTCTAGCCTCTCTATCAAGCAGATGGATCAGTTTGCGGTCTGCCGCGGTCCTGGAGCCTTCACGGGGGTGCGCATCGGCATTGCGGCCGCGCGTGGCCTGGCGATGACCTGCCACAAACCGCTGACCGGCATTGGTACATTGCAGGTGATGGCGGCTCGGGTCCGTCATGAGCTTAAACATCAAAACCGCGACCACAATCTGGGCATCGCCGTCGATGCGCGGCGCGGCGAGATCTACTGGCAAATGTTCGATCAACATGGGAATATGCTTGCGGCCCCCCTCGCCCTGTCTCCGCAAGCCATTGGTGCCATTATCTGCCAGCAACAAGCCCCCTTGATACTGGCCGGGTCCGGTGTCGCCTTGATTCCCGACATACAGCTTGATAAAACCGATCAACTGACCAGTACGCACCCCGCCTTGCAACCAGATGCTGCAAGGCTGGCCGAACTTGTCGCAGGCTTTGGAGCCGATGAGGATTTATCAATGCATTGCGCAAGCCCTCTTTACCTGCGGCCCGCAGATGCTAAAATCCAAAGCGGATATGCCATTGAGCGGCAATAAGAATTCTGGACACAAAATAAGGGAAATGTTTTGAGCACCCATATTCTTCACGCTGGCAGCCTTGATGCCCCGGCCATGGCTGCCATCCATAAAACCGGCTTCGCCCATCCATGGGATGAAGGAGCGCTCCGCAACCTGATGGACAAACCAAATTGTCTGGCACTGGCCGCCTTTGAGATGCAGCGAGAACTCGCCGGGTTCATCTTGTTGCGTCAGGCCGACGATGAATGTGAACTCCTCACCATTGTCACCAATAGCAAAAAGCGCCGTGCCGGGATTGCCAGCGCGCTGCTGGCACATGCCCTTGAGCTTTTGCGCTTACGCGGTGCCAACACCATATTTCTGGAAGTCGCCAGCGGTAACAAGGCAGGCATAGCCCTTTATAACAAATACGGGTTCCAGGAAATCAGCCGCCGGGCCGGCTATTATACCCAAGGACGCAATGCGCCAGAAGACGCACTGGTCATGGAAAAAAAACTCGACGCCTAAACCGCCCCCTCCCGATTTTAGAACATCTCTAGACGCGCTATCGATAAACAGCTATATGAGAATGAGAAGCAATTGCCATCTCGAAGGGAGCCGGTACATGAGCAAAGCGCCGGACAAGCCGAGCCACCTTGAGGGCCTGTGCGCCGAAAAAGGGCTGCGCATGACTGGCCAGAGACGCATTATTGCACAGATCTTGTCCAATAGTGACGATCATCCCGATGTCGAAGAGGTTTACCGCAGAGCCAGCGCGGTTGATCGCCATATTTCGCTTTCAACCGTCTATCGCACCGTGCGCCTGTTCGAAGAAGAAGGCATATTGGAGCGTCACGAATTTCGCGATGGCCGCGCCCGCTATGAGCGCGTTGACAAACAGCATCACGATCACCTCATCGACATGAAAACCGGCAATGTCATCGAGTTTCGCAATGAAAAAATCGAAGAATTGCAAAAACAGATCGCCGCAGAACTCGGCTTCGAGCTGATCGACCACCGCCTGGAGCTCTACGGCACGCCGATCAAAAAGAAATAACCACTTAATTCGGAAACATGTGCTTCATGATCTGGATGCGGTCGGAGGCGGCGCTTTTATCTTCATAGCCTGGAATGGCCTCGCGCAATATCCGCTCGGCGACATCTTCGCGACCCGAGATGATTTCCTGGATTTCATGGGCCAGCTGCGTATCCTCGGTGAGGAATTTTTCCAGTTCAGCAACCGGAATGGCAATCGTACTCAAGTCCGTGTCGGCACGAACTGTGAATGGCGTTGGACCATTATTGAACAAGGTCTTGAAGGCAATAAACTGCCCCTCTTCATAGGTCTGCAAATGAATTGGCTCCCGTTTCTCGTTTCCCTCAAGCACCGCTTCATCCAGCTCAAAATCAACGGAGACACGCCCGGCTGTGATAATATAAAAACTGCGCGCCACCTCGTCCTGCTCGAGAATGCGCTCGTTCTTGCGGAAGGTGGCGTAAGTCGCATGTGCGAGCAATTTTTGCAATAGCTCGGTTTTTCGCGGAATGGCTTTGGTGGCCACCAGCAAATCCGTGAGCTGCCCGACATCATCAAAGCTTGGGGGCAGCAGTTTTTCAGGAGGTCTGTAAAATCTGTGATAGCGCCCTGGGAAAATCAGCTTGTTACGCTTGGCCAGATACCAAAACACGCAATGATAGTCACTTTTGATCAACGGCACCGGGGCATAATTCGCCACCCACAACCTGATGGCATACACCACCGCATGATCATCATATTTAACCAGCCGCCCCTCTGGCGGCGGGGTGTTCAAAACGCCGGGCGTCGCAGCCCCGGCCTGCTCGAGCAGTTTTTTGACCATTTCGGGGGGGTGATCAAATGACAGCTCAAACTCCAGCGTGATGATGTGCCATTTGTCTTCTGCCAGAAATCTTGTGACTTCCTGGCGCCCCAGCATCAAGTTGGGCAACACTGCATCATCCCCCGATCTGGTCTGGATCACCATGGTGCGCCAGTTCATGCTTTTGACGACCCCTTCTTTGGTGCCGATCTTCACCCAGTCCCCCACCTTGAAGTTGCGCGCCGACAACATGGCAAGCCCCGTGAACAAAGAGCCCAGCGTATCTTGCAACGCCAGACCAAGCACAACCGAGCCAACGCCAAGCGCCGTTAGCATCGCTCCCAGATTGACGCCCCACACAAACGAGATAACAAATGCTGCTCCAAGCGCCACCAAAAACAAACGCAACAGATCCAGAAAAAGCTTTGGAATATTTTGGTTGGCAGCCCCCTCACCTTTCGTAAAGACCACAGCATTGAAAAACGAAACAATGGCATTGATCCAGGTAATACCAACCAGCGTATCGGTCAGCTTGATCGCCAAATGCCCGGTTTCCAGGCCCGCCACCGTGCGCAACATAAGGCCGGCGAACAACAAAGGTATGGCGTAGTTGCGAAGAAAGTAAAACGCATTCGCCAAAGGCTCATTTTCAGCCTTGCGCAAGCGATGGGCAATTTCTCCAACAATCACTGTCAACAACGGAAAACCAACAAGCAGCAAGATCCCGGTGATTTCCCAATAGGCCAGGGAAACCAAAGAGCTCGAAAACGAGGTCAAAAAGTTGATCATGATGACTGCTGCCCTTCGTCCTCATTGACCTTGCCATGATCACGAGATGTCTGCGCGGCGGTGCTTTGCCTGGCCGCTGTGGTCGTCGGGGTGTCCGCCCCGTCCAGCTCACAGGTATCGTTGCCAAGCCTGTCAGGCTCGGACGTTGTTTTGCGTTGCTCACGGCGACGATCCATGCGATTGCGATCAAGCGTGGTATCAAGATCAATTTCAAAGGTCGCAACCTCGCCAACAGCCTTGGTATCGACGATGATTTCGGGGCCAAAATCATCGGTGGTATTGAGCATGTGATAGGTCGGAATGGTCAGGCGCATTTTATTGAGGTCAGCCTCAAACACGATCCTTCTGGCGATATTAAGCGAGTTTCCCCAGATATCGAAATCGAAATTATGACTGCCGACAATGCCGGCATGCAGCGGCCCGGAATGAATACCAATCCGCAAGGCCAGCGACAAATCATAACGGGCGTTAAAAATGGCCAGTTCACGGCTGGCAGCATGAGAAAAATCAACCGCTCTGCGGGCATGATCCAGTAGGGGAACCGACAAGCCGCAAACGGCAAGATAATGCTCGCCAATGGTTTTTATTTTTTCGATCCCCATGCTTTCACACGTCGTATCAAGGCTATCCACCAGCTCGGTCAATAAATCAAGAGCCTCAATACTGTCCATAGCTCCCGTCTGCTTCGAAAACCCATGAATAATGACATAAACGACGCTCGCTTGATGGACACTATCGACGATCTTGTTCTCTCCCTTTTTCAAGCGATCGACAATATTTCCAGGATAGATCCGGTTGAGCAGATCATTGTAGGCAGAGGACTGCTGTTCGATCATTGTATCGCGCAGACCAATTTCCTTGGTCATGATGTTAAACGTATCGCTCAGCTCTCCAAACTCATCATTTGCCAGCCGCTCGACTTTAACATTCTTCTCTCCCTCCCGAATACGCGCCACCCCGTCAATCAAAATTGAAATGGGCCTCAAGAAGTTGGAGGCGACAAACAAGGAGGCCAGGGTCAATCCCAAAAGCAGCAAGCCAGAAGTGAGGAGTACATTTTTGGTGAACTGATTTTGGGGAGCTCGCGCTTCTGCCTCATCAATTTCAGCAAGTATCACCCAGTGCAAATCGGGAATATCAAGGGGGGCGTAAGAAGACAGAACTTTGACGCCTCGATAGTTCTCAATGATCCTTGTTTCGGTTTTCCCATTGAAAGCCGCGCGCACCCCTTGCGTATTGACACGCTGAAACAACACCGAGGTATTGAGTTTACGCACCTTGTCTATAATATCTTTTGGAACATGGGTTGCCGCCATCACCTTGAGATAATTTTCTTTGTCTTGCGTCAAAACCGAGAATCAGAGCGCATCAGCTTATCATCACCGATCAGATACATTTCGCCTGTTTTGCCAAGGCCGCTTTCTGTCCATTGCTTTTTATTGGTCATAAAACCGTTCAGATCGTCAATCGACATCTGGGCTGCAAGGACCCCGATGAACAGCCCTCCCTTGGTATAAATCGGCGTGCCTATAAAGGCGGCTGGCGCATTATAGGAGGGAGGATATTGCTTGAAATCTTCAACATACACATAGCCTGGAGAATGGTTGGAGCGGATATTGCGAAATAGCTGCCCTAATGATGAATGGGCATATGGGCCCCTAAGCAGGTTGGTGCCAAAATCCGTTTCCTTGAAAACCGAATAGACAATATCACCGCTTTCGCCATCAATCAAAAACATGTCGTAGAAGTTTTGGGCTTTTAGAGCGTTCCGGTAAAATTGATGAAAGCGGCGATGCACCATGTCATAGCTGGTTGTCGCACTGGAGGAATAAAGCCGGTCTTTTTCACCGGTCTTGTTTGGATTTTCGGCAAGGTAAAGCGATTGGGCGCGCCGGCCAGCTCTTGAACGCGGCCAGAAAATTTCAACATTGGATTTGCCATCTTGCAACTGGTCGAGCTTGGGAAAATACTCCTTGTTGTAATAGTTACCAAGGTTTTCCTTTTGTTCATCGCTCAAGACATCAACATCGCGGGGCTTGTTATCCAGCGAGGCAAATGACGTGCTGAACAATTGCATGGATTTGGTAATGGCAGGGGTCTGGCCAAGGATACGTACAACATTTCGCAAATTCTTGAAGTACCATTCCACCTGCTGCGATTTGCTGACCCGCAAAGACCTCAATTGCTGAAAAGCGGTTTCCGTTATCTGTTGCTCGCCATGGCGATAGCCAAGAAATGAGATCGTCACAACAGCCGTCATCGCGGCTGCCAGAAGCATTAGTAACAGCTTTGAGAGCAGCGACATTCCGCGTTTTTCAGCTAATTCACCTGCATCGCTTGTTTTACGGGCGACAAATCCACTGAGCGTTTTTTTTAAATTCACCATTTTTATTCCGCATACCGTCTCATTTTTTCACCAATAACCGCCGCATATCGCGCATGCAAGAGGTCCTCGACCGATAAAACACCAAGCCCCATCCGCACCAGATAGCCAAATGAACTCATGGCATGATCGCTCATAAATTCCCGGGCAAACTCGGTCAGGCCGGGCACCAGATCCCGATGGGCGTTTTTAATATAGAAATAGAGGGGCCGTGACAGGGGGTAACTGCCATCGCTAATCGTGTAAATGCGTGGCTCGACCCCTTCAATACGTACCGCTTGCAAACTGGAGCGGCGATTGAACAAATCCGAATAGTCGATCAGCGCCATGGCATTGACGTTTGTTTTCAACATCTTGAAGGTTTCGGCAACCGGCTGCTCGGTCCCGATATAGGCGGAATCAAAGCGCATCTGCGAGCAATTGGCCTCTAAAAAGGCCGCAAATTTCGCAGGATCTTTCAATGCCAGGCGCTTGCGTTTGAAATAGCGCAGATCATTTTTGCAAGTCTCTAGGTATATGGCATTGACGAATGATTTATAGGAGCCATGACCATCTGTCGGGCCAAAAATCTGAATGGCCACATCGGGGAGATTGTCATCGATATCGCTCCAGTTGCGATACGGATTGTCTATTAATCTGCCTTGCACGGGAACGCGTCTGGCTGTCGCCTTGTAGAGCTGCAAACGTGTCAGGTTCATGCGCTCCCCGAACAAAGACTTTGCCAGGGTCACACCATCATTCCCGAATTGTATCTCGGTAATGTCATCGACCCCATTTGACTTGCAGCCTTGCCATTCCCCTTTGGTTATCGGGCGCGATGAATTGACAATATCTGGATATTTCAAACCAATGCCCTTGCAAAATTGAGCAATGCCGGAGCTCGACCCCGTGTTTTTGATGACGGGAACCAGATGCAAGGTTTGTTCGCTAAACGCCTTGGCCACTCTTTGTGTGAAAGGCAGCACGATCGAGGAGCCAACAATCTTGATATGAGTGCGAGAATTTTCTGCACCAGCCCGGATCGGCACGGATACAATAAAGGCACACATACAGGCCAGCAAGAGCACCTTGCAGGAGCGCAAACTCCTGAAAATCTGGTTTGGCAGATCTTTTCCCTTAACCCCATTGATCATAAGGCCAGCGCTTTCAGGCGCGAATTAATGCTATATTTGTACATGGTTCACCTTACTGACACGTTCCCCTGATTTGCATTTCCCCCTGTTTTGCAGGGAGGTTGGCAAAAACCGCACGCATTGATATTTATCACTGTTAATATCAACCCGTATCCCACATTCCAGTTCATTCCTATAATCTGTGTTTGACCCATTTGCCCCTTGATCACGTGTCATCGCGTTGTTTTTGCCGAGCCGCTTCTCGCAGTTCCTGGCGTTTTTTGGCTGTTGCCCGAATATGCTCGCCGATTTTTGGGTGGCTACCTGACAGGACGGCAAAATCCTCGCGCTGCAGTTTTAGCAGTTTGCAATTGCTGACCGTCGAATAGGGAAACTCGTAGTCTTGGTTTCCAAGCATGGCGATTTCGCCAAAAAACTCTCCTGTTGTCAGGGTTATCGCCCCATGATTTGACTTAAGCAGCACCTCTCCCGAGGCAATAAAATACATCGCCTCTCCGCTGGTCCCAGCCTTGATGATCTCGGCATTTGGCGGGAAGTTATGGGCGTGCAGATATTTCATCAACCCCTCCACTTCCCTGGTATCCAGTTCAGCCAATATGGGGATGCGGGAAATCAACGACCAGGTGACGACGAAATCACGGCGCGACATTTCCTGGGCAAATCCCGTAGAGATAATGGCAATCGGCAAGGCGAACATGCCAAGACCAAGGATCATCACCACACTCCCAAACATTTTACCGATCGGCGTCACGGGAGAGACATCGCCATATCCCACGGTCGTCAGGGTCGCCATGGCCCACCAGGCGGCGTCTGGAATGGTGCCAAAGGCCTTCGTATTTGCGTAGCGCTCGATATAATAAATGCCGGGAGAGGAAAATAAAAGCATGGCAATCATCAGCAACATGGCCCCCGACAGGGCTCGGCGTTCATTGTACAAAACCCGCATCAAGGTCGCCAATGCCGGTGAATAACGGGCAATTTTGAGAAATCTGAACAACCGCAAAACGCGCAAAAAACGTAGATCCAAAGGGATAATAAGGCTCAAATAAAATGGCAGGATTGCCAGCAGGTCAATGATCAGATAGGGCCGCATGGCAAATTTGAGCCGCGCCTCGGTCGCTGGCAAACGCTTCAAAAACGGCACCTCGACACTGGACCAGATGCGCGCAGCATATTCCACCGTGAATATCAGCACGGAAACAACATTGAACCACCACAGGTGCCAACCCCATTCCGCTTCGATACTGGGAACGGTTTCAATCACAAAGGCCAACAAATTCAAAGTGATAAGGACAATCAGGAAGTTATCAACGATCTTGCTGATATGGTCTTCACCGCGCCCTACTTCAATGATTTCGTAAGTGCGCTTGCGCCAATGCAATCGTTGCTCTTTCGCCTGGCCCTCATTGAGGCGGCTGAAAGCACGCTTGCTCCGCGCCAGCAGTCTTTGAATTTTTTTGTAGACCATACCCTTACCCAACCCAAACAGATCAATACGCCCCGAATATAAAAAAAATGTCCTGTCCGGCCCTTCTCTGGACAAGCTAACATACTGACTTTTTCGACTATTTCAGGCTAACCGTCAACCCGAGACCCTAAAATGATCACTATACGCTGGTATTTTTCAACCGCCTGCCGGCTGCCCCTGACCTGTCGATAATTTACCAATTTCACTGATCGTGACGTTTTGTCATCTGTTAGAAGGGGGTATTTAAGCCTAGCAGATAATCACCTCGCAACGGCCCTTAATCCAATGTGCCAAATTTGAGATATCTCTTGTGAATATTAAACAAACCTATGCCGCCGGTATAAAAATGATTGTCAGCAATATTTCGCTCGACAGGCTTTTCCCGTTTCTTGTCTGGTTTCGGCTGGTCACCAAAGACAGCCTGAAGGCCGACTTGATTGCCGGCGTAACGGGGGCGGTTATTGTTTTACCACAAGGCGTGGCCTTTGCCCTGATCGCCGGTCTGCCACCTGAATACGGGCTATATACGGCCATGGTGACACCGATCATCGCGGCCCTGTTCGGCTCTTCCATGCATCTGATCTCCGGCCCGACAACGGCGATTTCCATCGTCATTTTTTCGGCGGTCAGCCATCATGCGGAGCCGTTTACCCCCGAATTTATCACCCTCGCCCTGACCATCACCTTTTTGGCCGGTATCTATCAGTTCTTTTTGGGCATTGCCCGCATGGGTATTTTGGTGAACTTCGTCTCCCACACCGTGGTTATTGGCTTTACGGCGGGTGCAGCGATCCTTATTGCCACCTCACAGATGAAAAATATTCTTGGTATTGAGGTGCCGCGCGGCGAAAGCTTCATGCATACCTGGAGGGACATCTGGAACAGCCTTGGCTCGATCAACAGCTTTATTCTGGTCACGGCCCTGTCGACACTGGTCAGCGCCTTGTTGATCAAGAAATTCTGGCCCAAGGCCCCACATCTTTTAATATCGCTGATTGTCGGCAGCGCGGTCGCGGCTCTGGTCGGCGGATCCGTGCACGGCATCAGCTTTGTGGGTAAAATTCCCGCCCACCTACCGCCTTTGTCGGCCCCCGATTTCTCTTTGACGACCATCAAGATGCTGGCCCCCGAAGCCCTCGCGGTTGCTTTGCTGGGGCTCATAGAAGCGGTCTCGATCTCGCGCTCCATCGCCTCCAAATCGCATCAAAGAATAGACGGCAATCAGGAATTTATCGGTCAGGGCCTGTCCAATATTGTCGGCAGCATGTTTTCCTCTTACGCGGGCTCTGGCTCGTTCACACGCTCGGGGATCAACTATGCCTCGGGCGCCAGATCTCCCCTGTCAGCAATTTTTGCCGCGATGATCCTGATGATTATCATTTTGCTGATCGCCCCCCTTGCCGCCTATCTGCCGGTGGCTGCGATGGGCGGCGTGATCATGCTGGTGGCTTATAATCTGATTGATTTCGAGCAGATCAAACATGTGCTTGAAAGCAGCAAGGCCGAAACGGCAATCCTGCTGACGACCTTTTTTGCCACCTTGTTCCTGGAGCTGGAATTCGCGATTTATCTGGGCGTATTATTGTCGCTGGTGATTTTTCTGGCCCGCACCTCGACCCCCGAAATCTCCACCCTCGCCCCCGATCTTGATCGGCGCTATAACAAGCACACCTTGACCGATGTGGAAACCAAGCCGCTTGTTCAGTGCCCGCATCTGAAAGTTCTGCGCATCGATATGTCGATCTATTTCGGCTCCGTCAATCATATCCAGAACAAGATTTATGAAATCACCGAGAAAGAAGGTATTTTCGATATTTTGATCATCGGTGAGGGCATTAATCTGATCGACCTGACCGGTGCCGAGATGCTGCTGCATGAAGCCGAACGCCTTGAGGAAAAGGGCGGCGGGCTGTATTTTGCCTGCCTCAAACCACAAGTCTATTACGCCATTACGCGCACGCATCTGATCAATCAAATTGGTAATAATCATTTCTTTGACGACAAGCATGAAGCGCTCACCAAATTGCAACGTCTGGTCCGCATGCGAGGACGCTGCGAGGGCTGTACCGTGCGCGTTTTCAAAGAATGTAAAACCGACTGACCACTCGTAACAGGGCCATTCAATTCTCGACAATTTGCTTCGCAATCGGGATGCCCCCCGAACCCGCTTGGGAGGAGACCTCCCAAACCCACCCCCTTTTGAACTTAAAATAGAAAAAACGGGAGGTCTGGAGGGTGACCCTCCAGCGGGGTGCGGGGGGACCCCGCTCGCGCAGCGAACGAGCGCGAGAATTGAATTGCCCTGCCCCCGAAAACCATCACAGCCATTTAAGCTGGGGTTTCCCCACCTGATTTGCTAAACTGCTCCCAACACAACCGGGAGATGACGTATGACCGCCGTACTCAAGACCACTCTGGCGCTATTTTTGCTGCTTGCTTTCGCCGGCATTGCCCAGGCCATGGAAAAAATATCGCTGAAGGCCAATGGCCTCACCCTCAATGCCAATCTTCAACTGGCCAAAGACAAAAAACTGTCTGACGGGGTGATTTTACTGACCCACGGCACCCTTGCTCACAATGAGATGGAAATCATCAAGACGCTGCAATCGCTGCTGATGGAACGGGGTCACAACACGCTGGCCATCAATCTAAGTCTTGGCATCGATAATCGAGGGGCCAGCATGTATGACTGCAACACGCCCCACAAACATCATCATCTCGATGCCGTCAAGGAAATCGGCGCCTGGGTCAACTGGCTGAAATCGAAAGGGGCAACAAAAATATCGGTGCTTGGCCATTCTCGCGGCGCCAATCAGACCGCCAGATATGCCGCCAGACCCGATACAGCCATTGATCGCGTCATTCTTGTAGCGCCGCCCACCTGGTCAGCCAAAAAGAGCCAGGACAGCTATCAAAAAAGTTTCAACACCAAGCTCGCCCCCGTGTTGGCCAAAGCCCAAAAGCTCATCGCAAGCGGCAAAGGCGATAGAATGATGGAAAATATCGGGTTCATTTATTGCGCTGATACCACCGCAACTGCCAGTGCTTTTAGATCCTATCACACGCCCGAGCGCGCACGCCACACACCTGGTCTATTAAAAGACATCAAACGACCCGTATTGGTCATCGCTGGTGCCAATGATCAAATTGTCAAAGACTTGCCTGCCGCTTTGAAACCTCTGGCTGATGGCAAAAACCTGCAATTCAAACTGGTCGAGGATGCCGATCATTTTTTCCAGGATTTCGCCGCCGAAGAGGTTGCCGACCTTATTGATAGCTTCCTTAAAAACTAACCGAGTGCTCCTATGCTAGATCATACAACCCAGTCGGATGCGGAACAAAACCTAAAAGTGGTGCGTAGCGCCAGAGAAGAACTCTCAAACCCTGGCCGCTCGCATTTACGCCTTGGCACCATCACCAGACTGCGCTGGTTTGCAGTAGTTGGGCAAGCGCTGACCATCTCCATTTTATATTGGGGGCTGGGCTTTTCATTTCCCGTTGGCTGGTGCTTGTCACTGGTCGCCCTGTCGGCCTGGCTAAACATCATATTGCGGCTCATCTACCCCTCCAGCTACCGGCTGATCGCCTCTTATGCCGCCTTGATCCTGGGGTTCGACATCTGGCATCTGACGGCCCTGCTCTATTTGACCGGCGGACTGCTCAACCCCTTTGCGTTCTTATTGCTGGTGCCCGTCAGCATCTCTGCCAGCACCCAGTATCCGCGCATAACCGTGCATCTGGGAATGTTGGCGATTGGCTGTGCAACCTTGTTGGCCTTCTATCATTATCCCCTGCCCTGGTATCCTCACGAGACCGCCAAAATGAACGATGTGTATGTTATGGGCTTGTGGGCCTCGGTGGTGGTCGGCATCACCTTCATGGCCTTTTATGCCTGGCGCATTGCCCGCGAAACAAGGGATATGTCAACGGCCCTGGCGGTTGCCGAGCTGGTGCTGGCCCGGGAGCAAAAACTATCAGCCCTTGATGGTCTGGCGGCGGCGGCTGCCCATGAACTTGGCACCCCCCTGTCGACCATTATTCTGGTGTCCAAGGAATTGCGGGCCCAATGCGATGGTAGAAAAGAAACCGCCGATGATCTCGATCTTTTGACCTCGCAAGCCGAACGCTGTCAGGAAATTTTATCAACCCTGTCGCGCAAACGCGTGGATACCGACCTCGTTCATGGTCGCTTGAGCATTCAAGAAATGATTGGTGAGGCCGTTGAACCCTATCGCAGTTTTGGCAAGGGCATCACCGTTAATGCAGCGCCCTCACCAGATGCCGCCAGCAAGCAAGGGCGCAGCGAACCAGTGGTCAAGCGCAATCCCGGCCTGCTTTACGGGATCGGCAATCTGGTTGAAAATGCGGTTGATTTTTCGTCTTCGCAAGTCATCATTGATGCCTCCTGGAGCGAAAAAGCCGTGAAAATCGTCATCAGTGATAATGGTCCAGGTTTTGATATGGGTATTCTGGATCAGCTCGGCGAGCCCTATATTTCCTCCCGGCACCCCCCGGGACGCGAAAATCCTGGCGAAAAGGAAAATGGCCTGGGACTTGGCTTCTTTATCGCCAAAACCTTGCTGGAACGCTCTGGGGCCTCGTTAAGGCTTGAAAATCGAGAGTCGCCCAAAACCGGCGCCATAATCACCCTGATCTGGCCCCGCAAAGCCATCGAAGCCGAAGAAACCGAATGGTTTGCCTAACAAGAACGCAAACCGCTCAAAAAAACCAAAAATTTACGGTGATTGCAAATATAGTTGTAAAATACGCTTTTTTGCGGCTTGAGACACTTGGCGTAATTGATCTGTCATGTATAAGATTAGAGCAAGCAAGTCAGGACACAAGTAGTTCTTAATCGAGAGGAAGACAAAAGTGACCACGCATTCAGGTGAGACCAATGATCTTCAGGACGAAAATCAGCCGAACGGCGCCTCATTACTCATTGTTGATGATGACAAGCCCTGGCTATCCCGCCTGGCCAAGGCCATGGAAAACCGGGGCTTTACCGTTCTCACAGCCGAAACGGTTGCCGAGGGTCTGGCGATTGTCCGCGAAACGCCCCCCTCTTACGCCGTTATTGATATGCGCCTCGACGATGGCAATGGCCTCTCGGTCATTGAAGCCCTGCACGAAGTCCAGCCCAATGCCCGCGCCTTGATCCTCACCGGTTATGGTAATCTCGCCTCCGCCGTCAATGCCATGCGCCTGGGCGCCGTGGACTATCTTGCCAAACCAGCTGACGCCGACAATATTTATGATGCCCTGATGGCCGTCAGCGGTGAAAAAGCCGCGCCGCCTGAAAATCCCATGTCAGCGGACCGGGTTCGCTGGGAACATATTCAGCGCGTCTATGAATTATGCGACCGCAATGTCTCGGAAACAGCGCGCCGTCTCAATATGCATCGCCGCACCCTGCAACGCATCCTCGCCAAGCGGGCACCTCGATAGACTTCTCAAAAATTGTAGAATAACTGCCAATCGTGATCTGGCCCGGGCTATCTCTATCTGGGCTTGACGAGCAGATCAGCCTTGCCCAATGTACCATTGATTTCAGCAGTTTCAATCATTTTGCATGGACGCGCCAACTTCAGGCCCGTGCCCCGGTTTAGCTCCAGCACCGTGCATAATTCATTATCATGCGGCACGGCTCGATCTGTTTTACCAGTGAGATTTTCTGGTAGATCGCGGATCGCAGTGCCGGACATAAATTCTGCCCCCCCCTCCGGGACTATTTTGACATTTGCCGGTGGCAAGGAGCTGCCACTATTAGAGGTCTTGCCGACAATCGTCTGCAGGCTGGCCTGAAAAATTCCATTGTTCTGATTGGTGATATTTGAGCCAAGCCAGCCACTGGCAAGTCCCCCGGCACAACTGACCCCGATCGTCGCCCAGCGCCAGATATTTTCGCGCTGTTTTTTGGCCTTTAGCACCGCATCAGCGGCCAAATCCCCAAGATCAGCAAGACCAAGCCCCTCCGAACCGACTGGCTCTCCAGGGGCGGCTGGCGATTTTCCGCCAGATTGCGAATTCGGGAACGCCGCAGTGATCTTCAAAGCGGGTTGCATGGGAGCAGAATGAGACTTTTCGGGCGTACCAAAACGAAGAGCTCTACGCTTGGCGGGCGCAGGTTTTTGGGATACGGGCTTTTGGGGCGCAGGACTGGCGGACATACTGGCCACCAAAGGCGCCGCTGGCGGCGCGACAGGCGCGACCACTGGTTCGGGTGGCACATAATGGGCAGAAACCGCTGGCGCCGAGGACAATGCAGCCTCAATGGAATTAGTGGCAGGAATAAAATCTGGAGCCGGAGGAGCGGCCTGAACGGGAGGGGGGGCAGCCTGACCGCTGTTGAGGGGATTGGCATGATTGAGGGGATTGGCGGGCTGCTCGGTCACGCTAGCCTGCGGCATTGGACGCATGGATTGCAAGGTATCGGCGGCGCGCGCCAGCCGCAAGTCCTCGTCTTGCCGCGTCACGGGCTGTGTCGCAGCAGGAATGTCCTGCATTTCTTTAATCGCGTCTTCAAGCGACCGTTTCAATCCGTCCACTGATCTGTTCCCATTGAGCAAAAGTGCCGATTCGTCGTGACTGTTATGATCCATATTGTGCCTTGAGCGTCACTAAAATGCAAGTAAACTCCCCCCGTTGCCACCCAACGCAATGCTCCTGTATACAAAATATTCGTACAGGGAAAGACCGTTAGTCGAGTAATGAGACCGGTGCTATACGACTGATAAGCCATTGTGGTAGCGGGGCTTTGCCCATACCGCAGCCCCCCATGAGGCGCGGATTATAGATTTTCACAAAGTTGGGGTGGCTGACATCATCAGCATATACAGCACCGCAAAAATCTGGTGTACAACGCGCCCGCAGATAGGTTTCCGTGGTCTTCAAAAACGCCATCATCTCATCGCCAGATAGTGGCTCTGCTGGCGGCGATCCCTCTTCGGGCGCATACACATACCATTCTGGCTCATCACTCGACAAGGCCTCCCACAAGGCCTCGAACTGCGGCCAGCGCAAAATACCTGAAAACCGTCCATTGGCTTTGCTCTTATAGTCGCCCAAATGCTCCTGCATCCTCTATTCTCCCTCGAACTCGACCAGCGTATGCACTAAAACGCCCGCCTCCAACAGCTTGTCTTTCCCTCCCAGATCCGGCAAATCGACGACGAAACACGAGGCCACCACCTCCGCCCCCGTATCATTCAACAAAGCAAGTGCCGCCAGCGCCGTGCCGCCCGTGGCGATCAAATCATCGATCAACAGCACTTTTTCCCCATGTGCCAAGGCATCCTTGTGGATTTCTACGGCATCCTCGCCATATTCCAGCTGATAGGAACGGGTGATGGTCTGCCCCGGCAGCTTGCCTTTTTTACGAATGGGAATAAAGCCCAGCCCCAGCTCGTGAGCAATAGCGCCGCCAAGAATAAAGCCTCGCGCCTCAATGCCCACCACATAGTCGATTTTGGTCCGCAAAAAAGGCCAGACCATCTCGTCAATGGAGGCGCGCAGAGCCAAAGGGTCGGCGATCAATGTGGTGATATCGCGAAACATGATGCCAGGTTTAGGATAATCGGGAATGGTGCGAATATATTTCTTGAGATCAAATCCGTTGCGAAGTTCCATCTTATGCTCTTTCTTTGTTCAGCACCCGGCCCGCCACCGCCTCAAGTTTTTGCATCAGTGCGGGATCGCGCGCGTCGGGGGCGGTGATGATTGCCGTATCAAGAACACGGTCGGAGCCCAGCGGACATGGCTCGTGTTCGCTTGGAAAGTCTCCCGCCAGCCGGGCCACCAGCCTTTGCGCCTTGCTAGAATTATCCATCAAGGTCTTGATGATCTGCGCAATATCGACATCGGAATGATCTGCATGCCAGCAATCATAATCGGTGACCATGGCTACAGAGGCATAGCAAATTTCAGCTTCACGCGCGAGCTTGGCCTCGGGCATATTGGTCATGCCAATGACATCACAGCCCCACGAGCGATACATCAAGCTTTCGGCCCGGGTCGAGAATTGCGGGCCCTCCATGGCCAGATAGGTGCCGCCTTTAACATGGGCGATCTGTTCGGCAATCGCCGCTTTTTCAATCCGATCGCATAGCAACGGGCTGATCGGGTCAGCCATTTGCACATGGGCGACGCAGCCTGTGCCGAAAAAACTTTTTGGACGTGCAAATGTGCGGTCAATAAACTGGTCAACCAGTACAAAGGTGCCCGGCGACAGCTGTTCGCGAAACGAGCCGCAGGCGGAAACAGATACAAGATCGGTGACCCCGGCCCGCTTCAAGGCATCTATGTTAGCGCGATAATTGATGTCGCTGGGGGGGATGCGATGGCCGCGGCCATGGCGCGGCAAGAACACCATCTCCAGGGGGCCAAGCTGGCCAAATAGCAATTCGTCGGAGGGCGCTCCCCACGGTGTATCGATTTTTTCACTGCGCCTGTTTTCCAACCCTGGTAGATCGTAAAGGCCAGAGCCGCCAATAATCCCCAACACCGCTTTTGTCATAGAGCTTCCGATCGTAAATTTGATTTGCCAACTCAGTTATCATGGCTGGCTGCCGCCTTGCCAGTAAATTGCGCCTTGCCAGTCAAGACAGAAAAGAAAAAGGGCATCCGGTTTCCCGAGTGCCCTTTTTTAATCGTGCATGCAACCTCCAACAGGCTTAATGCTTGACGCCAGCCCATATGGTGCGCTTGACCGCATACATCAGGCCAGAAAGAATGATCAGATAGATCAGCACTTTCAGCCCCAGGCTCTTGCGGGCATTCAAATGAGGCTCCGCAGCCCACATCATCAAGGCGGCAATGTCGCGGGCATGCTGATCAAGCGTTGGCTTGGTGCCATCAGCATATTCCACGGCTTCATCAGCGATTGGCGCGCCCATCGAAATGGCATTACCAGGGAACACATAGTTGAAGCTCCTGTCACCAACATCTGCACCAGCAGGTGTTTCCTCGGGATAGCTGACCATCAACGCATAGATATAGTCAGCGCCGGCTTCTTGATATTGCGTGCCAATATCGCGAAGGGTCCCGGCAATCCAGCTGCCATATTCCATCAGGCCAACAAACGGCGCCTTGTACCAGACACTTGGACCTGCATTGCCAGCCACATGGGGAATACCACGCGCCTTGGCCATAACGGACAGATCAGGCGGCAGAGCGCCGCCATTGGCTGCCATCGCGGCTTTATCGTTGGCATAAGGGGCGAGTATGCGATCCGTGAGGAACGCTTTACGCATCAAGCGAGAACCATCATCACCGTGGGTCAGACCTTCATCATTTGGGTCTGCAGGCACTTCCTTGTCGGCAATGATTGCCTCCAGCTCGGCCTTGGTGAACTCGGGTCCGCCCTCTTCCATAAGATTGCGCCATGACAAAAGATTCATACCATGACAGGCCGTGCAGACTTCATTATAGACCTGAAATCCACGCTTCAATTGCGCCTTGTCATAACTGCCAAGCAAACCGCTAAACGACCATGATTGACGCTCGACATGAGCTTTATCACCATAATCCCCGGTTTTTTGCGCCGCACCGGCTGTGCCGATACCGCCCAAAACGGTCAGGGCAACGGCAAATGATGCAAGTGTATTTTTTACAGACATTTGTTTTTTCCTTTTCCTGACTATTGGCCCGAAGATGCGGTTTGCGCATCTTTTGGTAATTTGCCATGATCCCCAAGCACTGCATCGGTGATACTGCCCGGCATGCGACGATTGGTGGTCTCCATTTTGGAGAGCAACGGCACGATCACCAGGAAGTAGATGAACCAGTAAGCGGTCAAAATTCTCGATGCGGTGACATACCATCCCTCGGCGGGTTTGGCCCCAAGGAAACCAAGCAGCATGGCAACGACCACGAAAACAATAAAGAAGAACCGGGCCTTGGGACGATAGCGCAGCGAGCGGATCGGGTTACGATCCAGCCACGGCAACACGGCCACAACCATAATCGCCCCGAACATGGCGACCACACCGCCCAGCTTGTCGGGAATGGCCCGCAAGACCGCATAGAACGGCAAGAAATACCATTCAGGCACAATATGCGCGGGCGTCACCAACGGATTGGCACGAATGAAATTATCGGGATGGCCCATATAATTGCTCATATAGAACACGAAGAACGCGTAGACGGTCAAGAATACCACCGACATATACATGTCTTTCATCGTGAAATAGGGATGGAACGGCAAGGTATCATCGGATGATTTGACCGACAGTCCCTCTGGATTATTACTGCCAACCACATGCAGGGCCCAAACGTGAATGAACACGAAAGCAACCAGCAGCATGGGCACCAGATAATGCAGCGAGAAGAACCGGTTCAGCGTTGGCTGGGATACCGCATAGGCTCCCCACAAGAACTGGGTGATACTGTCTCCCACCAGCGGAATGGCGCTGAACAGGTTGGTAATCACCGTTGCTCCCCAAAAGCTCATCTGTCCCCAGGGCAGCACATAGCCCATGAACGCGGCGGCCATCATCAAGATATAGATGACAATCCCCACCAGCCACAAAACCTCGCGTGGCGCCTTGTAGGAACCGTAATACATGCCGCGCAGAATATGGATATAAACGGCAATGAAGAAGAACGAGGCGCCGTTGGAATGCATATTGCGCATTAACCAGCCCCAGTTCACATCACGCATGATGTGCTCGACACTGTTAAACGCCATATCCGCATGCGGGATATAATGCATGGCCAGAATGATGCCGGTGATCAACTGAATGATCAAAAAGAAGAACAGGACCATCCCCATGGTCCACCAGTAGTTCAGATTACGTGGCGTCGGAAAAACGATAAACTGGTCGCTCACCATGCGAGCAACGGGCAGTCTTTCATCGAACCATTTGGCAATGCCCCATTTTGGTTCGTAATTGGATTCGTGGTGCCCCATGGGCTTCCCCCCTTCCATAAACGTTGTTTAATTTAAATTTCAAGTATTCATAGCGATCAATTGAACAGACCTTGATGGCCTGCCAACTAACCGATTTTGACTTTGGTATCGCTCAGAAAACTATATTCTGGCACTTCCAGATTGAGCGGTGCCGGTCCCTTGCGAATACGACCTGATGTATCGTAATGCGACCCATGGCACGGGCAGAACCAGCCATTATAGTCGCCTTTGACGTCCCCCGATTTTTGACCATTGGGTACGCAGCCCAGATGGGTGCAAATACCAACCATGATCAGCCATGCGGGTTTTTTGGTCCGCTCGGCGTCCGTTTGCGGATCCTTCAGATCACCAATATCGACCTTGCCTGCTTCCTCGATTTCAGCGGCGCCGCGATGACGCAGAAAAACCGGTTTGCCTCGCCACAAGACGGTGATCGCCTGACCGACCGCAACCGGCGCAATATCAACTTCGATAGAAGCAAGAGCTTTTTGTGAAGCGTCGGGATTCATCTGATCGACGAAAGGCCAGATCACCGATGCCACTCCGACAGAGGCGAATGCGCCAGTCCCAATATACAAGAAGTTCCGGCGCGAAGTCCCTTCTTGCTGTTCGTCCATTGTTGCTGTCATTGTCTATTATCCTTCGATGACATCCTTTCCCTCCCCAAAAAAGGGTTGCATTCCAACCCAAAGGGAACAGTCCACTCTTTTTTTGCATTTTAATGTTGGCGCGTCTAGCGTATCAATACGGGCAAATCACCGCAGGAGGCATTTTAATTTAAGGGCCTTGAGCTGTTCCATCGCCTTACCTCCTCTATGTCCTTGAAAAAGCGAAAACTCATGCATATTGCCCTTTACCAACCAGACATTCCGCAAAACACCGGAACTATTTTAAGAATGGCCGCTTGTCTCCAGCTGCATGTGGACATTATCGGCCCGGCAGGATTTGATTTGTCTGACCGCGCTTTGAAGCGGGCTGGCCTTGACTATCTTGACAGGGCGGCTTTTGATCTGCATGAGGATTTCACGGCATTTGTGAAACGCAGAATTGAACGAGATGGCAAGACCTTGATATTGGCAACCACAAGCGGTGCAACACCCTATCTGGAGTACCGCTTCACCAGCAATGATATTATTTTGATGGGGCGCGAGAGTTCGGGCGTGCCATCTGACGTGCACGAACTGGTCGATGCGCGCATAAAAATTCCCATGCAAGCGGGCGCGCGCTCGCTTAACCTGGCGCTATCCACGGCGATGATCATGGGAGAGGCCCTGCGCCAGACAGATGGATTTGAATTTAAGGACCCCACAATATGAGTGAGAACGGCGTGACCACCGATCAACAACTGGATCAAAACAAACAACAGGCTGCTGACTGGTTTCGCGAGTTGCGCGACCAGATCTGCGCCGCCTTTGAAAAACTTGAAGACGATGTTGATGAGACGATGATGGAGGGGCAGGCCGGGCGCTTCCAACGCACCCCCTGGGAGCGTACCGATCATAGTGGCAGCAAAGGCGGTGGCGGTGAAATGTCCATGATGCATGGCCGCCTGTTTGAAAAAGTCGGGGTCCATATCTCCACCGTTCACGGCGAATTCGCCCCAGAATTTCGCAAGCAGATCCCGGGAACGCAAGAAGATCCGCGCTTTTGGGCGTCGGGCATTTCCCTCATTGCCCATCCTCACAACCCCAATGTGCCAGCGGTTCACATGAACACCCGCCTTGTGGTCACCACCAAATCATGGTTTGGCGGCGGTGCCGATCTGACGCCGGTGCTGGATCGCCGCCGCAATCAACAAGATCCCGATACGCTATCCTTTCACGAGGCCATGAAATCGGCTTGTGACATGCACGATGTCGCAGACTATGATCACTATAAAAATGGTGCGAAGACTATTTCTACCTGCCCCACCGTGATGAACCGCGCGGCATTGGCGGCATTTTTTATGATCGCCTCAAAAGTGGTAACTGGCAAGATGATCTGGCCTTTACCAAAGATGTAGGGCGCGGCTTTCTGGCGGTCTATCCAATGATCGTGCGGCGCAATATGAACACCCCCTGGACACCGCAAGATCGCGAGGAGCAGTTGGTCCGGCGAGGCCGCTATGTGGAGTTTAACCTGCTGCATGATCGTGGCACTATTTTTGGCCTCAAAACCGGCGGCAATATAAACAGTATTTTGTCGTCCATGCCGCCTGTCGTCAAGTGGCCGTAAATTCTGATATCCGCCCCCAGACAATGATCTGTTTCCACCATGGCCGGTTGTCACCAAGCACTTCAAGCAATGGTGGGGTCAGCTGACGGCTCGCGCCTGTTTGAGAGAAATACCGACTTCCTCCCGAAGGGTCGCCGACTGATCTTGCAGTGTGTGCGCTGAGTTTTGTATTTGGCTGACCGCCTGACCGGTCTGCACAATGGCCTGCGACACCCCTTCCATGCTATTCGATACCTGGCTGGTGCCGTCTGCTACTATATGCATATTCTGGCTGATTTCGTCAGTTGAGGCCCCCTGTTCCTCTACCGCCGCCGAAATCGTGCTGGCAATCTGATCAAGGCTTTTAATGGATTTTGCCACTTGCGTAACTTCGGGTTTGGTCAGGTGCGTCCGCTCCCGAATGAGGTCGACCTGAGTGGTAATCTCATGGGTTGCCTTTGTGGTTTGCTCCGCCAAGGCTTTCACCTCGCTGGGAACCACCCCAAATCCTTTACCAGATTCACCAGCTCTCACGGCCTCTATCGTCGCATTCAACGCCAGCATATTGGTTTGCCTGGCAATACCATCTATAAATTCGAGTACCTCTCCTATCACTTTCGCCGAATTTTCGAGCGCATCAATCGAATTGACCGAGCGATCCGATGCATTGACCGCTTCACCAGTCATCGAGGTATATTCATTTATCTGTTGCGAGATCTCGCGCACCGTTGTCGATAAATCACGCACCGAGGTCGCCACCGCATTGACATTTTCCGAAGAACTGCCAGCGCTCCTGGTAATCAGCTCTGCTTCCTTGTGAGAACGCTCAACAACATCGCTCAAGGACCCGGAAAGCCCGTTCATATCCACTGCTGCTTCCCCCAGCAGGTTAGTGACCCCATGAATATCTTGCTCAAACTGATCGATCAGATTGCGAAAACCCGCAAATTTTTTCTCCATTGCCTCGGTCGTCGCGTTGATTTCACGAGCGCTTTCCTTGAAACTGCCTACCAGTCCGGTCTCGATCACCCGGCGGTAGAATTCTCCCTTGGACACCCGCGCCAACGCCACTTTGGCCTCGCGCACAAAGGCATCCGACAAATCAAGAACCCGATTGAGATTATGGAGCAGGTCGGCAATTTCGCCTTTGAATGAAATGCCAATGACCCGTGCCTCGAGATCCCCTTTGGCGGCATCCGCCATAACCCGGCTGGCCATTCCAATGGCTCTTTGCGCACGGTTGATCTGGAAGATGATATAGAACAGAACAATTGCCTGACACACCACAAACAAAGCGGCATAAAAATTATAAAATGCCGCCATCACAACCATTGCAAGCGCACCGGCCAGGCCAATATATGCAAGGAGGCGCGCCTTAGAGAGAGAAGATAAATTCATCATACCCAACACCTTTTTCATTCAATATTTGCAACAGTTTTTCCGTGGAGGCCTGTAGCCCGGTATTGCGGTCTCCCGCACTGTCTTCAATGGCCTTCAATTCTTGATAGAGCGAAGAGATTGTTGCAACAACTCCCTGGTCGGGCACACGACGATTGGAGTGATAGCCGGTAATTGCTCCCTTTTCATCGGAGGTCGGCGTCACATGGGCAAATACCCAATAGTGATCTCCACTCGATGCCATATTGATCACATACGCAAACACCTCGTGACCGGAGCTGATACGGTCCCACAATAATTTGAATATACATCGGGGCATGTCTGGATGACGTAAAAAGGAATGGGGCGCTCCCAGCGCTTCTGATTCGGTGATGCTGGCAATATCGCAAAACACCTTGTTGGCATAGGTAATATGCCCTTTCAGGTCCGTTTTTGTCACGATCACATCATCTTAAGAAAAAGTCCGCTCAATCCCTGTCAAGGAGATATACTGACTGAATTTTCGACTGATAGGTTGCGGGCCGCGAAATGACAGCCCTTTGGGCAAAGAGAGTAATTGCATAAATTCATACCCCTGCAGGAAAATACCCTGTAACCTTAAAGCTATTCAAA
>JAJRRW010000020.1 GCA_024279115.1 Alphaproteobacteria bacterium
GCCTGTCACGCCAGAGGCCGCGGGTTCGAGTCCCGTCACTCCCGCCATTCTTCTATCTCACGGCTGATTCTCGCTTTGCTGGGGCCTTTTATGGGGCGGCCTGTTCGGCGCTCGCCCGGTCGGGCTCTGGGGCGCGTATCAGGCTGCAAATGGGTTTTTTGTTCCTTTGCCAGTTGCTTTCACAAGCGAGCCGCTTCGTTTTGCTCTTTGAAGGGCAGGCATGTGTCCGCTGTTTGCCAATCGCGGTGCAGTTATTGAATTTATAACAGGGCTGAAGCCCCGGACGACAGATTATTACGCCATGGGACTTGTAAACAGGTTCAAAATTGCGCTAAATCCTCAAATGGCAACTGTCGGTTTCAGTGGCGCAAGTTTTGGCAATATTCTGGCAATCTGAGCATATCGGATCGTAAATTCTTGCGAAAATTGCTAATCTTTGATTCCCAAAACCTACGCAAGCTGCTAGTGAAGACATGAATTCTCGGGGTGCTGTTTTTGTTGGCGTCAGGGAGCTTTGGATAAAACAGCAACGGGGATATGCAAATATGAACGAACTCGCAATCAGCTATCTGCCTGTTATCATATTTGCCTCCATTGGTGGTTTCATCACATTGGTGCTGTTTGTCGTGCCATTTCTCATCGCCCCTCGCAAACCTGATTCGGAAAAAATATCTGCCTACGAATGTGGGTTCAACCCGTTTGACGATGCGCGTATGAAGTTCGATGTCCGGTTTTATCTGGTCGCCATTTTGTTTGTCATTTTCGATCTGGAAGCGGTTTATCTGTATCCATGGGCCGTTTCGTTCAAGGAAATCGGCGCGGTCGGTTACTGGACCATGATGGTGTTTATTGCCGAATTGATTATTGGATTTATCTATGCCTGGCGCAAGGGAGCACTCGAATGGGATTGATTTTACCTCCGGCCTATGGGCCACCGGTTGAGGGAACACACGGCTCTTCTCTTGCGCCGTCCTCAACAAACCATAATGACCCTTTTTCCACCATGTCTCCCAAGAGCTGGAAGACAAGGGTTTTCTTGTTACCAATGCCAATCATGTTATTAACTGGGCCCGCACCGGCTCCTTGATGTGGATGACCTTTGGCTTGGCTTGCTGCGCCGTTGAGATGATCCAGGCGGCAATGCCGCGCTATGATCTTGAGCGTTTTGGTTTTGCCCCTCGTGCCAGCCCGCGCCAGTCGGATGTGATTATCGTGGCCGGGACGCTGACCAACAAGATGGCTCCGGCCATACGCAAGGTCTATGACCAGATGCCAGAGCCGCGCTATGTGATCTCCATGGGAAGTTGCGCCAATGGTGGCGGTTACTACCATTATTCCTATTCGGTGGTACGCGGTTGCGATCGTGTTTTGCCGGTTGATGTCTATGTGCCTGGGTGCCCACCGACTGCCGAAGCGCTTGTCTATGGCGTTTTGCTGCTACAAAAGAAAATTCGGCGCACAGGAACGATTATTCGCTAGCTGAGCTGATTTGCGACGAGACAGTGCCACCAGACAATGGATTGAAAGATCCTGAAACGGAATTGATTTATGCCTGAGACAAATAACGAACTGGCGAGCTATCTTGGCGATGCATTGGGCGAGGCCATCCTCAAAAAAATCGTGGCTTTTGGCGAATTGACCATTCTTGTTGATCGGGAAAAACTGCTGGATGTGCTGAAATTTTTGAGAGATGATCCGCGGTCCCAGTTTAGTTGCATGATGGATGTCTGCGGCGTGGATTATCCAGGGCGGCTCAACCGCTTTGAAGTGGTCTACCATCTATTGAGCCCGACCCAGAACGAGCGCATCCGGGTCAAAGTGGAGACCGATGAGGATACCCCTGTTGACAGTTGTGTGGCCTTGTTTCCCGCCGCCAACTGGTTTGAGCGAGAAGCCTACGACATGTATGGCATCTTGTTTAACAAACACCCGGACTTGCGGCGCATCTTGACCGATTACGGGTTTACCGGGCATCCCTTGCGCAAGGATTTTCCGCTCACCGGCTATGTCGAGGTGCGCTACGACGATGAGCTGAAGCGGGTTGTTTATGAGCCTGTGAAACTGGCCCAGGAATTTCGTCGTTTCGATGATCTCTCCCCATGGGAGGGGGCAGACGGTGTTTTGCCAGGCGATGAAAAGGCTAGCGTTGAATAGACGCTTAATTGATGAATATGCACGAGAGTAAAACGATTTTGGACACGATAGTGTTGGGGAGCTGGAACAGACGATGAGCGAAAAAGAAATTCGCAATTTTATGCTCAATTTTGGACCGCAGCATCCCTCGGCCCATGGCGTTTTGCGTCTGGTTCTGGAGCTTGACGGGGAGCTTGTCGAGCGGGCCGATCCTCATATCGGACTGCTGCATCGCGGTACCGAAAAACTCATTGAGCACAAGACCTATATGCAGGCCATCCCTTATTTTGATCGGCTGGACTATGTGGCACCGATGAACCAGGAGCATGCTTTTTGTCTAGCGGCTGAAAAATTGCTGGAGCTTCAGGTGCCACGGCGCGGGCAAATCATTCGCGTGCTGTTTTGCGAAATAGGCCGGGTCCTCAATCATCTGTTGAACGTCACGGCCATGGCCCTTGATATCGGTGCTCTGACGCCGCCTCTATGGGGCTGGGAAGAGCGCGAAAAACTGATGATTTTTTATGAACGCGCATCGGGAGCCAGATTGCATGCCAACTATTTCCGTATCGGCGGCGTGCATCAGGATCTGCCGGATCAGCTGATTGAGGATATTGAAGCCTTTTGTACGCCGTTCCTCGTGGTGTTGGAAGATATTGACAAATTGCTGACGGGCAATCGTATTTTCAAGCAGCGCAATGTTGATATCGGGGTGTTTACTCAAGAAGAAGCACTGGCACGCGGATTTTCAGGAGTTATGCTGCGCGGGGCCGGGGCCGCGTGGGATCTGCGCAAATCCCAGCCCTATGAAATATATGACGAGCTGGAATTCGATATTCCGGTTGGCATCAATAGCGATTGTTATGACCGATACCTGATCCGCATGGAAGAAATGCGTCAGGCTGTGAAAATCATGCGGCAGTGCTGTGAGCTGCTGGGGTCTGAAAAAGGCCCGGTGAGTGTGCGCTCCGGCCGGGCCTCTGTGCCATCGCGCCGTGATATGAAGCAGAGCATGGAGAGCCTGATCCATCACTTCAAGGTGCATACGCAAGGCTTTCGCGTGCCAGAAGGTGAAGTCTATGCAGCTGTCGAAGCGCCCAAGGGGGAATTTGGTGTCTATCTGGTGTCGGACGGCTCCAACAAGCCCTATCGTTGCAAGATACGGGCACCAGGTTATGCGCATTTGCAGGGCACCGAGTTTTTAAGCAAGGGACATATGTTGGCAGATGTAGCCGCAATAATTGGAACTCTGGATGTGGTGTTTGGGGAGATTGATCGATGAGTGTGAGAGCAGCGGGTGCCAATCAACCAGACAGTTTCGAGTTTACCGAGCAAAATATTGTCTGGGCCAACGAACAGATTGCCAAATATCCTTCTGATAAGCAGGCTTCTGCCGTTATCCCCTTATTGTGGCGTGCGCAAGAGCAGCATGATGGGTGGTTGCCAGAAGCAGCCATCAACAAGATTGCCAACATGCTCGATATGGCCCCCATCAGGGTGACCGAGGTGGCAACATTTTACACCATGTTCAAGCTAGCGCCGGTGGGCAAATATTTTATCCAGCTTTGTGGCACAACTCCTTGCTTGTTGCGGGGATCCGATGAGCTGGTTGATGTTTTGAAAAAACGCATAGGCGGTCAAAACCAGGTGAGCGCCAACGGCCTGTTTTCATGGCTGGAAGTCGAGTGTCTGGGAGCTTGTTCCAACGCCCCAATGGTGCAGATCAATCAAGAATATTTCGAAGATCTGACGGTTGAAAGCTTTACCAGACTTCTGGATGATCTGGAAGCTGGCCGTGATGTGACGCCTGGTCCTCAAAATGATCGCAGCTGCTCTTGTCCCGATGGCGGACCGACCAGTCTGACGGATGCGTCTTTGTATACGGGCGACGGGGATATCGCGAAAACCGATGTGGCCGCGATAAGCGCCGAATCGCTTTCAAATGCGGCCCTCGATTCGACAGACTTCACCGGCACCGTCACCGCCAGCACCTTTGTCAGCGCGGAGCCGGTTCTGGCCGATTTTGACAAGGTGGGTGATACAGCCAGTACGCCGTCCGGCGGTGGCCAAAGTGACATCAATGACGATGCAAAGCCACCGGGCCTTTCGCAGGCACGAGATGGCAATAGCGACGATCTCAAACGCATCAGTGGCGTGGGCCCCAAACTGGAAGAAACGCTGCACGGCCTTGGCATTTTCCATTTTGATCAGGTGGCGGCGTGGAGCGGTGATAATGTGGCTTGGATTGATGATTTTTTGTCCTTCAAGGGGCGGATTGGTCGCGAAGACTGGGTTGCACAGGCCAAGGCGCTGGCCAATGAACATGGGTCTCCAGATGACGAAAAGGGAGATGCCTGATGCTGTTGGATAAAGATCGTATATTCACAAATCTCTATGGTTTGCGAGACAGCGGCCTGAAAGGATCGCAGGCACGTGGTGCCTGGGACGGCACCAAGGCTTTGCTTGAAAAAGGCGAAGACTGGATCATTGATGAGGTGAAGGCCTCTGGTCTTCGCGGACGCGGCGGTGCGGGGTTTCCCACCGGTCTTAAATGGTCCTTTATGCCCAAGCAATCTGATGGTCGCCCGCATTATCTGGTGATTAATGCGGACGAGTCGGAGCCGGGCACGTGCAAAGACCGCGAGATCATGCGCAATGATCCTCAACTATTGATCGAAGGGGCGTTATTCGCCAGCTTCGCCATGCGCGCCAATGTCGCTTATATCTATATACGCGGTGAGTTCATCATGGAGCGCAAGCGTTTGCAGGCGGCCATTGATGAAGCCTATGCAGCCAATCTGATTGGCAAAAACAATCTTCATGGCTATCCGTTTGATCTTTATTTGCATCACGGGGCCGGCGCGTATATCTGCGGCGAGGAAACAGCCCTTTTGGAGAGCCTTGAGGGGCGCAAGGGCATGCCGCGCCTGAAACCTCCTTTTCCGGCCAATGTCGGCCTCTATGGCGCTCCAACAACTGTCAATAATGTCGAATCCATTGCGGTGGTTCCTGATATTTTACGTCGTGGCGGTAGCTGGTTCGCGGGACTTGGCAAGCCCAATAATGCCGGTACCAAGCTGTTTTCGATCTCGGGTCATGTCAATAATCCTTGTAATGTCGAAGAAGAGATGGGCATCTCGTTGCGCGAATTGCTTGAAAAACACGCCGGCGGTGTGCGCGGTGGATGGGACAATCTTCTTGCTGTGATCCCGGGTGGTTCCTCGGTGCCTTGTGTGCCGGCGGATCAGTGTCAGGATCTGGCCATGGATTTTGACAGCTTGCTGGAGGTCAAATCAGGACTTGGCACGGCGGCAGTGATCGTCATGGACAAGTCGACCGATATGATCAGGGCGATCGCCCGGCTGGCTTATTTTTACAAGCATGAGAGCTGTGGCCAGTGTACGCCTTGCCGCGAAGGCACCGGCTGGATGTGGCGGGTACTTGAAAGAATGGTCAAGGGCGAGGCCGACAAGAGCGAAATTGATATGCTGTTTGATGTCTCCAAGCAAATTGAAGGTCACACCATATGCGCGCTTGGCGATGCCGCAGCCTGGCCCGTACAGGGGTTGATCCGGCATTTTCGCCCGGTGATTGAACAACGGATTGATGAGTTTACAAAAAAAACCAATCCGCAAGACAGCGTGGAAGCGGCTGAATAGGATAATGGCTCCATGAAAAAGGGCCAGCAAGAGAGCGTAAATGAGTGATAAAAAAGCAGGTTCCAGCGACAAGGCGCCCCCTTTTGCTCCCGATGAGCAAGGGGCCGCTAAGGAAGATGCGAATCCGCCTCGAAAACCAAGGTCGCTTGCAGAATTGATGGAGAGTTCGGATAAAGGCCTCAAGCATGTGAGCGAACGTCTGGATCAGCTCGAAGCGCAGGTCAATGCCGGTGCGCGCAAGAACAAGTCAGACTAGTATCAGGCCAAACAAGGGTCAGATAAATTGAACATTGAAGTGATGAAGACCAATAGGGACGAGCAGGTATGCCCAAGCTGATTATCGATGGAGCAGAAATAGACGTGGAGGACGGGCTGACGCTGCTACAGGCATGCGAACAGGCTGGCCGTGAGATCCCGCGTTTTTGCTATCATGAACGATTGTCAATTGCTGGCAATTGCCGCATGTGTCTTGTGGAAGTCAAGGGCATGCCCAAGCTTGCCGCCTCTTGTGCGCTGGGGGTCAGTGATCTGCGCCCGGGGCCGGAAGGGCAGCCCCCGGAAATTCTCACAACCTCGCCTCTGGTGCAAAAAGCGCGTTCTGGCACGATGGAGTTTTTGCTCATCAATCATCCGCTGGATTGCCCGATCTGCGATCAGGGCGGCGAGTGTGATTTGCAGGATCAGGCGGACGCTTTTGGGGTCGGCAGCAGTCGCTATGACGAAAACAAGCGGGCCGTCGAAAATCGCAATATTTCGCCGCTGATCAAAACCATCATGACCCGCTGTATTTCGTGCACCAGATGTGTGCGTTTTATGACCGAGATTGCCGGTGTTGAAGAGCTGGGGCAAATTGGCCGCGGCGAGGACGCCGAAATCACCACCTATCTTAACAAGGGCATGCTGTCGGAATTGTCTGGCAATGTGGTTGATATTTGCCCGGTGGGCGCGCTCACTCATCGCCCCTTCGCCTTTACCGCAAGACCCTGGGAAATGAAGAAGACCGAGAGTATTGATGTGATGGATGCCCAGGGCGCCCATATCAGGATTGATACACGCGGCGGTAATGTCTTGCGCATCCTGCCACGCGAAAGTGATGACATTAATGAAGAGTGGATCACCGACAAGACCCGTTTTGTCTGCGATGGCTTGAAAAACCAGCGCCTCGATACCCCCTATATTAAAGAAAACGGAAAATTGCGCCCCGCAACATGGGCGCAGGCATTTGAAGCCATTGCCAAACGCATGAATAATGTCGATGGCAAAAGATTCGCAGCCATCGCAGGTGATCTGGCTGCGGTTGAGGAGGTTTTTGCCCTCAAGGCTTTGAGCGACCAATTAGGCAGTCCCAATACGGACTGTCGCACGCAAAATTGCAGTTTGAGCCTTGATGGCGGGCGTGCGGGCTATTTGTTCAACACAACCATTGCGGGCCTTGATAAAGCAGATGTGATATTGCTGATTGGCACCGATCCGCGCCGTGAAGCAGCCGTTATGAACGCCCGTATCCGCCGCGGCGTATCGAGTGGCCAAACGCGCGTCGGGCTGGTTGGCGCGCCAGTTGATCTTTCCTATGACCATGATTATCTGGGAGCCGGTCCGCAGACACTGGTAGATATTCTAGAGGGCAAGCACGCATTCAGCGAGGTCTTGAAAGAGGCATCAAACCCGCTACTGATTGTTGGTGAGGGGGCCATTTCCCGCTCCGATGGGCGCGCGGTACTGGCGCTGGCTGGGCGGTTGGCCAATGATTTTGCAATGGTCCGCGAAGAAGATGGCTGGAATGGTTTCAATATCCTTCATACGGCTGCTGGTCGGGTCGGGGCGATGGATGTCGGGTTCTTGCCGGGAGAGGGGGGGCTTGATACCAATGGCATATTGGAGGCCAGCGAAGCTGGAAATGTTGAGATTGTCTATCTGCTTGGCGCCGATGAAATTGAGGTCGAGCGCCTGTCCAAAAGTTTTGTGATTTATCAAGGCAGCCATGGAGATAAAGGGGCGGCGATCGCCGACGTGATATGGCCTGGTGCTGCTTACAGCGAAAAAACCGCGACCTATGTGAATTTTGAAGGTCGGCCGCAAATGACCATGCGCGCCGTGTTCCCCCCGGGAGAGGCCCGTGAGGACTGGACGATCATTCGCGCGCTTTCACAGACCCTTGGCAAGACCTTGCCATATGACAATGCCATGGAGCTGCGTCAAAAAATCTATGAGCTAGCGCCGCAACTGGCCGCCATTGGAGCGGTCAAAAACCAGGAAATGGCAAGCTTGCGGGCCTTGAGCCACGAAGCCATTCGCATCCAGCCAACGCCTTTTTCCTTGGCGATTGACGATTTTTATCAAACCAATCCTGTTACCCGCGCCTCGGTCATCATGACCGAGATGAGCACGTTAAAGCAGGAAATGAACGCCGGAAAAGCTGCGGCCCACTCGAAAGGGATGGTAACTCATGGTTGATTATTTCTGGTCGACAATCTGGCCGTGGATTATCTGGACGCCCATTCTTAAAACCATCCAGAGCCTGGCATTTATCGTGCCACTGCTTATTCTCATTGCCTATATCATCTATGCGGATCGAAAAATCTGGGCCGCCGTGCAATTGCGCCGGGGACCAAATGTCGTTGGCCCGTGGGGATTGTTGCAGTCCTTTGCTGATATGGCGAAATTCTTGTTCAAGGAGCCAATCATCCCGTCTGGCTCCAACAAGGTGCTGTTCTTGCTGGCCCCGTTGATTGCCGCCTTTGTGACCATTGCTGTCTGGGCTGTTATTCCTATCGGAAGTGGCTGGCCCGCTGCGGAAGGCACCAGTTGGGTGGTTGCCAATATCAATGTCGGCATCTTGTATGTGTTGGCCATTTCCTCACTGGAAGTCTACGCGATTATCATTGGTGGCTGGGCGTCAAATTCCAAATATCCCTTCTTGAGTGCGTTGCGCTCTGCGGGGCAGATGATCTCCTATGAAGTCTCGATTGGTTTTGTCATTGTCACTGTTTTGCTCCTGGTTGGCTCCTTGAACATGACGGATATTGTGCTGGCGCAACAAACCGGCCTGGCAAATTGGCTGGGGGTTCCTTCCTTGACCATATTGAACTGGTTCTGGTTGCCCTTGTTTCCGATGTTCATTGTGTTTTTTATCTCCGCTCTGGCAGAAACCAATCGCCCACCGTTTGATCTGCCTGAAGCCGAATCAGAACTTGTCGCCGGCTTTATGGTCGAATATTCTTCCTCGCTCTACATGTTGTTCATGCTGGGGGAATATCTGGCCGTTACCTTTATGTGCGCCATGATCACCATCTTGTTTTTAGGAGGCTGGCTGCCGCCTGCAGACATCGCCATCTTCAACTGGATCCCTGGCATTTTCTGGTTCATGGCCAAGCTTTGGATGGTGTTCTTCATGTTCGCCATGGTCAAAGCCTTTGTGCCACGTTATCGCTATGACCAGTTGATGCGCCTTGGCTGGAAAGTCTTTTTGCCTTTGTCATTATTCATGGTTGTGGCCGTCGCCTCTGTTCTGCATTTTTTCGACCTGGCACCATAGGGAAGGATATTCGATATGGCCAGAGTGGCCCAGGGAATTAAATCGCTGTTTCTGCTTGAATTTATCGCCGCCTTCTGGCTATCGATGAGATATTTTTTCAAGCCCAAGGCGCCCGTCAACTACCCCTTTGAGAAGGGGCCATTGTCACCGCGTTTTCGCGGCGAGCATGTGTTGCGGCGCTATCCAAATGGCGAAGAACGTTGTATTGCCTGCAAATTGTGTGAAGCGGTTTGCCCGGCCCAGGCCATCGTCATTGAAGCGGGACCTCGTCGCAATGATGGTACCAGGCGCACAACGCGCTATGACATCGACATGACGAAATGTATTTATTGTGGACTGTGCCAGGAAGCCTGTCCCGTTGAGGCCATTGTTGAAGGGCCCAATTTTGAGTATGCGACGGAAACACATGAGGAGTTGCTTTATGACAAGCAAAGACTGCTCGATAATGGTGATCGTTGGGAACGAGAGATCGCTAAAAATATAGAATTGGACGCCCCTTATCGATAGGCCGGGTTATTTTGACCAGGATTTTGATGAGTGAACGGCGAGCGTAGGGAGCTAAGGAATAAAATGGGGATTGCAGATCTGTTTTTCTATCTGTTTTCGGCATTGACGATTGGATCGGCGGTGATGGTGATCAGCGCGCGCAATCCTGTGCATGCCGTATTGTTCTTGATCCTTGCCTTTATCAATGCGGCAGGGCTGTTCCTTTTGCTGGGCGCTGAATTCCTGGCCATGCTGCTGATCATTGTATATGTCGGGGCAGTCGCCGTTTTGTTCTTGTTTGTCGTGATGATGCTGGATGTCGATTTTGCCGAGCTGCGGGCTGGCTATATGAAATATTTTCCGGTCGGCGCAACGATCGGTTTCATCGTGCTGGCCGAACTGATGGCTTTGTTTGGGGCCTGGAAACTGGAGGGCGGCATTAGCGTCACTCCCAAAGCGCCTATTCCCGACATAGCCACGCTCACCAATACCGAAGCCATCGGGCGGGTTCTATATACGGACTATATTTTCTATTTTGAAGCGGTGGGGATTATTTTGCTGACGGCGATGGTCGGAGCGATTGTTTTGACCTTCCGGCAAAATGACAAAGCCAAGCGCCAGAATATAGCTGATCAGGTGGCCAGAACGCCGCAGACCAGTATTAAGATCAAGAAAGTTGAGACCGGCAAGGGGATATAGTCCCGGCGGGCATCTGGGTGATCAAGCACCCGGTGGATTTTAAATGTGAGAAGATGAGGATAGAGCCAGAACAATGTTGGAAGTTGGATTACCACACTATCTGAGCGTTGCTGCCATACTGTTTACGCTAGGCATTTTTGGTATTTTTCTCAATCGGAAGAATGTCATTGTGATTTTGATGTCGGTTGAGCTGATGCTGCTTGCCGTCAATTTGAACCTGATTGCTTTTTCGGCCTATCTCAATGATTTGACCGGGCAGATTTTCGCGCTTTTTGTGCTCACGGTGGCCGCGGCTGAAGCAGCGATCGGGCTGGCGATCATTGTCACATATTTCCGTAACAAGGGTTCAATTGCCGTGGATGATATCCACGCGATGAAAGGTTAGAAAGACACTCATGAATATTTATACCCTTATCGTCTTTCTGCCCTTGCTGGGATTTTTGGTGGCGGGCCTGTTTGGCAAGGTCATTGGTGCCAAAGCCAGTGAATATCTGACCAGTGGGCTATTGCTGATCTCTGCGGCTCTTTCCTGGGTGGTGTTTTACCAAATCGGCCTGTCGGGCAATCCAGTTGGTCCGAAGACGATCGAGCTTTTGCATTGGCTGACGTCCGGCAATCTCAATCTTTCCTGGGGCATCCGCGTCGATACGCTGACCGCCGTTATGCTGGTGGTGGTGACGTCGGTGTCATCACTGGTGCATGTCTATTCCATTGGCTATATGCATAACGATCCCCACAGACAAAGATTTTTTGCCTATCTGTCGCTCTTTACCTTCTTCATGTTGATGCTGGTGACGGCGGACAATTTCATGCAGATGTTCTTTGGCTGGGAGGGGGTTGGCCTGGCGTCCTATCTGCTGATTGGTTTTTGGTACCAAAAACCTGCTGCCAATGCTGCCGCCATCAAGGCCTTTGTGGTCAACCGGGTTGGCGATTTTGGTTTCGCGCTGGGTATTTTTGCGATCTTTTTCGTCTTTGGCAGCATGGATTTCGACACGGTGTTTGCCGCCGCCAAGGCGCAACAGGGTCTCACCATGTCTTTCTGGTCCTGGGAAGCCGACGTGCTGACAGTGATTTGCCTTTTGCTGTTCATGGGGGCCATGGGCAAGTCGGCGCAGCTATTGCTGCACACCTGGCTACCAGATGCCATGGAGGGGCCGACACCGGTTTCAGCTCTTATTCATGCGGCAACCATGGTAACGGCTGGTGTGTTCATGGTGGCGCGCCTGTCACCCTTGTTTGAATTATCGCCCACCGCTTTATGGGTTGTGACCTTTGTTGGCGCCTCAACCGCGATTTTTGCGGCGACGGTTGGTGTCACTCAAAATGACATCAAGCGCGTTGTGGCCTATTCCACATGCAGCCAGCTTGGCTATATGTTTGTGGCACTTGGGGTTGGCGCTTACGGGGCCGGCATCTTCCATCTGTTCACCCATGCCTTTTTCAAGGCGTTGCTGTTCCTTGGTGCGGGCGCTGTGATCCATGCGGTCTCTGATGAACAAGATATGCGCAAGATGGGAGGGTTGGTCAATAAAATCCCTTACACCTATGCCATGATGATCATTGGCACGATTGCCCTTACGGGCGTTGGGATACCAACCCTCATCGGCACGGCTGGTTTTTACTCCAAGGATGCCATTATCGAATCGGCCTTCGCGGCCCATAGCTGGGTTGGCAATTATGCGTTCTGGATGACGGTTGCAGCGGCCTTTTTGACAAGCTTTTATTCCTGGCGTCTTATTTTCATGACGTTCCATGGTCCCTCTCGCGTTGACGAGGAGGCAGCCAAGCATATTCATGAAAGTCCCAATATCATGTTGATCCCGCTCTATCTGCTGGCGGTGGGCGCGCTGGCTGCTGGATTCGTCTTCAAGGGCTTTTTCATTGGCGACGATCCGGCCCAATTCTGGGGAACCTCCATCTCTGACACCAAAGAGATTGTTGCGGCCATGCACCATGTTCCCCTGTGGGTGAAACTATCACCCTTTGTGATGATGGTCGGTGGGTTCTTCCTGGCATGGTTGTTCTATATCCAGTTCACCAAGCTACCGGCCTTGTTTGCCCGCATATTCCGGCCCATTTATCTGTTCTCCTACAATAAATGGTATTTCGACGAACTTTATGATCTGATTTTTGTCCGTCCCGCCATGTGGCTTGGTCGTTTGTTCTGGAAAGGTGGCGATGGCAAAATTATCGACGGGCTTGGCCCTGATGGCATTGCCGCTCGTGTTCTTGATATCACGAAGGGAGCTGCGCGGATGCAGACGGGTTATGTGTATCATTATGCCTTTGTCATGCTGATCGGCCTCGCCGCAATCATCAGCTGGTTCATGTTCGGTGATCTCACCTCTGGCGCGATAAGCGGAGGGATCAAATAATGAATAGCTGGTCAATCCTCTCGGTCGTCACTTTTTTACCGCTGCTTGGCGCGCTGATTATTTTTGTCATTCCTGGCAATGATGCGGTGGCCAAAAACAATGCGCGCATGGCCGCCTTGTTCACCACCATCTTCACATTTTTTGTGTCCTTGCTGATCTGGTTCCATTTTGACAATAGTCAGGCCGGTTTTCAGTTCGTCGAAAAATACAATTGGATGGGCGAAAATTTCAGCTATCATATGGGTGTAGACGGCATTTCCATGCTGTTTGTGATCCTCACGACCTTTGTTATGCCGTTGGCTATTCTGGCCAGCTGGGACAGTGTGCAAGAGCGCGTGAAGGAATATATGATCGCCTTTTTGGTGCTCGAAAGTCTGATGATTGGCGTGTTCTGCTCGCTTGATCTGCTGATGTTCTATGTGTTCTTTGAAGCGGGTCTCATTCCCATGTTCTTGATCATTGGGGTATGGGGGGGCAAGCGGCGGGTCTATGCCTCGTTCAAGTTCTTCCTCTATACACTGGCGGGATCCGTTTTGATGCTGCTGGCCATCATGGCCATGTATATGGACGCTGGTACGACCGATATCACCAAGCTGCTGACCTACAAGTTTTCAATCGAGCCAATCCACTTTTGGGGGATGACCATATCGGGGGGCTTGCAGACCATTTTGTGGTGGGCTTTCTTTGCCAGCTTTGCGGTCAAAATGCCGATGTGGCCGGTTCATACCTGGCTACCGGACGCTCATGTGGAAGCGCCCACCGCCGGTTCGGTTATTCTTGCGGCCATCTTGTTGAAGATGGGAGGCTACGGCTTTTTGCGCTTCTCCATCCCGATGTTTCCCGTCGCATCCGATACGTTCGCGATTGTGGTGTTCGTGCTTAGCTGTATCGCCATTGTCTACACGTCATTGGTGGCTCTGGTGCAAGAAGACATCAAGAAACTGATCGCCTATTCCTCGATTGCCCATATGGGCTTTGTCACCATGGGCATTTTCACCGCCACGGCGCAGGGTATCCAGGGAGGCATTTTCCAGATGCTGTCGCACGGTATCGTCTCGGCGGCCTTGTTCTTGTGCATTGGCGTGGTCTATGACCGCATGCACACAAGGCAGATCAGTGCCTATGGCGGCCTTGTCAATCGCATGCCGCTCTATGCGGTATTCTTCATGGTGTTCACCATGGCCAATGTGGGCCTGCCAGGCACCAGCGGATTTGTCGGGGAATTTCTGGCCCTGATTGGTGCTTACAAGGTCAATACCTGGGTGGCCTTTACCGCCACATTTGGCGTCATTTTGTCAGCGGCCTATGCCTTGTGGCTGTATCGCCGGGTCATTTTTGGCAAGCTGGAAAAAGCCTCACTGAAAAATATCGCAGACCTCAATATGCGCGAGCTGGCCATTCTAACTCCGCTTGTGCTGTTGACGATTTTATTCGGCATCTGGCCGGCCCCCATCATCGATGTGACCACCGCGTCCGTTGAACAGCTTTTGCATAATTACAAGAATGCCGTTCAGGCCGCGCACGACGCTGGCTTGCTGGCATCACGATAGGACCTACAGGAAACACTCATGCCGACATCGACAGCAGCCATTATTGGTAGTTACAATGCGATCTTTCCAGAGGTCATTCTTGTGGTTGGAGCTTTGCTCCTGCTCATGATTGGTTCGTTCATCAAACAAAAGAACGCCATGTTCATGGCCTTTGCGACCATTGCTATCATTATCTTTGCCGGGGTTTTACTGCATTTGCAGGGGAACCTGACAGGGACCTTGTTTACAGGCAGTTTTATCATTGATCCGTTTGCGCGATTGATGAAAATCATCACCTTGGCCTCGGCGGCGATCGCTGTCTTCATGGCCTATGACTACATGTCCAAGGCCAATTTGTGGAAATATGAGTTTGCGGTGCTGATCCTGCTGGCGACAGCGGGCATGATGTTGATGATTTCGGCCAATGATCTGATCGCTCTTTATCTGGGGATCGAGCTGCAAAGTCTGGCTCTTTATGTCATCGCGGCTTTTAATCGAAATTCCGAGCGCTCCAGTGAAGCGGGTCTCAAATATTTCGTGCTGGGAGCCTTGTCGTCAGGCATGTTGCTCTATGGCATGTCGCTGATTTACGGTTTTACCGGCAGCACCGGTTTCGAGCAGATCGCCAGCTCCATCCAAACCAGCGGCGCCACCCTTGGGGTGATCTTTGGTCTGGTGTTCATGCTTGTGGGACTGGTCTTTAAAATATCGGCGGTGCCGTTCCATATGTGGACGCCAGATGTCTATGAGGGCTCTCCAACCCCCGTCACCACTTTCTTTGCCGCGGCGCCCAAGATTGCGGCCATGGCGATGATTGTACGGGTTTTGTACGGGGCCTTTCCAACCATCACGCCGCAATGGCAGCAGATCATCGTGTTTGTATCTATCGCGTCCATGTTGCTTGGCGCTTTTGCCGCCATAGGCCAGACCAATATCAAGCGATTAATGGCTTACAGCTCAATCGGTCATATGGGGTTTGCGCTGGTGGGGTTGGCGTCTGGATCTGAAATGGGTGTTCGCGCCGTGATCATTTATATGGTGATCTATGCCATCATGACGCTTGGCACCTTCGCTTGTATCCTTGCCATGCGCCGCGAAGAGGGCTCGGTCGAAAATATCAGCGATCTGGCCGGTCTGGCCAAAAATGACCTGACCATGGCCTTCTTGCTGGCCATGCTGATGTTCTCGCTGGCCGGCATCCCCCCTCTGGCCGGGTTCTTTGGCAAGTTTTATGTGCTGCTTGCTGCGATTGATGCCAAGCTCGTACCGCTGGCAATCATCGGTGTGTTGGCCAGTGTGGTGGGAGCCTTTTATTATCTGCGTATCGTCAAGGTGATGTTTTTCGATGAACCTGCGGAGGATTTTGTACCCATGCATGGGTCGTTGCGCCTGGTGCTTATCGGCTCGGGTCTGTTCGTGCTTGGATATGTGGTTTACCCGACCCCGCTGTTGACGGCAGCAAGCGTCGCTGCCCAATCCTTGTTCAAGTAGAGCTTGATGAACAGGTGTACGCGCCCCCTGCCGCAGGGTTATCAATATTTCTCATTTGCTGAGATTGATTCGACCAATCAAGAAGCCCTGCGACAATGCGCGAAGGGGCAACAACCAGATAGCTGGTTTTGTGCAGATCTTCAGACCAAAGGGCGTGGTACCACGGGCCATGAATGGATCTCACAGGCAGGCAATCTGCATGCCAGCTTGTTGATCCGCTCCCCGTGTCCGGCGGATCATCTGTCGCAAATTTCGATTGTTGCCGCACTTGGCGCGATCACCGCAATCGAGCAATGTGCCAGCAATCAGTTTCATATTGGCGATCTTTGCCTGAAATGGCCGAATGATATATTGCTCACGGGGCGCAAAGTTTGCGGTATTCTCATCGAAAGCAGACCCTCGCCAAGTCCCGGGCAGTTTGATATTGTCATCGGCACTGGTAGTAACCTCGCGGTCAATCCGCTGATCGAGGGGCTGGTAAGTGCTGATAATCTCAAAGATAATGGCTGGGGCTGTACACGTGACGAGCTGTTTGTGGCGCTGGTTCAATCTTTGAGGGACTGGTTGTCTATCTGGCGTGATGGGGAGGGCTTTGAGACCTTGCGCCTTGCATGGCTGGAGCACTCGTGTCATATCGGCCAGACCATGATCCTTGGGGTCGGAGCAGCTCAGTTTAAGGGACGAATGACAACGATCTCTTCCAGCGGCGCTCTTGTGCTGGAAGATAGCACTGGCAATGAGCACGTTATTTCGAGCGGCAATATCATCAAAATTGAAGGATCAGGTTCCCGATCATAAGTTTGGCCGGAGCTTTAAATACATATGAGTAAAAAACAAAAAGCATCAAACGAACTTGTCCTGCTTCCCATCGGTGGCGCGGGAGAGATAGGTATGAATATCTATCTGTATGGCTATGGGCCTTCCACCAACCGCAAATGGCTGATGGTGGATGTTGGCTTGACCTTTCCAGGGCCAGCTGAACCCGGTATCGAGCTGATATTTCCAGATGTCAGCTTCATTCATGAACAGCGAGACAATCTGGTTGGCATCGTTTTGACCCACGCCCATGAGGATCACCTGGGAGCCTTGACCCAGCTATGGCCGTTTTTGCGCGCCCCTGTCTATGCGACCCCGTTCACTGCGGCGCTGCTGCAAGGCAAGATCTCCAGTTATGGCGCGCCCGAAGAGTTCGATGTCACTGAAATGCCTCTTGGCTCTCGTTTTGATGTCGGGCCATTTAATATCGAATATGTTGGCATGACCCATTCCATTCCAGAATCCAACGCCCTTGTCATCCGTACTCCAGAAGGGGCTGTATTTCATAGTGGCGACTGGAAGCTTGATCCAGAACCCGTGGTGGGGGCTCTGGTGGATGAAAAACGCTTGATGGAACTTGGCGAAGAGGGGGTCGACGTGCTGATCTGCGATTCGACCAATGTCCTTAAAGAAGGACACTCTGTCTCGGAAGGCGAGGTCGCACGCTCCCTGGCTCGGATTATCAAAGATGCGCCTAAAAGAGTGATTGTCACGGCATTTTCATCCAATGTTGCCCGCATCAAGGCCGTCGCCATGGCGGCAAAAGCTGCCAACCGCTATGTGGTTGTTGCTGGCCTGTCTTTATGGCGGGTTATCACGGCAGCCCAGGAAACCGGGCATTTGCCCAAGGATTTGAACTTTCTGGATCAGGATCAGTATTCAGAGATGCAGCGCAGTGACATTGTGTTGCTGTGCACGGGATCGCAAGGCGAAAGCCGGGCGGCTTTGTCGCGTATCGCGGCTGGCGAGCATCGCCGGATAAAGTTTGCCAAGGGCGATATGGTTATCTTCTCGTCTTTTACCATTCCTGGCAATGAGCGCTCAGTGGGCGCCTTGATGAATAATCTGGCCGATATTGGTGTTGAGATCGTTACCACGTCAAATGATCTGGTGCATGCCTCGGGACATCCCCAGCGTGATGAACTCAAACAACTTTATAAATGGCTCAAGCCCCGGGCGCTCATTCCCATGCACGGCGAATATCGTCATATGAGCGAACACCGCAAATTTGCCGAACAAAATGATATTGGCCTGACAAATATTGTCACCAATGGCGAGGCCATGAGACTGTTGCCTTTGGATCATGTGCAAGGGTCCTTGGTCAAAGTCGATGAAATGCCCACCGGTCGCTGGTTTCTGGATGGCAATACCATTTCTATTCATCACGAGGAGCCCATGCGCGAGCGCCGCAAGCTGGCCTATGTGGGGCTGGTTGTGGCAACGGTTGTGCTTGACCGCGACGATTATGAAATCATCGATCTGCTGATGGAAACCCAAGGTATTCCTGCCGAAGTCAGCAAGCGAAAACCGCTTGAAGACATGATCGAAAACCTGATCGAGGGGACGCTTCGCAGTTTGCCAAAGAAAAAACGCCGCGATGAAAAAGCGGCAACAGAAGCAGTGCGCCGGTCAATTCGCGGTGAGATAAACCGCCTGTGGGGGAAAAAACCCGTGGTGATCGTGCATCTCACCCATGTGTGAGACAGCAGATAGGTCTAAGTGAGTAAGAAATGGAGGCCACGCCCGGAATCGAACCGGGGTGGACGGATTTGCAATCCGCTGCGTAACCACTCCGCCACGTGGCCCCATTATACCAATAAATCCTGGCTCATCGCTGTGGTTCAGGCAATGAATATTGGAAGAGGCAGAGAACAGTCTTCCGCTGGTTCTGTCAAGATCAATTTGTTGCGGGCAGGCCAGACTTGATAGCCTGTTGCGGGAAAAGGGCGTTGGTGCGCCCCGTCAAACGGTAGGCCAGGAGCCCGACCCATTCGCGCACCCCGATATCAACCCGTTTCCAGCCTTCCGAGGCGCGATCAAAAAATCTGTATATATCGCTCACGCCCCTTGTTCTGTAATCCACTGGCCAGGGGGTGACGTTCATGCCAACCTTGCGAAAACAGCCCAGGGAACGGGGCATATGAAAGGCCGAGGTGACAAGCAGCCAGTGTTGGTCCGGTGTTGGTTTCAACAGCTCTTGCGTATAGCTGGCGTTCTGCCAGGTGTTTTGCGATTTGTTTTCGAACAGCAATCTGTCAGGCGACAAGCCCATTTGCGCAAAAAAGCGGCGAGCCGCATCAGCTTCGGACATGTTATTTGAAAATATCTGACCAGAGCCACCACTAAATATAATGCGCGCTTTTGGAAAGCGCCGCGCCAGTTCGACTACTTGCGTCAATCGCTCGGCAGATTCGTTAACCGCAATCACGCCGCGCGCCCTGGTGACAATCGTATCAATCGAGCCGCCAAGCACTACAATTCCATCAATCTTGTTCAGTTTATCAATGGTTGCAGGCCGAGTAATGCGCTCTTCAAGCGGCAGTAAAATGATATGGCCAAGGGGCGAAAAGGCCATGATAAGCAGAGCAATAATGGCGCTATATGACAGGCGGTGGGCGAGGATCGCAAAACGCGTTTTTGCCAGCAAAAGACCCAATGCAAGGACGATGCAGGCAAAATTCGTCGGGATCAAAAAGAAACCAATGGTCTTGGACA
>JAJRRW010000021.1 GCA_024279115.1 Alphaproteobacteria bacterium
GACGCTTCGCTGAACGGCTCGATCGTCTTGCTGACCAGGGTGACATGATGGCCCTTTGCGGCCAGCACAAACGCCTGCCAGACACCGACAATGCCGGTGCCGCGCACGGTGATGTTGAGTTGTTTTTTGCTCATCTGCCTTGCATGGCGCAAATGATGATCCGGCGCAAGGCCATAAGCTTTATCGGCGATAGATCAATCACCAAGTGCCACCCCTTCGCGGCGGGGGTCAGCAGCTCCCATAAGTACATTGCCCTTGCGAATGATAAGGTGCACACCGCTGGTCATGGGGGCAAGGCGGGTCTTGTGCCCAAGGGAGCGAAGGCCGGTGTCAATCATTTGCACCCCGGGACCTTTTTCCAGCTCCAGCGGGCCGTTGCGCGAGCCAAAATTGGGCAATTCGCTCAGCGCTTTGGCCTCCAGTCCCCAATCAATATGGCCGATGATGGTTTTGAGCACATAAAGGATGATACGACTGCCGCCGGGGGAGCCAACAACCATATGAAGCCGCCCGTGGCGATCAAAAATCATGGTGGGGGACATGGAGCTGCGCGGTCGCTTCAAAGGTTCAACACGGTTGGCGATCGAGCGGCCTTGTTGGTCTTTGGGTCGAAACGAAAAATCCGTCAGCTCATTGTTCAATAAAAAACCCGAGACCATCAGGCGCGCCCCAAATGCTCCCTCAATGGAAGAGGTCATGGAGACGGCGTTGCCCTGCACATCAATGATCGAGATATGGCTGGTGCCATTATTTTCGGTGGTGGCGTCAATGCCGGTGCGTTTTTGCTTTTTACCAGGGGTGCCCGGTTTTGCTTTGCCCATTGTTTTAGCGGGGGAGATGAGGGCGCGGCGGCTGGCCAGATAGCGTGCCTCCAGCAAGGCTTGTGGGATGTCAATAAAATCGCTATCCGCCATATAGCGTTTGCGATCAGCATAGGCGAGTTTTTCGGCCTCCGCGATGAGATGCAGGGCCGTACGATTGAGAGGCGTGCGGCCAAGGTCAAACGGTTCGATGATTTTCAATACTTGCGCGATGGTCAACATGCCAGAAGAGGGCGGTCCCATGCCGCAAATATTGTACAAGCGATAGGGAACGCAGATGGGGGCGCGCTCAACAGCTTTGTAGGCTGCGAGATCTTGCGGCGTCATATCGCCTTTTTGGCCGTGCGATGTCTGCACCGCTTTGGCGATTTTTTGCGCGAGATTACCGCGATAGAAATAATCGCTTCCATGGCGGGCGATCGCCGAGAGGGCCTGGGCAAAGTCCGGGTTTTTAAGATTGCTGCCAACCGGTTTTGGATCGCCGGTCTTGTCAAAAAAATAGGCCTGTGCGCGGGGGCCAAAGCTGGCAAAATCGGTCTTTTGCAACAGACCGTGCAGGCGCGGCGAGATGGTGAAGCCGCGGACCGCCAGCTTGATGGCGGGATCGAATAATTGCGCCCAGGGCAGGCGGCCATGGCGTTTGTGAACCCTGGCAAGCATTTTCAAAACACCCGGCGTGCCAACAGACAGACCACCAGGCACGGCCTCGCGGAATTTCATTGGCTTGCCATTACGCATGAAGCGGTCCGGCTTGGCGGCCAGAGGAGCGGTTTCGCGGCCATCAAAACTGCTCAGCTTGCGCTCACCCTGGCTCCAGTGCAACAAGAACGCGCCGCCGCCGATTCCCGAGGATTGCGGCTCGACAAGATTGAGCACCATTTGCACGGCAATGGCGGCGTCAATGGCGGTGCCGCCCCGGCGCAGAATATAAAGTCCGGCTTCGCTTGCATACGGATTGGCCGCCACGACCATATGATGCTTTGCGGTTATCGCTTTATTTTGAGCACTGTTTTCAAGCGCCCCGCTTGTGGCGCCTTCTGGTTGCGCACGCGGGTCAAAAGCGATGGCCGGATGGGCGATCCAGATCGTCGATAGCGCCAGTAATGACAAGGATAATATAGAGCGTAAAATTTGGGTCATGATTGGCAATATAGGGGATTTCACCTGTCTTTTAAATATCTCTTTGTTCAATATGATAAAATCTGCTGTGAAACAGGGCTTAGTGAAAATCGCGGGATTTGGGGATGATGCGGACATTGCGGGGATGGCTGTGGCGCGACAAGGGCACGTTATGGGTATGTGGGGCGCGAGATTTGAGGTCTTGGCGGGTCTGTTCATCAAGCAGCGACAGCCAGCTTGTTTGATCATAAAGACGATCTGCCACCACATGCAATATGTCCTTGTGACGTTGCAGGCGGCCCTGCACCCCTATGAGACGCGAGGTCATCACCGTCTTGCGAAATTTTTCCATGATCTTGCCCCAGATCACCAGATTGGCGATACCGGTTTCATCTTCAATGGTCATGAACACGACCCCCTTGGCACTGCCAGGGCGCTGGCGGATCAGCACCACCCCGCAAAGCCTTACAAAGCTACCATCGCGCAAAGACCAAAGATCATGGCAGGTGAGGGCCTTTTGAGCCAGTAAGCGCTCGCGCAAAAATGACAAAGGGTGAGCCTTCAGGGACAGGCGCGTGCTGCGATAATCCTCCAGCACATGCGCCGACAAGGGGAGACGCGGCAACTCGACCTTTGGTTCTGATGGCAACTCGCGGGCGCTGGCATGGGCAAACAAAGGCAACGGAGCGGCATCCGCCAGCCCCCTGATCTGCCAAAGAGCAGCGCGGCGCTCCAGCCCCATGGAGCGAAAAGCGTCCGCCCCCGCCAGTTTTTCCAATGTCTCGCGGCGCACCCCGGAGCGATTGCGCAACTCTTCCATGTCGTGAAAGGGTGGCTGTCCTTGCGGGCATGCGCTCGCCGCGCGGGCAACCTGCGCGGTTGGCGGCAGGGGATAATCCCCTGCACCCTTTTTGTTTTTTGAATTTAAAAGGGGGTGGGTTTGGGAGGTCTCCTCCCAGGCGGGTGTGGGCGGTAGCCCGCTCGCGCAGCGACGTCTGGCCGCAGTAATTTTTTGCGCTTCCTCGCGGCGCAACCCGGAGATCTGGCGCATGCCAAGGCGCAAGGCCCAGGCGTCGTTGTCGTCTGCTTCCAGTGTGCAATCCCAATTGCTGATCGAGACATCAACGGGGTGCACTTTGACGCCGTGCTCAATGGCATCGCGGACAATTTGCGCCGGGGCGTAAAACCCCATGGGCTGGGAGTTGAGCAGGGCGCAGGCGAACACGGCGGGGTAGTGGCATTTGATCCAGGAGGAAATATAAACCAGGTGCGCAAAGCTGGCGGCATGGCTTTCGGGAAAGCCATAATCGCCAAAGCCCTTGATCTGATTGAAGCAGCGCTCGGCGAATGCCCTTTCATAACCGCGTGCTACCATGCGTTCGACCATTTTATCCTGCAGCAATTCGATGGTGCCGCGATGGCGAAAGGTCGCCATGCTTTTGCGCAGGGCATTGGCTTCGGCTGGTGAAAAATCAGCCGCCACCATGGCAAGGCGCATGGCTTGCTCTTGAAACAGGGGCACGCCCTTGGTTTTGCCAAGTATAGTGCGCAATTCATCGGGGGGGCCAAAGCGGGGATCGGGAGCCGGGTAGATTTCTTCTTCCAGCCCGTCGCGTCGCCGCAAATAGGGATGCACCATATCACCCTGAATGGGGCCGGGGCGGACAATCGCCACCTCGATGACCAGATCATAGAAAATGCGCGGTTTGAGGCGGGGCAACATGTTCATTTGCGCCCGGCTTTCGATCTGGAACACGCCGATCGTATCGGCCTTGCACAGCATGTCATAAGTGTCGCTGTCTTCGCGCGGTACGGTGGCCAGGGTCAAGGGGCGGTTATAATGGCGTTTGATGAGATCAAACGAGCGATGCACACATGACAGCATGCCAAGCGCCAGCACGTCGATTTTGAGCAATCCCAGTGCGGCCAGATCGGTCTTGTCCCATTCTATGACGGTGCGGTCTTGCATGGCTGCATTGCCAATGGGCACCATCTCGCACAAGGGCGAATGAGTGAGCACAAAGCCGCCGACATGTTGGGACAGGTGGCGCGGGAATCCTATGATCTGGGCGGTCAGTTGCAAGGTGCGAATGAGGCGTGGATCATCGGCGTTGAGACCGGCTTCGCGCACGCGTTTTGTCGAGACGGCTTTGCCATCCTTGTTTGAAGGTCCATGGCCCCACACGGTTCCCGCCAGACGCGAACAAATATCTTCGCATAGGCCCATGGCCTTGCCCACATCGCGCACCGCCGAGCGGGGGCGATAGGTGATCAAGGTGGCGGCCAGTCCGGCATGTTCGCGGCCAAAGCGTTTATAGATATACTGGATCACCTCTTCGCGTCGTTCATGTTCGAAATCAACATCAATATCGGGGGGTTCGTCCCGCTCCGCTGAAATAAAACGCTCGAATAGAAGGTCGATTTTGGTGGGGTCGACATTGGTGATGCCAAGGCAATAACAAACGGCAGAATTGGCCGCCGAGCCGCGCCCCTGACACAAGATATTTTGCGCGCGGGCAAAGCTGACAATATCATGGACGGTGAGAAAATAGGGAGCATAGTCGAGGTCATCAATGAGCTTTAGCTCGCGTTGAAGGCTGGCCTCGACTTTATCGGGGAGCCCTTGCGGGTAGCGCCAGTCAGCACCTTCATAGCTAAGTTTTTCTAGATGTTGCTGGGCGGTCACTCCCTTTGGCACGGGTTCGCGGGGGTAATCATAGGCCAGCTCGTCAAGGGAAAAGCGACAATGATCGGCGATCTCCCCGGTGTGCGCCAGAGCCTCTTCATAGCCTTTGTAAAGACGCTTCATTTCTTGTGGTGGCTTGAGATGGGCTTCGCTATTGGGCGAAAGGCGCAGGCCTGCTTCATTGATGGTGCATTTTTCACGGATGCAGGTGAGAATATCGGCAAGGGGTTTGTGGGCGGGTTCATGATACAGCACGTGGCTGGCGGCAATAAGGGGAAGCTGATAATGTGCGCCAAGCTGTTGCAGGACCTCGAAACGGGCCTGCTCATCGCCGTAATAATTGTGCGCAAGGCCAAGATATAAGGGAGCTGTCAGCTGGTCTTTTAAACGGCTTAATTGCGCGCCAAAGGAGTTCAATTGACCTTTTGAAGGGGGGAGGGCGATAAACAATTGACCCGTTTGATGGGCGGCAATATCGGCAAGAGCAAGATCGCATTCCCCCTTGGCCGCTCGTCTCTGGCCCAGGCTTAAAAGGCGCGACAGGCGCCCATAAGCGGCACGATCTTTTGGATAACATAAAAGATCCGGCGCATCGCTCAAGACCAGCCGCACGCCAATAATCAGCCGCATATCCAGCTTTTTCGCCGCGATATGCATGCGTACAATACCTGCCAGCGTGTTGCGGTCCGTGATAGCAATGGCGTCAAGGCCCAGCCGTTTGGCGGTCTCTACCAGCTCATGAGGATGAGACGCCCCGCGCAGAAACGAAAAATTGCTGGTCACATGTAGGGCGGCATAGGGAACGGATAAGGGCATTTTATCTTTCAGTGCTGGAGGTGGAGGAATGTTCTCGCCGGCTCCTGTTCTCGTTGCGAGGCTTGGCGTCCTGTGCGGACAGCGCTGGGGACTAATCCCCAGATACCATCACTTTTTAATGGGTTCCAAGGGACCATCCCTTGGTACCAGCTGCATAGGCTGCCGCGCGGCGAGCGCCTTTCCTTCACCCAAAAAACCATGCAAGAACCATTGCGGGAGCGAGGCAGAATGTTCGTCTCCTTGATAAAGTCCGCTGCGATAGAGCCAGAAGGTGCCGCCCTCTCTGGCGCTGACTTTATAATAATCGCGGGGGCGGCTGGGTTTTTGTCCAAGCTCTCGCCACCATTCGCGGGTCAGGCGCTCGGGGCCATTGCTGGCAATGACTTTTCTGGTGACGCGGCGCCAGGTGAACGCCAGCGGCGGGTCGTCTGGAAGGGGGGCTATCACCTGGATAGGCTCTGGGGGGTCAAGCAGCAAAAAGGGCCGGTCATATAAGAAGGGGGGAGCGGCGGTGAGGGCTGCGCTTAAAGGGGAGATGGTTTGAGGCGGCGGAGCGCTAGCCAGACTTTGTGCTCGCTCGGGGATATGGCTGGGAAGGGCTTGCAAATAGCCAATTTTTGGCTCTCCAAGATGGTTGCGCAAGCGATCAATGAGAAGAGAGGGGTTGCGGCAATGATCGATTTTCTGTCTGCTTTGAAGAGACACCTGTTGTGCGGATAGGGGCTCTACCTTGTTGACAAAAAGGGCGATTATCTCAATGCCAAACCCGGGTTCAATCCGGTTGAGTTTTTCCTTGAACAGAGTGAACAGATGGGCCTTGTCGCGGCAGGGTTGCGCGGTGCCTATGCCAATATGAGCGGCGTTGCCATCGGCTCGCCACAGGCTGAGCGTGAGGCGGCGCGCTCCCTGGTTTTGATGTTCAAGTTGCGAGAAAATATCATCAATGAGGCGGGTGAGGGCCTGTTCCAGCATCTGTTTGGAAAACAGGCTTTCAGCAAAACGCAGGCGGCTGGAAAAAAGCACTGGCGGGGTGAGAGGGGCCAGAGGCTCATCACGCAACCCGACAATTTGATCAAGCCGCAACAGCACGGAGCGGGCCTGCTCCGGTGAGGGAAAACGGCGCTTCAGGCTTTGGCGCGGCAGATCCATCAATTGACCCAGCGTCATCAGACCAAGGCGATACAGCAGGGAAACGGTGTTTTCGTGCAGGCGCAGGGCTGTGATCGGCAGGGCGGCAAGATGGTGACGTAATTGCGCA
>JAJRRW010000022.1 GCA_024279115.1 Alphaproteobacteria bacterium
AGCGTCGTTTGTGCGGGGAGCATATGTTTAAACAGGCCTGGAATATTGTTTTACTGGTGGTTGCGGTGCTTATGGTGCTCGTGGGGCTTGTGACATTTTTGTTGCCGATCCCGTTCGGGATGGTCTTGCTGCTGATGGGTATCGCCATGTTGATGATGGTCAGCCCGCCCGTTCGGCGCTGGTTTCACCGTCTGCGCGACCGCCATGAGTTCATTGACCGGCATCTCACCAAACTTGAGCCTCACCTTCCGGCTTCTTTGCAAAAAGTCCTGCGCCCCGATAATGTCGGTTAGACCAGTGCTTCCCCCTGAAGTGGGTATCGGTTTTGGGATAAGAAGCACGGCATCCATACCAGTGCTTCCCTCTGAAGTGGGTACCGGTTTTAGGATAACAGGCACGGCATAAAACCCAGATTCAATCTTTGCATTCCAACGCCTGAAAAGGTATGATCTGCATGAAATTTGATTGCGGATTAATCGTGCCGTTGCAGGCCCTTAAAAGGGCAGGCCGGGGCGCGAAAATTAGAAGAGAAATCAGCCCTTGTCCAACGATGCTATACTCCCTCCTGGTGGGGACGAACCGTCCGATATAACACCCATTTCCATTGTCGATGAAATGAAGAAATCCTATATGGATTACGCCATGAGCGTCATCGTTTCGCGCGCCCTGCCGGACGTGCGTGATGGTCTAAAGCCTGTGCACAGGCGTATTTTGTACACGATGGGCGAGATGGGGCTGTTTTCTAACAAGGGCTTTCGCAAATGCGCCAAGATCGTTGGCGAGGTCATGGGTACCTATCATCCTCATGGTGACCAGGCGATTTATGATGCGCTGGTACGTATGGCACAGGATTTTTCCCTGCGCTTGCCGCTGATCCACGGGCAGGGCAATTTTGGCTCAATCGACAATGACCCGGCCGCCGCCATGCGGTACACAGAATGTAAGCTGGCAAAGGTTGCCGGCTCGCTTTTGGAAGATATCCACAAGGACACCGTGGATTTTCGCCCCAACTATGATGGCACCGAGCATGAACCAGTTGTGCTGCCGGCCCGTTTTCCAAATCTGTTGGTCAATGGTGCGGGCGGTATCGCGGTGGGTATGGCCACCAATATCCCGCCGCATAATCTGCGCGAAGTGATCGATGCATCAATTGCGCTGCTGGAAAACCCTGAAATGACCAATGCGCACATCAATGAGATCAGTCTGGGGCCAGACTTCCCCACTGGCGGCATTATTCTGGGGCGCAAGGGCATCAAACTGGCCTATGAAACCGGACGTGGTTCGGTGGTTATTCGCGGCAAGGTGCACACCGAAACCATCCGCAAAAACCGCGAAGCGCTGATCATTACCGAGGTGCCCTATCAGGTCAACAAGGCCGGTCTCGTTGAGAAAATGGCCGATCTGGTGCGTAACAAGCGCGTCGAAGGTATTTCTGACATTCGCGACGAGAGCGACAAGGATGGCAATCGCGTCGTCATCGAGATCAAACGTGATGCCACGCCAGAAGTCGTGCTCAATCAGCTTTATCGCTTTTCGCCGCTGCAAAGCAGCTTTGGCTGCAATATGATTGCCCTCAATGGCGGCAAGCCAGAGCAGTTGCAGCTGCGTGATTTCCTTGTCGCCTTTAACGCGTTTCGCGAAGAGGTCATTTCGCGGCGCACCAAATTCTTGCTCAACAAGGCCCGCGAGCGCGCTCATTTGTTGGTAGGGCTGGTCATTGCCGTTGCCAATATTGACGAGATAATCGCCCTTATTCGAAAGGCTCCGGATCCGACAACCGCCCGCGAACAGTTGATGGCGAAGGCCTGGCCTGCCAAGGAAGTGGCGCCATTGATAGAGCTGATTGCCGATCCACGCCATATGGTGGCCGAGGATGGTACGTACCGATTGTCGCGTGAGCAGGCGCAGGGTATTTTGGATTTGCGCTTGCAACGCCTCACCGCGCTGGGTCGTGACGAGATCGGTGACGAATTGCAAACCATCGCCGACAAAATCAAGGATTATCTGGAGATTTTGGGCTCTCGTGAACGCATCATCAGCATGATCCGCAACGAGTTGATGGAAGTGCATGAAGAATTTGGCACGGACCGCAAAACGGAAATTGTTGATTATGCCGGTGATGTGGACGATGAGGACCTGATTGCCCGCGAAGATATGGTGGTGACGGTCTCTCACAAGGGGTATATCAAGCGCGTACCGCTTTCCACCTATCGTGCGCAGGCGCGTGGCGGCAAGGGACGTGCTGGCATGAGCACGCGGGACGAGGATTTCGTCACCCAGCTCTATATGGCCAACACCCACACGCCCATTTTGTTTTTCTCCTCGCGCGGTATCGCTTATGTGATGAAGGTCTGGCGCTTGCCGCTGGCCGCGCCACAAGCGCTGGGCAATGCCCTCATTAATCTGCTGCCGCTGCAACAAGAAGAGCGCATCACCACCATTATGCCGTTGCCACCAGAAGCCGAAGATGAAGAAAACTGGGGCAAGCTGCATGTGATGTTTGCCACCCGCTCGGGCAATGTGCGCCGTAACGCCTTGTCGGATTTCACCAATATTCGTCAAAACGGTAAAATCGCCATGAAACTCGACGAGGGCGATGAGATCGTTGGCGTGCAGATTTGCACCGATGGCGATGATGTATTGCTGACCCCCTCCAAAGGGCGGGCCATCCGCTTTAAAGTCGGTGATGTACGGGTGTTCAAAGGGCGCGATTCTACCGGTGTGCGGGGGATTCGCCTGGATGAGGGAGATCAAATCATCTCCATGACCATCTTGCGCCACATGGATGTCAATCCACCAGAAGCTCGCAGCTATTGGAAAGCGGCCAATGCCATGCGCCTCGCCATCAGCGATGAGACAGAAGAAGAAGGCGCCGTTATTGAGCCTGATCTGGAGGATGATGGCGGCGAAGAAGCCGAATTGACCCAGGATCGTTATGCGGAGCTGGGAGCTGGCGAACAGTTTATCCTCACCTTGTCAGTGAACGGCTTTGGCAAGCGCTCTTCGAGCTACGAATATCGCGTCACGGGGCGCGGCGGCAAGGGCATCATCGCCATGGTCGTCAATGAGCGCAATGGCGATCTGGCGGGCTCTTTCCCCGTCGAGGAAGAAGATCAGATCATGCTGGTGACGGATGCTGGCAAACTTATTCGCTGCCCCGTTCACAATGTTCGGATTGCCGGGCGCTCGACGCAGGGCGTCACCGTCTTTAAAACCGCGCAAGATGAGCGCGTCGTCTCTGTCGAACATATCACCCATGTGGAAGGAGATGAGGATGAACCAGTGGACGAAAATGGGGGCGGTGAAGGAGGCGATGGTGAAAATATTGAGCCACCCGAGGGAGGCGCGCCCGACCCGTCATGATGTCACTTGAAACCTTTTTCGCCTATCTGATCGCTTGTATTGTGCTGATTTCGATACCCGGGCCGAGCGTGACGCTGACCATCGCCAATTCCTTGCGATTTGGAACAAAAGCGGGATTGATGACTATTTTGGGGACCGCCAGCGCCACCAGCCTGATGCTCGCAGGGTTGAATATCGGTATGGCTCCGGTGCTGGCTTTTGCCGCTAAATGGTTCTGGCTGATAAAGCTGTTTGGCGCTGCTTATCTCGTTTGGCTTGGCATCAGGATGATATTTTCCGCCCCCTTGTCCATCAAGAGCGGCGGCAAAGCTGGCAGCGATAATAATCATTTTAAGCAAGGGTTTCTGGTGCTGATTGGCAATCCGAAAATGCTGCTGTTTCTTGGCGCATTCATCCCGCAGTTTCTCGATATGTCGGGGAATGTGGTTGGTCAGCTTTTGCTGATGTCTGCGACCTTGTTGGTTGTGACCGTTACCATTGATGGGCTTTATGCTGTACTGGCGGGGCGGGTTGGAGATAAATTGTCAAACAAGCGCACCCAGATTATCAATCGGATCGGCGGAAGTTTCATGATTGGCGGTGGTGTTTGGCTGGCCTTTGCCAGAAGGTAGGGGCCTGCAGGTAGGGGGCTTGAAGGTCCCCGGGCTGTAGGTAGAAGGCCCCAGGTTAGGGGGCTCAAAGGTGAAAGAGCTAAAGGGAATTGACCATGATCAGTACCGCATTTTATCCCGGCAGTTTTGACCCTGTGACCAATGGCCATCTGGATATTATTCGCCGCGCTGGAAAACTTGCCCGCACATTGGTGATCGGAGTGGGGGTTCATCACGGTAAAAAACCGTTATTCGATGCCGATGAGCGTGTTGCTATGCTGACCCATGAATGTCAGGCGCTCGCCAGGCAGGGCGGCGGCGATTTTCAGATCGTCACCTTTGAAAATCTGGCCGTTGATGCAGCTAACGAGCATGGCGCCAATCTGATTATACGCGGCTTGCGTGATTCGGGTGATTTTGATTATGAGATGCAGATGGCGGGGATGAACGCTGGACTGGCCCCCGATATCGAGACGGTTTTTCTCGCCAGTTCCCCCTCCGTGCGCCATATCGCCGCCTCGCTGGTGCACCAGATTGCCAATATGGACGGGGATGTCGGCCCGTTTGTACCCGAAAATGTCGTTAAGATGCTTGCAAAACGGTCGTAATTATCAGATAAAATCACATTTTTTATGATTGCCAAAACCATCCATATTGTGTCACACCATGACACTTTGAAAAATCAGCTAAACTGACCGCTGGTTCTTGTTGAACAGGCGCGGCGCAGTTAGAGGAAAACAAATGAAACAGATTTTATTGACGATCATTTTGTCGGTGGGCCTCATATCTTGTGGCGGCAACAACAACAAAAATGATGAGATTGTCGCCCCGCCAACCCAAGCGGAGCTAAATGCGCCAGCCAAGCCCAGCGCTGAAATGGCTAATCTGGACAAGGAAAATGCGCTCTATCTGGACCTTAAGGCGGGCCGTGTGGTCATCAAGCTGCGCCCGGATCTGACGCCAAAACATGTTGAGCGGATCCAAAAGCTGACCCGTGCCGGCTTTTATAACGGCCTTAAGTTTCACCGCGTTATTGCAGGCTTCATGGTGCAGACCGGCGATCCGCGCGGCGATGGCACAGGGGGATCGAAATATCCTGACCTGAAAGCCGAGTTCACCAACACACCCTTTGTAAAAGGCACCGTGGGCGCCGCCAGATCGGCCTCTCCCGACAGCGCCAACTCACAATTTTATATCATGCTGGGCCGCTCCGCCCATCTCGACAACAAATATACCGTCTGGGGCGAAGTTGTGCAGGGCATGAATTTCGTAACCCGTATCAAACTGGGTGACAAGTCGCGAAACGGCACCGTCACCGATCCCGATATCATCGTCAAAATGCAAGTTGCAGCTGACGCCAAAAGCTAGGCCAATAAAGCTAGGCCAATGAAACTAGGCCAATGAAACTAGGAAAGACTATTATGAGCGAAATTAAAGATCCTGAAAACACCCTTGTTATGGAAACAACCCATGGCAAAGTGATCATCGAAATGCGCCCTGATCTGGCACCTGGCCATGTCACCCATATCAAGGAACTGGTGCGTGAAGGCTTTTATGATGGCATCAAATTTCATCGTGTTATTCCTGACTTTATGGCCCAGACCGGCTGTCCGCAGGGCACTGGCACGGGGGGATCTGATCGCCCTGATCTGAAGGCCGAGTTCAACGCCGAACCACATGTACGCGGCACAGCCTCCATGGCCCGCGCGCAAAGCCCAGACAGTGCCAACAGCCAGTTCTTCATCTGCTTTGGCGAAACGCCGTTCCTTGACAACCAGTATACGGTCTGGGGACAAGTGATTGACGGCATGGACAATATCGACAAGATCAAACAGGGCGAGCCCGTGCGTGATCCAGACGAGATCGTTTCCCTGAAAGTCGCCGCTGACGTTTAAGAAGAGAATGCCCTGCGCGGGCGGCGATTAAGGGACTAGAGTGCTTCCGAGAAAAGTGGGGACCGGTTTTCCGATAAGAAGCACGATAAAACAAAGAGCTAGGGGCTTTCATTTTGTCAACCTAAAACGGAAAGACCCTAGTCCCTTAATATTCCCAATTTGGGGGATCCATAGGCGGCGGCGCTGCCAGAGCATACAGAACGCGACCAATCCAATATCCAACATCACAAAATGGGGTGCAGGGGATCATCCCCTGTCGCCGTGCGCGTAGCACGCCCGACCGGCGAGGTCATTATTCCAGAGCGTCTCAAAATGCATCTAGACGATTTCGATTTCGAGCTGCCGCAAAGCTCTATTGCATTGCGCCCTGCCGAGCCGCGTTACAGCTCGCGCCTGCTTGAGGTGTTGCCTGGTCAAACTCCTGACCTTGCGGATCGTCAATTTAATGATGTGCTGAAAACCTTGCGCAAGGGCGATGTGCTGGTACTTAACAATACCAAAGTCATTTCGGCGGCGCTTTCAGGCACCCGCACCCGCGATGGCAATGTCGCCACTATCAGCGTCAATCTTCATAAAAAACTGGGACGGGCCACGTGGAAGGCTTTTGCCAAACCGGCAAGGCGACTGAAGCTGGGGGACATGATTGTGTTTGGCGCGGGCAAAAACCATTGCGTCTTGGGAGCGCTGGATGGCACGGTCACCGAAAAGGGCGAGGGCGGCGAGGTGACGTTGGCCTTTGATCTGGCCGGGCTTGATCTGGAGCTGGCGATTGAGGCAAGGGGCGCCATGCCGCTGCCGCCTTATATCGCTTCAAAGCGCGCGCCCGATGAAAAAGATCTTGAAGATTATCAAACCGTTTTTGCGCAGCACACCGGTGCCGTGGCCGCACCAACGGCTGGCTTGCATTTCACCGATGACTTGCTGGCGCAGTTGAGCGCCAGGGGTGTCGAGCAGCATTTTGTGACGCTGCATGTCGGGGCAGGGACCTTTCTGCCGGTGAAAAGCGATGATCTGTCCGAGCATAAAATGCACGCCGAGTGGGGCGAGATCAGCGCGCAGACTGCCGCCGCCCTTAACAAGGCCCGCGCTGCTGGCGGCCGGATCATTGCTGTTGGCACCACCTGCCTGCGCCTGCTGGAAAGCGCCGCTGGTGAGGACGGGCAGATCCAGCCCTTTTGTGACGAGACGGATATTTTCATTACGCCGGGCTACAGGTTCAAGGCGGTGGATTTGCTGATGACCAATTTTCATTTGCCGCGCTCTACTTTGTTCATGCTGGTCGCCGCCTTTAGTGGTCTGCCCTTGATGCAACAAGCCTACAAGCATGCCATCAAAACGGGCTATCGCTTTTATTCTTATGGCGATGCGTGCCTGTTGCATTGCGATAAGTGAGTGCAGACCGCTCTAGAATATCGGGCGTTCATACGCGGTCAGAATGATTGGCTATGGGCGCAGGTGCTCTAACGCTCTTTCCATCTCTTGCTGGCTGCCATATCATCAGGCCTATGAGTCAATCGAAAAAACAGACTGGCGGCTGCCTGTGTGGGGCGGTGCGCTATGAGGTTGAGGGGCGTTTGCGCGATGTGATCCATTGTCATTGCAGCATGTGCCAGCGGTTTCACGGGGCAAGTGGAGCCTATACGAAAACTGATCAATCCAGCATCAATATTTCCAGGAAGCGTGGACTGAAATGGGTTGCAAGCTCGCTCAAGGCGCGTCGCGGCTTTTGCTGCGAGTGCGGTTCCGGCCTGTTTTGGGAGCCAGTGGATCAGCCTGATATGGACCCGGGCATGGAGCCTGGTATGTGGATTGTGGCGGGAACGCTTGACCAACCAACAGGCCTTGCAACCATTGGCCATATATTTGTTTCGCAAAAGGCCGATTTCGTCGAGATCACCTGCGGTGCCCCGCAATTTACGGAGGATTTTCATGACGAGATAGAGGGCGACGAGTAGTCGTTGCTCTATTTCCCAATCACTCTATTTTGCGGCTTTGTTCAGTTTGGCCAGCAGCTCCAGGGGCATGTTTTTCCCGGCCAGACAATTGTCAGCGGCAAGTTTACTGCGCAAAAGCGCGCGATCTCCTGCAAAATTCGCCTCGCCTGCCATCTTGACAATGCGGCGCGCCAGAAAGAGACTGTTTTTGCTGCTTCCACAGGCCAGCGCGGCAAGGGCAGTACTATAGTCGGCCTGGCGTTTTTTCTTGCTGTCAATGTCGTCACCAGCATTGGGAGGTTTCCACAGACTATGCTGCATGCTATTGGCCCAGACCGATACCTTTTTCCCATCCAGTAGATCAGATAATCGCAGCTTGGCAGTGATATGGTTTGCCCGGTCAAAATCGTTCTGGCAGGCCGTATTGATATAGTGCCGTGTTTCCTCGCTGGTATCGAGGGATTTAAAGCTGATCATGGCATGGTTCAACAGGCTGACAGGCTTGTTGGAGGGAGGCCTGGTCTGCCAGATCTGGGCCAATTTGAAATTGGTGCCAATGGTGGTGGCCAGCCCCATGTCGGCCCCTTGCAGCAGCGCTTCAGACAGGTCGGTCCCGGTCAGATCTGCGCCACTTAGATTGGCTCCTTGCAGATTGGCTTTCAATAAATCCGAGACCTGCAGGCTGGCAAAGATTATGTTGGCTCCTTGCAGATTGGTCTGTCGCAGATTGGAGGCTTGCACGCTGGCGTAGTGAAGATTGCTACCCGACAGTTTGGCGTTGCTCAAATCGCTGCCAACGATGGTGGCAAAATATAAATTGGCACATTGCATCCGGGTCTGTTTGAGATTTGCATTGTAGATTTTTGCCAGACTTAAATCAGCATGGGCCAGATTTGCGCGCTCCAGATTGACGCCAGTGAGGTCGGCGCTGCGCATTCTGGCGCGTGAAAGATTGGTTTCGTTCATACTGGCATAGTTGAGCTTTGCACCCGTCAGATCGGCGCGATGCAGGTCAGAGCGATCGAAATAGGCATAGGTGAGATCGCGGCCACGCAGATGCAGGCTGACTTCATTGGCGTTTTCGCGGTCTTTGTCCACATAGGGCACAAGATCCATATCGGTGACCAGAATATTGCGTGAAAACCAGCTTGTTGCCTTGCCGGAAATACGATCAGGGACCCCTTCAAACAAATAGGCGGTGGGCCAGAATGCCTGGCGGACAATTTTCTGGCTGGCCTGTTGTTGTCGGGCGCGTTGAGCGGCGCTGTTAGTATCGTCAAGCGTTTCGTGAATATAGGGGACGCCGGTATTCCAGCCGAGCGGCCCGGCAATCGCCATCACCCTTTTTTCCATCCAGTAACCTGGAATGGTCGCCACCCCAAACGAAAATGCCAAGGCGGCCAGCCAGCCGGTAAAGGTCAAAATAAACATCACGCTGTGTCGCCTGAAATATCCCCACAGCGCGGCCCAGAAGCCTTTGTCGGGAAAACGGGTGAAAATGCCGATACTCAAAATGATCATAAAGTCGGCCACCAGATAAATGCGGTGCGCCCAGGTGATCACTGGATCATGGAACGGCAGAAAGGCGATCTGGATAAACAGCAATAAAGCAATCGGGAACAGGCCAAGCGTCAACCAGCTCATGGAGGTCAAGAAGGCCGCCAGCAGGGGGGAGCGAGTAGGGCCAGCCATGGCTTGCACGAAGAAATAAGAGGACAGCTCGAGGCGCAGGGGATGGGTGCGAAAAACGCCGGGCTTTTCTTTTTCTTGCAAAAAAGAATGTAGCGCTCTGGTCTTGCGCGCCAGCATCGCATATTGCAACAAAACCGCAAAATGCACCAGCACAAGGATCAATGGCGCGAACAGGAAAAATCGTTTCAGGGCGATGCCGATTTGTAAAATGGGCAAGGCGACGGGAGAGTTCAGCAAAAGATCCTTGTGGGTCACACCAGCAACGGTGACAAAGAAAAAGGCCGTCAAGGCGAGAAAAAACACCCAGCCATTTCGCACGGCATGGGCGGACTCGTTGACAGCATGTAATAATCGTTTGGGATTTGAGCTGTCGCTGATATCCCAGCTATAGCCCGCAATGGCGACCTGCTGCTCGCTGGTAACGGGCGCAGCTTGTTTTTGTTTCTGATCTTCCATTCCCAGCCCTCACTGCTCACTTACTTGACCCAGTGCTCACTATAGGGTCAAGGGGGAAGGGCGGCAAGCTGTTCATCTGTTGGATAGTGTCTGCGATTGAAATAGTCCGCTTCCCGGGCTTGAACCGCGAACCCGGGGCAAACAGGAAAAACCTTCGTGTATGCGCAGGCCAGCAAAAAATATCTGTCTGCCCGCTTTTGGTTATCGTCTCTTCATTTTTCCTATTCGTAGTCCCTATTCGTAGCCCCTATTCGTCGCCCCTATTCGTAGCCATTGGGCGCTGGCGCTGGCGCTTCTGCGGGCGTTTCTGCGGGTTTTTCAGCTTACTCGGGCGTACCCGCATTGTCTGTCGAGGTGGCGGGGGTCTTGGGTGCAGGAGTGACGCGCGAGGGTTGCGTCTTGGCAAAATGGCGGGTCACATAGGCCATGATCTGGCCCAGCTCCTCATCGTTGGCGGTCAGGCCATTGGTCACCATGCGCGTGATGAGCGTTACAACGGCGTCGCGATCATCGAGGCTGGCCTTGTCAATCAGCGCGGTCTCATGACATTGGGCGCATTTGACCTCGAACAAGCCCTTGGCTTGATCATCATCATAATTTTCCAGCACGGCCACACTGGCCTGGGTGAGCGCTTTTTTGCTGGCGCTGGTTTGCAGGTTCAAGGCGCGTTTTTCGCTGGCCACTTCGCGCAGAGTAGGCGATATGGCGATCAGATAGGCGGTCACCTGCCATTGCTCGCTTTGATTGATGGGGGTCAAAATGGTGGAGCGGTTGGCCATGCGTTTGACGGTTTTATGCCAGGCGTCCGGGGTCCGTGGCTTGGCCAGTATCGTGCGCAGGTCGTGGCACTGCGTACATTTTTGGGTGAGCACGAGGCGGCCATCGCCAAGGCCTTTTGAAGAGGCCAGTTCTCGCAATCCGGCCTGATCTTTAAAGCCAACTTGTGGCAGATATTTTTTGACCCGGGCAATGCGCTCGACACTGAAATTCTGACCGTCTTGAGCCGTCAGGCGCAGATAGGCTTCGCGGGCGCTATAAGGCAGGGCGAGGCCGGTGAGCAACAAAGTGCAAATGAGCAAAGACATGCCCAGCAAGGGGGCCAGATGGGATTCCATATGTTTGAAAAAACGCACCACCATGACCTTGATGAGCAAGAGGGCACCGATTGCCAGCCCGAGGGTCAAATGGATCACCGTGCGGGCAGGCAGCTCGATTTGATAGGACCATAGTCGCGGCACCATATCCCACATCAAATACACATAGATGGCCACAAAAACCCAACCAAACAAGCGATGCGTGAACGTCAACCATCGCGGGGCCATGCTGGTGTTTTTTTCGTGGTCAAAGGGGAATTTCCATAAATAGAACATCAAGAAAGTCAGAAACAAAGCCAGAAAAATAAAGACTCCGCCCATAATGGCGTTACTGGGTATATTCATGTTCCCTCCGCAAAGAAGTATATTCTTGCAATGTTTTACAAGCTATCTGGGTCATTTTAAGCAAGCATTGCATAAAAAGGGTGTGACGCAAATAATATCATTATTTTATCAATTTAATCCGCATGCGTATATTTGAGCAGTATTTGAAAATGGCTCTTTGTTGAAAATCGACTGTGGTCAGGATAGGGGGCGCCCCGCCCAGCGTGCCGCTTTGGTCGCTTGTTGCAGCTTGAAAGGGAAAAGCGTGGTGGTTGGGAACCGATCTAATTGATGCCGCCAAAACACAGATATTTTATTTCCAGAAATTCATCACAGCCATATTTGGAGCCTTCGCGGCCAAGGCCTGACATTTTAACACCGCCAAAGGGCGCCACTTCGGTGGAAACCAAGCCCTCATTAATACCCACCAGCCCGACTTCCAAAGCCTCGGCGACGCGCCAGATACGGCGTATATTCTCGGAATAAAAATAGGCCGCCAGCCCGAACGGCGTGTCGTTGGCAAGGGCAATGGCCTGCTCTTCGGTGTCGAATTTAAACACCGGCGCAACCGGGCCAAAGGTCTCTTCGCGTGCCACTTTCATATCGCTTGTTGCATCGGCAAGAACGGTGGGCTGGAAGAAGGTGCCGCCAAGCTCATGTGGTTGCCCGCCGGTGATGATCCGCGCCCCGTTGGCAACGGCATCTTCAATATGCTCGACAACCTTGGCGACGGCTTTTTCGTTGATCAATGGCCCTTGTGTCGCATCCCCCGACATAGCGGGGCCAACGCTCAGCGCCTCAACGCTTTTGGCCAGCTTTTCGATAAAGGCCTCATAGACCCCCGATTGCACCACCAAGCGGTTGGCACAAACGCAGGTTTGGCCGGTATTGCGATATTTGGAGATCATCGCGCCGGCGACGGCCTCATCAAGATCAGCATCATCAAAAACGATAAAGGGGGCATTGCCGCCAAGCTCCAGCGACAGTTTTTTGATGGTTTTGGCGCATTGCTCCATCAATAGCTGTCCAACCCTGGTGGAGCCGGTGAACGATAGTTTGCGCACGGTCGGGTTGCTGGTGAGCTCCATGCCGACCTCACTTGTCTGGGTGGTGGGCACGACGTTGAAAATACCGGGGGGGAAACCGGCCTCATCGGCCAGGTGCGCAAGGGCCAGAGCTGACAGAGGGGTGTCGGGGGCGGGCTTGATGATCACCGGGCAGCCAACCGCCAATGCTGGCGCACATTTGCGGGTGATCATGGCGGTGGGGAAATTCCACGGCGTAATGGCGGCCACCACGCCAATCGGTTGTTTTAAAACAACAATGCGTTTGTCCTTGCTGGGAGCGGGGATGGTGTCGCCATAAATCCTTTTGGCTTCTTCGGCGAACCACTCGACAAAAGAGGCCCCATAGGTGACTTCGCCAAGACTTTCCGCCATGGGCTGGCCCTGTTCAAGGCTCAAGATCGTCGCCAGGTCGTGCTGGTGTTCCATGATCAGCTCGAACCAGCGCCGCAAGATGTAGGAGCGCTGCTTGCCGGTGAGGGAGCGCCAATCGGGCCAGGCTTTGTCCGCCGCTTCGATCGCCTCGCGGGTTTGCGCGGCTCCCATATCAGCCACGCAGGTGATCTGGCTTTGATCGGCAGGATTAAGTACGGGGAAGGTCGCGCCATTATCTGCGCCGACCCATTGTCCCCCGATATAGGCCTGTGTTCGCAGCAATTTTTGATCGGTGAGCTTCATGACATTTTACCTGCCTTTGTTGTTCTTGCAATAATCAATATTCTAGGGTCTTTCCGTTTTGGGTTGACAAAATGAAAGCCCCTAGCTCTTTGTTTTACCGTGCTTCTTATCGGAAAACCGGTACCCACTTTTCTCGGAAGCACTCTAGCGAAATTGGCCGCATACGTCAGCGTCAAAATACTGTATCGTGCAAACAGACGGGTTGGAAGGGCATGAGAGGATGACACATATGCATATGTGGGTTTCATTTGCGATCATTGCTATTGCGGTTTTTTTATATGTGAGCGAATGGATCGAACTGGAACTGGTTTCGCTTGGCGTTATTGCGGCCCTTTTGCTGTTGTTCCAATTGTCTCCATTGATTGGAGCGGACGGCCAAAACCTGCTCTCGCCAGATATGTTATTGTCGGGATTTTCCAACACGGCGCTGCTGACTATTCTTGCCCTGCTGGTGATTGGCCAGGGGTTGCATCATTCCGGGGCGCTTGATGGTGTGACGCAGCTGTTTTCAACCGCCAGGCGCTCGCGTGCTCGTTTGCTGATCCTGCTCTGTCTGATTGGGGCCGGGATCATGAGCGCTTTTTTGAACAATACGCCGGTTGTGGTGATGTTTATTCCCATTATTGCCGCTTTGGCCAATCGGTATGGGCCAGGGGCCGGGCGCCTGCTCATGCCCTTGTCATTTATCTCTATTCTCGGGGGCATGGTGACACTGGTGGGATCGTCCACCAATCTGCTGGTGGCGGGGTTGGTGGAAAAAAACACCGGCGTGCAGATGGGTTTTTTCGATCTGTTTATGCCAGGGGTTTTATTGGCCACCATTGGCGCTTTTTATGTGCTGATGATTGTGCCTCGCCTGTTGAGCCATGATTTTGAAAAGGGCGGCACGAAGAAAGAGTTTCGCAGTAGTGTGAAATTTCTGGCGCGTATCGAAGTGCTGGAACAGCATAAGCTTTTGGGTGAGACAAGCATCAACGGGGTGTTTGCCAGTCTCAAGGATGTCACCGTGCGCTTTGTCAAACGCCACGGTCTGATCAAGCCGCCGCCGTTTGATAACATCACCTTGCGCGAGCATGATATTGTGCAGTTTGCGGGGACCAGAGCGCAGGTGCAAGAGCTGGTTGATCTCAATCCCGAAGGCGAGCACATGTTATTGGCAGAAGCTGCCATTGCCCCAGCTTCAAGGCTTGGCGGGCGCATTATTGTCGATGAGGAGTTTACCGAGCAAACCGGCTGTTACATTGTCGGCATTCAAAAACACAAGCGCATGAAGCGCGATGAGCACAACAAGATCAGATTGCGCCCGGGGGATGTGTTTTTGATTGCGGGCACCAAAGGCAATATCAAAAAGCTGCGGCTGGACCGCGATTTGATGGTGCTGGAGGGCTCGGTCTCAACCATTCACGCCTTTACCAAAGCCAATCTGGCGCTTGGCATTTTTGCCGCCGTTGTCCTGGTTGCGGCCCTTGGACTGGTGCCGATTGTCATATCGGCGATCGCGGGGGCGCTTATGATGATGCTGTCGGGATGCTTGAACATCGCTCAGGCGGCGCGCGCCATTGACCGGCGTATTGTCTTGTTGATTGCCGCCAGTATCGCCATGGCGGCGGCACTTGAACAAACCGGGGGGGCGGCCTGTATCGCCAATGGTCTGGTGGGGCAGCTCGCGGGGTTTGGCCCGGCGATTACCTTGTCGGCACTGTTTTTACTGATCGCCGTGCTGACAAATCTGTTGTCAAATTCGGCGACGGCGCTCTTGTTTACGCCCATCGCCATCAATATGGCGGTGTCCCTCAATGTGCCTGTTGTGCCGTTTATCCATGCGGTGATTTTTGCCGCCAATTGCTCGTTCGCCTCGCCTCTTGGTTATCAAACCAACTTGCTGGTGATGAGACCCGGTAATTACCGTTTTGCTGATTTTATCCGCGCCGGGGGACCACTGGTTGTGTTGATCTGGATATCGTTTTCGCTCATTGCGCCATGGTATTATGGGCTTTAACGTAAGCTGGGCGCTGAGATACTTCTGACTTAGGCAACGCGGTCGCGCGGTTCTTTACCGGCAAAAAAAGCATCGAGATTATCTAGGGCACGAGCCCCCATGGCATCTCTTGTTTCGCGTGTGGCGCTGCCGATATGGGGCAGCATGAAGACATTGTCGAACGGCGCAAATTTTGGATTGCCGCCGGGCTCCACCTGAAAACAATCGAGACCGGCTGCCGCGATATGTCCTGATTGCAGCGCTTCGATCAAGTCATCTTCGATGACCAACGTGCCGCGAGCGGTATTGACAAGAATGGCCCCCTTTGGCAGCAGCGCCAGCGTTCGGGCATTGATAATGCCGGTGGTCTCTGGCGTGTTGGGGCAATGGAGCGATAGAAATTGCGAGACCCCAAGCAGGCTTTCCAGCGTGTCATGATAGGTGGCGCCTGCTTCGCGCTCGGGGGGGAGCTTGGTGCGGTTGAAATAATGCACTTCCATATCAAAACCGCGACAAAATCTGGCCATGGACTGACCAACGCGCCCCATGCCGATAATGCCAATTCTTTTGCCGGAAACCTGCGTCCCGACCATGAAGGAGGGGCTCCAGGAGGTCCAGTTGCCAGTGCGCACCATGCGATCGCCCTCAACGGCTCTGCGCGCCGCCCCCAGCATCAACAACATGCCAATCTCGGCGGTAGCATCTGATAAAACATCAGGGGTATTGGTGACGGTGATACCGCGTGCGCCAAGTGCTTTAAGATCGCAATGATCGGTGCCAACAGAGTGATTGGCGATAATCTTGACGCGATCCGACAGGGCAGCTGCAACCCGCGCATCAATGACTTCACTATGGGAGGGCAAGATGGCATCAACATTGCGTGACAATTCGATGATCTCATCCCCCGTAAAGGTGCGGTCTTCGGGGTTATCAATCACCTCATAGCTCTGCGCGGCTCTCGCCATGGTGTTATCGCTTAGTTTGCGGGTAATCCATACAGCCGGTCTGGCAGATGAGTTCATGTCAAGGCCTCGTTCATTATTTGGTGAGCATTTGTGAGCAGATAGCTAGGAGCCTGTTTTACCTAAAGTGTTGGGCTTTAAATTAGAGCCATATTGTAACATAGCCGCTCCCCGGGCTTGCCCCGGGGTCCAGTGGGGGCGCGGCACAATCCATCTATTTTTACGCCTTTGGCTCCAGGTATCGGCACTTCACCGCTACTGGGGGCTGGGAGTTCAGTCTGTCCGGGGGCGTTTTGTCCTTAAACCGGGATACACCAATAGTCTGACAATCAAAGTGAGGAAAACCGCTCTAGCGGGGTTTGCGGACGCACTCGTCCCAAAAATCATAGGCTGCCAGTGATAAAACGGAGACCGCGATGACCCAGAACGGCAGGCCTCCCCAAAAACCGGCAAAACCGCTGGTGATGCTTTGGGCAAGACCAAGTATAAAGGTGGCCAAGGTGGCAAAGCCGATGAAGCCGGTCACCAGTTTGACTTTATTTCTTTTCATTGCGCCGTTCCTTCTGCGATTTTCACCCTCAAACAGGCAGGTGTTTATTGTTCTTTATGCCAGATGTTTTTCCAGCCAGTTCGCGGTGCGAAGCAGCCGATCATCCTGTTCTATTGATCCTACCAGCTGAACCCCGGCAGGCAAACTGTTTTCCCCCGTCAACAAAGGCAGAGACAAGCAAGGCAGCCCCGCCAATGTCCAGATGGTCGAGCAAATCGGGTCGCCAGAACCATCCTCAAGCAAGGGAGCCTCGCCAAGCGAAGAGGGGGTGATGATGGCATCATAATCATTAAAAAACTCGGCGAAATACAGATCTGCCGCCTCCACCATTTTGAGGGCATTATGATAGGTTTCTTGCGAAATGGTCTGGGCGTTTTTTTTCTTGGGTGCCAGTGTGTCGTGAATATGTTCCTGGCTGGTTGCCGGGTCGTCTCCCAGATTTTCGAGAAACTCATATTCGTGAATGATCTGATGTTCTTTTATGACATCGGCAAATGAGTTTGGGGCGACGATGCGTTCGACACGACCTACCAGCAGGGCGAGAATTTCTTCCATTCCCTCTCGCATGGTGGTCGATAGCTGGTCTTGATAAGGCAAATCAAACCAGGCAAAAATCGGCTCGACCGGTGCCTCCTCTTGTGCCCCTTTGAGCATATCTGGTTTGGCGCGGGCATAAGTTGCGGGGTCGGCTGGGTCATAGCCCCCCAGTACATCGGCCAGCAGGGCAATATCGCTGAGCGAGCGCCCCATGACGCCGACCTGATCAAGGGTCTGCGAGGTTTGCAGACATCCGCGACGAGAGATAATGCCACGTGTCGGTTTGAACCCGTATACACCGCAAAAAGAGGCAGGGCGAATGACCGAGCCATTGGTCTGACTGCCAATCGCCAAAGGCACATGATCTGTGGCGACGCTGGCCGCAGAGCCGGCGGAAGAGCCGCCCGTTGTATGCTTGTCATTATAGGGGTTACGGGTTGGTCCTCGCATGGCAAAAGCCAATTCAGTGGTCACGGTCTTGCCCAATATAATGGCGCCCGCTTCATGTAGCTTGTCGACAACCGCGCTGTCAGCTTGTGGCTGGCGCGCCGCATGGACCTTTGTTCCCCAGGCGGTGGGCATGTCTTTGGTGTCATAAATATCTTTCACGCCGACCGGCACACCATGCAGAGGCCCGCTTGGGGCGCCCTTCTGGTGCGCAATATCTGCGGCGTCTGCCTGCGCGAGGGCCAGATCAGTATCCAGAAAAGCCCAGGCGCCGATCTTGTCATCGGTCTGCGCGATGCGCTCAAGGCAATCTGTGACCAGATCTCTTGAGGTAATTTCCCCCTCGCGAATTTTTTGAGCCGCGTTGAGGGCGGAGAGTTTTGAGAGCATTGGGGGGCCTTTTGGTTGTGGTTTATTTGACATAAACGCCGAACAGATAGTCGGGCAGCCACAAGGCGATGCCGGGGAACTGGTACATCAGGAACATGGTGA
>JAJRRW010000023.1 GCA_024279115.1 Alphaproteobacteria bacterium
GGTTTTGACATCGATGGAGGGCTCTGACTTTGCGCCCTTGTTCTCCTGACTGAAAACCTCTTTTGCCCCAGCAAGCAACTGGTCGCGCCAGATTTTGATCTGGTTGGCATGTACATCAAATTGCTGCCCCAGCTCGCTCAACCCGGTTCGCGCCCATATGAGAGGGCGGGATGATCGGTTGGTGAAGGTCGCGCCGGTGCAAGAGCGCTATGGTCCCTTCAGGGCTTTTCTGGCGCAAGAGAGCGATGAGGAAGCGCTTTTTGAAAAATTGCGCCGCTCGGAAACCACCGGCCGCCCGCTTGGTGACGAAGATTGGATCGAAAAACTGGAAAAAGCTACAGGGCGGCAATTAAAGCCCCAAAAGCGTGGACCAAAAAAGCAAACAGGCAAGGACAATTAATTTTTTTCAAATGTCACACCAAACGCCCATGATACAGGTCGGTATCAAGGGCGGTTGGTGTCATCGGCGCAACAAATTGGGGATCATTGCCCCTCATCTCCCATTTTCCACAAAAAAGCGAGGCCCTTGCGAGCCTCGCTTCTTTGTTTGTGTTGTCTGCTTTCCATTGCGGGAAAGCAGGCAGCTTCTAGCCGAAAATATCGTCGGTGATATTTTTATACCAGCTGTGAGCATAAGTCTCTTCACTGGCAAGCACTTCTGGTGAAGCTTTGCCTGGGGTCAGACCACCAGAAACCTTCTGTACTTTTGAACCGTCTGCCTTGAGACGATACACAGCAGCAACAGAGAAGCCATAGCCAGGTCCTGCAATAGAGTAGCAGGTGTTGACATAGGCTGGTACCGGCGCTTCTTTGCCGTTCAGTGAAGCAGCAACGGCAGCAGCCGCGACTTTTGCTTCGGAGTTGGCAGCATAGCCAGATTTTGGCAGACCTTTGGCAGCCGAGCTATCACCGATGACATAAATGTCTTTGTGAATGGTCGACTCGAAGGTGCGCAGATTAACCGGGCACCAGTCACCTTTGGTAAGGCCAGCAGCAAAGGCAATTTTACCAGCTTTTTGAGCAGGGATGATGTTGAGAACGTCACCCTTTTCAGTGCCAAAACCGGTTTCGATTGATTTGCCAGCCACATCGACTTTAACGATTTTATTATCGTCGGAGCCTTTTGGTGTACCGCGCCAGACGATCATGCCGTCATCTGAACCTTCTTTAAAGCCATAGAGCTTGCTCCATGCCTGCTTGAACAGACCAAATTTGGAGAACTTGCCTTTTGGATCAAGGATCAGAACTTTTGATTTTGGCTTGTGCTTTTGGAAGTAACCAGCGACCTGTGCAGCCCGCTCATATGGTCCAGGAGGACACTTGAACGGATTGGGAGGAGGCGCCATCAGGAAGGTTCCACCATCCTTCATTTCTTCAAGCTGTTTGCGCAGCATGGCGGTTTGGGCACCAGCATTCCAGGCATGAGCGATGGTGCCAGAGGCAGCTTCGTCATATCCAGGGGTTGATTCCCATTTGAAGTCGATACCAGGGGAGACGATGCAGCGATCATAAGCGATGCTGGCGCCACCTTTGGTGGTAATCTTCTTGGTTTTTGCGTCGATGCCGGTGACATAGTCGTGAATGACTTTTACACCATGTTTGGCAAGGCCCGCATAGCCGTGGCCGATGCTGTCGATCCCTTTGCCGCCGCCAATCACATAGACGTTGGACAAATAGCATGTGTAGTAAGTCTTATTGGGCTCAATAAGCGTTACATTAATGCTGGGGGCGGCGCGTTTTAGATATTTAGCAGCAGTTGCTCCGCCTGTTCCGCCACCAACGACCACAACATTTTTCTTGCCGTGTCCGCCGCCAAGCACGATGCTTGGCATGGTGATCGCACCAGCTGCAGCTGTAGCAGCACCCGCCGAGCGGATAAAACTTCTACGGTTTAGTTTCTTACTCATTTTTATAGTTCTCCTGTTTCCTAAGGGGCTGTTTACTGCTGTGAGGCGTAATATGCCATCAGCTCGTCAAAGGCAGCATCACCACCCTTAGTGTGGAGTTTCATGACCTTCTTCTTCATTTTTCTGGTCATTTCACGTTTGCCAGAAATATAGTCAGCCATGGTCGACTTGAGATAATGAGTCCACTGACCCGCCAGACGACCTGTGTCATCTTTTACGTTCGTGCCACCATCTTCATGACATTTTTCGCAGTTCTTTTCGTGCAATTTGGCGCCTTTTGCGGCTTTTGCCTTGTCATAGCTCTGCTTGGCAGGAACAAATGGCTTGCCACCGAAATAGGTAGCCATTTTCTTGACTTCATCACCCGTATAGCCTTTGGCGATGCGACCCATGATTGTTGAAGGGATTTCACCTGACTTGAAGCCAGCCATCAACTCGGCAAAATAAGGCTCGGACAGTCCACTGATCGTGGGGGTTCCAGGACCACCACTTGCTCCATCAGTACCGTGACATCCTGCGCAAGTATCAGACAATGCCAATCCACTTGCACCCATCAGGGTTTTTGGAGCCATTTTCTTTTTTCCATGACTTCCGGCAATAGCTGCACTTGACATTCCAAATGCCAGACCAGCAACCAGCAGTACACGGGTTATGGTTTTCATGACCATGTTCTGGTTTCCTTTCTTTTCTTCTCTCACAAACTTCAATTAACGAAGTGCTTTTGATTGTAGCGAATATCTATTTCAAAAAACCCGCCGGTTTCACCCCGTTATTGTCTCGGGATTATTTTTAGTCATGTTAAAGTTCAGGTGACGCATAACAATAGAATTGACGGTCAGACGATGCGATAGTTTTGTGACCGAACAGAGGCATTATGACAATGGTCTGGATACGTCTCATTATCCACTTGAAATTCAGGCGGACGGGCGCAAGGCTATAGCGTCAATTTGATATGAATCACTCCCAACTTCCTCTAGCTAACTCTATTGTCTCTTTAATCCGGCATGTTTTTTATATCTGCTGTTCAGGTGTTCACAATTCCTGACCAAAGACCATTTTTCCGGCAGCTTCTCTTTATTATTGTGCGGGGTATAACCCACATTTTGGACAACTTACCTCCATGTGGCATGAGTATCCTTTGGGGATGCTATTTTATCTTGCCCGATTTGTCCAGTAGCGAAGTCATTTGAGTGCAGCTTCTGTCGCCAGACCGGCACCATGTTTTTCGATCAAGGTGCTCGCAATACACTGTTTAAACCCGATTTTATTGAAAATGCCAATGGGGTGAGGTCGGTTTTGAAGTTTTAAAACCAACCTCTAACTTTTGTATCAATGACAGGCGCGGGCCGAAAAAAATCTGAATTCGGGCGTGTAGCCCTTGATACCCAGCCTACTGCATTTTTGTTTCTGACGGCTTGCCAGGCGAGGGGGCAACAGAAGATGTTTGCTTGACAACGACGTCATCGGGCTCGTCGGGTTCTTCGTGGGCAATTCCCTTGTGGCCATCAATACAGGTCTTGCCGTGTGTCATGGCCCGTGGATGTTTCTTTTTGGCCTGCTTGTCCTGCTCGTTCAGGTCCATGGCGTCCCAGGAATGGCAAGAGCGACATTCGCGAGAATCATTGGCTTTCATTTTGTCCCATACGACATTGGCCATTCTCCAGCGATGTTGTTCGTATTTTTCCTTGGTGCCGATAGTGCCGATAATTTCATGCCAGACATCTTTGGCGGCAATTACCTTGGCGATCATTTTGGGGACAAACGGTTTGGGCACATGACAATCTGAACAAGTGGCGCGTACGCCAGAGGCACTTTTATAATGGGGGGTCTTTTTATATTCCTCGAGATTGATTTTCATCGTGTGGCACGAGGTGCAAAAACTCATCTCATTGGTGTATTGCAGGCCGTGGCTGAAGCTCAATGAAAACAGGATCCCGAGTATGAAAAGTGGGCTCATAAAGATGAGCTTGACAAACCAGGACCGCCGTTTGGGATCATTGTCCATTAGTAATTCCCTTTTTTCTCGCTTGTACAAGAAGGCGCTGCTCGCCCAGAGCTTGTAATATTTGATTATTTATTGTGCCCGGTAAAGGACATGTCTTTTTTGCACCAGTCTAGACGATGAAAATGAGTGTTGCCAACCCCATAATTGCCAGTAGACGTTATTGTGATAACGCGCAAGAGCGAGTGAGACGGCCTTTTCGTAAGGCTAAATTGACGCTGTTTGGCGAAAAGGTTTGAAGAATTTTCACCATTATATGACAATAGGCCCGGTGAAATTCGCCGGTTTTTTTGCGAAATTTTTGTGTGATCGCGTGTTATGTGTGAGGGGGATCTTGAAATGATCAGGTTTTTAGCTTTATTGGTCGCGATTGTAACGCTGTCCCCTGGCGCGGTCCGTGCGGACACCATATTGCTGGTTCCAGGCTATTTGGGCTCTGCGCAAAGCTGGCGTGGTAACAATATTCCTTTTCGTTTGAGCCAAGCTGGCTGGCTGGATGCCGGTCATTTATCGCTGGGGCCACGTGGGACCTTTATCCCGCGCCATAAAGTGCAGGGTAAAAAACGCTCCTATACACTCGATATTCCAACGGAAGCGCCGCTTGTCGTACAGGCCGATCTTATTGCCCGTTATGTGGCGCTGGTGCAAAAACGCCATGCCGGCGAGCGGGTCATTCTTGTTGGTCATTCGGCCGGGGGGGTTGCCTCTCGCTTGGCGATGGTTCGCTATCCGGCCCTCAAAGTCTATGCTCTGTTGACCATCGCATCGCCGCACCTTGGTTCTGGCATGGCTGATCTGGGGCGTTCCGTTGCCAATAGCCCGTTGTCGTGGTTTGCCCCTTTCATGGGTGCCAATACGATCAATCGTTCGCGGGCGCTCTATCGTGATCTTGGTCGCGAAGGCCCGCACAATCTTTTGGGTTGGCTCAATCGGGCCGCCCATCCCTCCGCTCATTATATATCGGTCATCCGCACCAGGGATGGCAATGTGGCGAGCGGCGATGCGATGACCGTTGGCTGGCGCCAAAATATGAATTTTGTGCCAGCGTTACGGGGCAGGGCGCGCACTTTCGCCTCTATCGGCAATCACGAATTGCGCCCTGCCGACGGTGTTCTGATCGCCCAAATTCTCTCGTATTTATAGCGCTCGCGGTGTTTGATATGTCTCACGGCTGTTCGTGCTTCGCACGGCCTGCTCTATAGTTGCCCTACCGCTTCGCTGTTTGAGGGCGATAGGGCGCGCAATGCGCGGTGGCCAGTCGGCCTTGCCGATGGTTACATCGGTGGTTTATTTGCGCTCACGGCGAATCCTCGCTGCGCTCGGGCCTGCGCGGGCGCGCGCAATGCGCGGCGGCCAGTCGGCCTTGCCGATGGTTACATCGGTGGTTTATTTGCGCTCACGGCGAATCCTCACTGCGCTCGGGCCTGCGCGGGCGCGCGCAATGCGCGGCGGCCAGTCGGCCTTGCCGATGGTTACATCGGAATTCTTGCCAATCTCAAGATGGCAAAGAAATTCCGACCACGGGGAGGCAAGCGTGACCACGCGCCGCGCCGTAGCGCGCCCCGTCGGAGGCCACGCGTCAGCGTGAATAGCCGTGAGATAAACCTAAAGACTTTCCAGCAATGTTTGCGCGCTGCTTTTTTCTGCTGTGCCGGTTTCGGGTTCGATATTGAGGGCTTTCACCGTGCCATCGACGACCAGCATGGCATAGCGCTGGGAGCGCAGGCCAAGTCCGGCTTCATTGAGATCAAGATCAAGGCCAATTGCTTTGGTGAACGTACCGCTGCCATCCGCCACCATGGTGATATTGTCGCCAATGCCGCTTGATTTTCCCCAGGCGTCCATGACGAAAATATCGTTGACAGATGTGCAGATCTCTTCATCAACACCTTTCGCCTTGAGGGCGTCCGCATGCTCGATGAATCCTGGTAAATGGGTCGTGTAACAGGTTGGTGTATAGGCGCCAGGGACAGCGAAAAACGCCACGGTGCGCCCATCAAAAATGTCACTGCTTTCGCGTGATGCCGGACCATTGGCTGCCATAATCGCAAAGGTGGCTGCGGGAAGTTTGTCACCAACTGAAATCGTCATAATTATTGCCTCGTGAATAAATACCAATCTTGGGAGTCAAGATATAGCTTTTTTAGACCCGTGGAACCAGTGACAATTTCAGTTTATTTTATGCTTGTATTCGATGCCTGTATTGTCGCCAACAAGGGTAAGTGCCAAGGTGCGACCGACCAGCTCTTTCGGGGGGTCACTTTTTGTCAGATCAATAATGAAGCGGCGCTTGTTGCCCGCCGAGGGGCTTTGGCTGATTGGCAACGGCAGGTAAAAGCCGTTCGAGGCCTCGACAAATAATTCAGCCCTTTTGGTGTTGAGTGGCACGCTGGCATCAACAATGATATTGGGCGTTTCGCCTTTCAGATTGACCGACACTTTCTGGATGGAAAAGCCATTTTGCACTTTGCCCGTCGACTTTACGAGTATTGGCACCATTTGGCGATAGTGCGTGAGCAGAGAGTTTCGTACTGTCTGGCGGGGGGCAATGGTCAGTTTGACCTGCTTTTCCACGGGCACGCAAATATCAGAGCAGATACCGTAACCAAAGCGCAATTTCAGTTCTACCGGCTTGCTGGGATCTTTGGCGGTGATCTTGAGAGGTAAAATGACCTCGCGCTTGTAGCCGATGCTGGTCGAATATTGATCCTTGTATTTCTTGGGAGCTGGCCACTGAACACTGATATTCTTGAGATTTTTCGAGCCTTTCCAGTCAAAACTTGGCGGTACACCGCTGTCGCCTGGAGAGCGCCAATAGGTCTTCCAGCCCTTGGAAACTTGCAGCTGTAGGCCAGCATAGGAGCCATTCTTGGTCGAAAAATCTATATTTCCTGATATAATGCGAATTCTCGATTTATAGGCTTTTGCCCAGTTACTCGCCAATACGGACGTGCCTTGAGCCATGCTTTGGGGGCTGCTTTGATAGCTTGTTGATGAGCTGTTTTGCGCGACTGTCGACAGGGAAAAAAAGACCAGAAAAAATGAGGTCAGGCCGCCAAGGAGGGTGTTAAGCTTTATCGATCGATGCGTCATTAAACTTCCTGTGTGGCGTGTTGCTGGTTGTTTTATCCATCTAATGTACAAGATAACCACCTTGCTAATCCAGACAAACTTCCGTGATCATGTGAGAACCATATGGGGGACCGCGCTGGTAAAAAAAAGGCTTCACAAGTCTCGATCCACTGTCTACCTTAAAGGCTATGGATAAAGACAAGTTAAACGCCACGGATTTAGACGGCCCCAGCTATTTGAACGGTCAGTTTTTGATTGCCATGCCCAGTATGAAAGATCCCCGATTTGCGCGTGCTGTTATTTTGCTGTGTGCTCATTCCAAAGAGGGGGCCATGGGCATTATCGTCAATCAGCCCTCGGGTGAAATCAGTTTTGGCGATCTGTTGGGGCAGCTGGAAATCCTTGGGGATGAAGAGCTGGCACCGCTTGCCGATGAGCTGGCTATCAAGCCCGTTCACGTCGGGGGGCCGGTGGAAAGCAGTCGCGGATTTGTGTTGCATTCATCTGACTATAATGTGTCGGAGGCCACCCTGCCGATCCAGCCTGGTGTCTGCTTGACGGCGACCATCGATATTTTGCGAGCCATCGCCAATAATGAAGGCCCGGAGCGCTCTTTTCTGGCGCTGGGCTATGCCGGTTGGGCCCCTGGTCAGCTCGAAGACGAACTGGCTTCAAATGGCTGGTTGAATTGCGCGATTGATGCCGATCTGGTGTTCAAAAACGGACTGGGTGACAAATATGACCAGGCGCTTGCCCTGCTTGGTGTGGACCCAAGTTTCCTTGCCGCAGAAGCGGGGCGCGCCTGATATTACTTTCGTAAACAAGGTCCCCCGCATATCTGGCGTGGTTCCCTATCTTGGGATGGTCAGGCGCATGCCGATCGCCAGGCTATTGGCGTTTTTGATGGTGGCTTTGTTTGCATTGAATATTTTTGGATAGGCAAACGCATCTCCATAAGTTGCGTAGGCTATCGAGCTTAATGTATCACCCGCTTTGACAATCAAATAGCGTCCCTTGCCCTTCTGGGTGATAATGCGGGAGCTAAGCGCCGTCTTGGCGCCTTCGTCTTCGATCAGAGCCAGATAGTCAGCGTCAGCGCCAGATGTATTGGGCTTGCCGTCAGATACTTTCACAATACTGGCAATCAGCGTTGAGATATCGAGGCTTCCGTCGGCATTTTTGAGCGCTGCTGGCAGGGTCTGCTGGCTTTTTCCAAGGGCCTCTTCAAGTAAATGCTCGACGCTTTTGACGCCCTTGCCCTGATTTTCAGCTTCTTGCACCAGATCAGACAAGGTGGCGCGCAGGCGGTCCACCGATTGATTGAGGGAGGAGCTGTTGGTATTTTCGGCTCCGTTCAAGTCTGACAGGGCTTCGACAACCTGATCTGTCAGGGCGCGCATTTTGTCGGGCGCTGCCTTTGCCGCTGGGGCGACATTGCCTGCACTATTGTTGGAGGCCTGGGCGATGACGATTTGTTTGGTGGGCTCGCTTAGGTCTCTGGAGGCGGCGTTGACAATATTTTCCAGTGAGTTTTCGAGCTGATTCAAGGTCTGTGCTGGATCTTTTGTCTGGTCGAAACTCACGACTTCGTTCGAGCCCAGCATGTCTGGTTTTGGCATGCCGGGTGCGGACTGGTCTTTCACGGCATTGTTGACGAGTTGCTCAATCGGGCCATTGATGGACGCAAACAGATCGGGTTGACTATGGGTTGGATTGATCAGTGGATCTTTGCTGGTATTGTCGAGCAGATTTCCTTGTGGGCCTGTTTCCCAACTCTGGCCTGTGACGCCCCCCGACAAGGCGTAGCGGTTGTCCGTTGCAAAATCCGTGGTGTTGGTTTCAGGAAACAGACGAATGGTGGTCTGCGCAACGGCCAGTTTATTCTTGGTCTGGCTACCAGATTGTGGCTCGGGCATGATATAGAACGCGCTGGCGGCGCCAATCAATATGGCACCGGTCAGGCCGTAAAGCGCCTTGGTGATCGGTATCTTGTACCCGTTATTGTCAGGTTCCTGGCGATGAAACAAGGCGGGGATCTGATCCTGGGTACCAAGGGGTTGTAATTGATGAGCGCTCTCGCCGGGCGCAGCGCCGACATTTGCGACGCCTTCCTCAAGAGGGGGGCTTTCATACTGATTGGGAGGATATTGGTCAGATTGTGGGGCGCTAAAAGGTGCGGGGGCTGGAACAGGTGTGAATTGGGCAAAGTCTTGTCCAGGAATTTGCATTTCTTCGCGCATGCCAACGGCCTGGTGAGGCGTGTCGTAATGTGCGTTCGAGGGCGTGTGCGCAGAAAAATTTGATTCAACCATGGCACCTGGTTGCACGGCTGGAACTTCAAGCTCGTATCTGGTGGGGTAGGAACCTTGGTCCCCGTCACCTCGTTCCGCTTCAAGGTTTTCCAATATTTTTTTCAAAAGTGGCTGGTACTTTTGTTGATTTTCCATGCCCTATTCCTCTAACTTACGCCGTTACCCTGGCGCGATACGCACAACAAACTAGAAGTTACAAATACAGCTCTATAATATATTCAGTGTTAAAAAATGCTTACCCAAGGAAAGCTTTCCAGTAGTATATACGGGCCAGATGGCCGGACTAAGGCTTGACGGTTGTCAGGCCCAGAGCCTGCCAGTTCTGCATGCCTCCTCGATAATAATATAGTTTGGTGGCCGGAAATCCTGCCGCCAGAAGTCCTTGTATGGCGCGCGGTGACTGATCACACCACGGGCCGTTGCAATATAGCAAGAGGTGGCGCGCGCTAGTGAAATTCCAGCGATTGCCATTGTTTTTAGTGGCTCCAAGGATCGTAAGAATCCTGTCCAGATAGGCATTTTGCCCCTTCGACAATAAGGTGAAGGGAATATTGACCGATCCCGGGATGGTGCCTTTTTTGTAAAAAGCGGGGATGCGCGCATCAACCAGAACGCCTCTGCCTTTTTCGACCTTGTCTTTGAGAAACTCCAGTAATTCGACTTCGCCGACCGTTTGGACACCCGCTGCAACACTCATGGGATGAATGCAAAAGGGCGGGCACGGTCTTGATGTTTTGGAGAAGCTGTTGGTCAGCTTGTTGGAGGTATTTTGAATACGCTCAATCCGGTAATTTTTGCCCTTGATCTTGATGTCAACAAAGGCAAGGTCTTTGGTGATATTGACTTTGGCAGCCAGAGTGGGGCCAGCGGACAGGCCTGTTGCAAGAGCAGCAATCCACAAAGTTCGGCGGACGGTTTGCGACCATTTTTTCATTTTCTTTCGGTGTCCCCTCATTGCTCTTTTGATCAACCAGCAAGCTCCTTGCCGGTAGATGATAGCTGTTCTTTGTATGCGAAGCTCTTTTTCCCAAAAAAAGGTCCCCACCATCTTCTTACATACAGATTTCACGACAGATTTCTCCCAGATATGCGGTTGAAACAAGGCAAGGCTAAGGCAAGGCGCTGGGAGCTTGATGATAGGGTTAATATTTCCTTGGATACACGAGGCAGGGACGTTTTCAGGTCAAACCGGCGCCATCAGCAATCACCGCTCTTCATTCCTGCAAGCCGACAGGGGCGGTCGGGTTGTGGGGGAAGAGCACCGCACATCTTGAGATAACCAGCCTTCTGGAGGCAATGACTTCACAGAGGGTTTTTTATTGTCCATATTTATATCAGAATATTTTTAACGGAATAGTGCCATGTCAAACCAACAGTCTTATGAACTAATTGAAAGCGGTCGCGCTCCCATCAAGGCTTGGGTCAAGGGAGTACCTCTGGATGAGGGGGCGCGCCGCCAGCTTGAAAATATCGCGCGATTGCCGTTCATTCATTCCCATGTCGCCGCCATGCCGGACGTGCATTGGGGCATGGGGGCAACGGTGGGCTCGGTGATCGCCACCAAAGGCGCCATTGTCCCGGCAGCTGTGGGGGTTGATATTGGCTGCGGCATGATGGCTATGCGCACCTCGCTTGAAGCGCGCCAACTACCCGACAATCTGGCCCCGTTGCGCTCGAACATCGAGGCGGCAGTGCCTCATGGCGGGGTGGGGGCGAAGGGAGGCTGGCGCGGGGGCTTGCCTGATATTGTGGCAACGCGGTTTGAAAATTCGGGGTTGGCGGCTGGTCTCAAAGTGGTGCAGGCCAAACATCCCAAAATCCACAATGCCCATTACGCCAACCATCTTGGCACGCTGGGGGGTGGCAATCATTTCATTGAGGTTTGCCTTGATGAAGAGGATCGCGTCTGGGTGATGCTGCATTCGGGGTCACGCGGCATCGGCAACGCCGTTGGCCGATATTTTATTGAGCTGGCCCGTGAGAAACTGTCGAGCCGTGAAACAGGCCGCAACCTGCCGGACCGCAATCTGGCCTGGCTGGAGGAGGGCGAGCAGGATTTCATTGATTATGTGCAGGCGGTGCAATGGGCGCAGGATTATGCGCGCATCAATCGCGAGATCATGATGGAGCGGGTTTTGATGGTGATGCGCAAGCAGTTGAAAAAATTCAAGACCGAGAAGGTCGCGGTCAACTGCCACCATAATTATGTTTCGCGCGAAACACATTTTGGCGCGGAGGTGCTGGTGACGCGCAAGGGAGCTGTGCGGGCGCGCATCGGCGAGCTTGGCATTATTCCAGGCTCCATGGGTGCCAAGAGCTTTATCGTGCGCGGCAAGGGCAATGCCGACAGTTTTTGCTCCTGCTCCCATGGCGCGGGGCGTCTCATGTCACGCACAATGGCCAAGCAGACCTTCACCATGAAGGATCATCGTCAGGCGACGGCGGGCGTTGAATGTCGCAAAGACAAAGGCGTCATTGATGAAACACCCGGCGCTTACAAGGATATTGACGCGGTGATGGCCGCTCAACAAGATCTCGTTGAGGTGCTGCATACCTTGCGTCAGGTGATTTGTGTGAAAGGTTAGAGGTCTGACTCACCTAAAGTGTTGGACTGCGATGGAGCAGCATTGTAATATTTCCGCTCCCCGGGCTTGCCCCGGGGGCCAGCGGTTATGCGGCACAACCCATCATTTTTGACGCCTCTTTGCGTCCCTGGACCTTGGATCAACACCTGTTGATTATAGACGTCCTGCCCCTGGATCATGCGCCGGTATCAGCTGCATAGGGCGGGGCCGGGAAATATTCGGTATAGGCCTGAATCTCGCGGGCAAAAGCCGGGCTGGTGATTTGTCCCAACAGCCACAGCGACATATCGATGCCAGCTGACACCCCCGCCGAGGTGACCAGCGATCCGTCTTGAACATAGCGCACATCGTCGAGCACTTCGCGCGCGCGGTTGGCATCGCGAAAATCCTGAATGGCCCCGTGAAAAGTAGTGATGCGCTTGCCATCGATCAGCCCCGCCGCTTGTAATATGCGAGCGCCGGTACAAACAGAACTGGTCCATTGGCAGCCAGCGGCTTGAAGCTTGACCCAATTGACCCGGCCGGTGTGTTGTGCCGCTGCGACACTGCCATTGCCCCCCGGGACAATCAGCACATCCAGTTGTGGCGCGTCCCGGCAAAAGGCATGGGCCGTAAAGCGCATGCGTTTATTGCCGACAAAATCAAGTTTTTCAAACCCGTAGGTTTTGACATCCAGCAGGTCTGTTGAGTGGTCCTGCGCGGCGGCAAACATTTCATAGGGGCCAATAAAATCCAGCTCTTCGACGCGCTCAAAAACCAGTATGCCGATATTGATCATCTGTTTGTTCCTCTTGCTTGGCATTGACGTGGAGAGGATAGACAAATAGTTATATGTCCTAAATGACATAAAGAGATTATATTAGGACAATCCATATGAAGGGCAGATATCCCGTTATCATGGTGGGTTTCAAACGGGCCTTATTGCTGGATATTGCCGGGCCGATACAGGTCTATTCTACTGCGAACAAATTGCTGGAGACGCCTTATTATGAGGTGCAACTGGTTAGTGAGAATGGAGCGCCGGTGGAAACAGATACGGGGCTTTGCATGCAGGCCACCAGTTTGTTGAGCAAAGCGTCAACCGGAGGAGACCTGATTGTTCCAGGAGGGCCAGGGGTCGATCTATTGTTGCAAAATCAGCCGTTTTTAGCGGCTTTGAAACGCGCCACAAAAGCCCGGATGCGCATTATATCTGTTTGTTCTGGCAGTCTGCTTTTGGCGGCGACCGGTCTGCTTGATGAGCGGGCGGCAACCAGTCACTGGGCGCGAGAGAGGCAAATGCAACAGCTTTTCCCAAAGGTGAGCTGGCAGCCAGAGGCCATTTTTGTGCGGGACGAGCGGTTTTATACCTCGGCTGGCATAACGGCCGGTATTGATCTGGTCTTGTCGCTGGTCGAGGCGGATCATGGATCGGATCTGGCGCTAAGGGTGGCGCAAGAACTGGTAGTTTATTTGCGCCGCTCGGGGGGGCAGGGGCAATATTCAAAATTGCTGACCTTACAGCATGGTTTGTCACAAAATCTGCGTCGCGCCAGTGAGGCGGTTCTGGAGGACCCAACCCTTGATTGGCGGGTGAGCAGGCTGGCGGATCTTGCTGGGATGACCGAGCGCAACCTGTCGCGCCGCTTCAGGAAAGAAGCGGGGGTCAGTCCGGCCAAATATGTCGAAGCCATTCGCCTCGATCTGGCGCGCACCCTGCTTGAAACCAGCCCCTTGTCGATTGATCAAATTGCCTTGAAAAGCGGTTTTCAGGATGGTCAGAAGCTGCGACGGGTATTTCATCATAAAATGAACGTGACCCCCTCACAATACCGCCAGAGATTTGGCGATCGGTCCTGATATTCGGCCTTGATGGACAAGCGGTTGAAAGCTGATATCTATAGCTTGATCACCGCCAGTTTTTCTTGTGTCATATCGTGCAGGGTATAGTCGATGCCGCCAACGCCGTAACCCGATGTCTGGTGCCCGGCGAACGGCATCCAGTCGACGCGAAACGCGGTGTGGTCATTGACCATCACGGCGGCGGCTTCCAGCTCATGAATGCATTTTGTAGCAACCTTCAGATTTTGCGTAAACACCGAGGCCTGGAACGCGAAGGGCAGGGCGTTGGCCTGCTTGATCGCCTCGTTCATTTGCTCATACCCGTAGACACAGACCACGGGGCCAAATATTTCCTGGCGTGAGATCGTGGTGTCTTGGGCGGGGTTCAGCAATACGGTGGGCGCGTAAGTGGTGTCACCAAGCCGCGTACCACCCGTGATGGTTTGAGCGCCGCTTTGTTTGGCTTCTTCCACCCAGTTGGAGACACGTTCCACTTCCGCCGGGCGGATCAGCGGGCCGCAATCGGTTAGCTCTTCGATGGCGTTGCCGACAATAAGATTTTCGGCCTGTTCGGCGATCTGGCTGGCAATGTCATCGGCGATTGAGCGCGGCGCAAAGACTTTTTGTACAGAGACGCAGACCTGACCCGAATGATAAAAGCCGCCCTTGACGAGGGCCGGGATCATGCTGGCAATATCGGCTGTTTCATCGACAATCACAGGGGCAACGCCGCCATGTTCAAGGGCGCATCTGGTGCCCGGCGCAAGTTTTGATCGCAACATCCAGCCAACCCGCCCAGAGCCGATGAACGAGAAAAAGGCCACACGCGGGTCGGTGACCATTTGCGTGGCGACATCATTTTCACATGGCACAAAACGGCACCATTCTTGTGGCAGGCCAGCTTCATAGACCAGCTCGACAAATTTCAGGCAGGACAAAGGTGTGTCGCCAGCAGGCTTGACCAGCACGGGACAGCCACAGGCAATGGCGGGGGCGACCTGATGAACGATCAGATTAAGCGGATGATTAAAGGCCGAGATGGCAACCACCGGCCCAATGGGTTCGCGCACAGAAAAGGCCAGGCGGCCAGCGCCCGCCTGTGTCAAGTCCATGGGAATTTGCTGGCCCTTGTTTTCGCCAAGCGCCTTGATGCATAGTTTGACCCCGTCAATGGCGCGGGCCACTTCGATGCGCGCATCCACCAATGGCTTGCCGCCCTCATTGGCAATGAGAAAAGCCAGCTCGGCCTCTTGCGCTTTCATCAAACCTGCCAGCTGGTCGAGTACCTCGATGCGCTGGTAGGCAGGCAGCCAGTTGGCGCGCTCTTTGTGCAGCTTTGTTGCGATGTCAAGATAGGCATCAATATCGGCCCATGGGGCAAAAAGAACTTCGCCAATGGGGGAGAGGTCAAAGGGATTAACAACGGTATGTTTGTGCATTTGAAAGCTCCTTGTAAATGAGCATGTTGCGGGGTGCCAGGCGACACAGGGCCAGCCCTTTGCAAACCCGAATTGAAAATGGTTCCCAAAGGCGTGCCTTTGGTGCCTGCTGCATAAGCGGCCCGACCGGCGAGATCATTAAATCGAGCAGGCACGCTGCTTGAGTTCGTCTATCAGTACTTTTTTATTCTCCGAATAATCAATGGGTATATCTACCAGATGAACACCGCCAGCCTCAAATGCCGCCTCAAGCGTGGGGATCAGTTGGTCGGTACTGGTCACCCGGTGGCCGGTGGCGCCATAGCTGTCGGCATATTTGACAAAATCGGGATTGCCAAATTCGAGGCCAAAATCAGCAAAGCCGGCAATGGTCTGTTTCCAGCGGATCATGCCATAAGAGCCATCGTTCAAAATGGTCACAACCAGGTTGAGTTTGAGGCGAATAGCGGTCTCGATTTCCTGCGAGTTCATCATGAAACCGCCATCGCCACAGATCGCCATCACACGGTTGTTGGGTTTGAGCATGCTGGCCATCATCGCCGAGGGCAGCCCCGCCCCCATGGTGGCCAGAGCATTGTCGAGCAGCACCGTATTGGAATGATAGGCCTTGTAATTGCGCGCAAACCACAGCTTGTACATGCCATTATCGAGGGCGATGATACCATCTTCCCCCATCACTTTGCGGATGTCGGCGACCACTCGTTGCGGTATGATCGGGAAACGTGGATCATCAGCCCCTTCCAGCAAATGCTTGTTGACCTCATCGCGCACTTTGTAAAAATAATCAAAATCAGCCTCCACCGGTCCAAGGGCTTCTTGCAGGCGGGTCATGGAACTGGCGAGATCGCCGATCACTTCGCATTGCGGGAAATAAACTTCGTCAACCTGGGCTGACTTGTAATTGATATGAATCACTTTGGTGCCGCCTTGTTCCATGAAAAACGGTGGTTTTTCAACGACATCATGGCCTATATTGATGATCAGATCGGCCCGATCGACGGCGCAATGAATATAGTCACCATCCGATAAAGCGGCTGTGCCCAGACATTTTTGGGAGCGTTCATCAATCACGCCCTTGCCCATCTGCGTGGTCAAAAACGGAATACCCGTTGTGTTTATAAAATCACAAAGAGTATGGCGCACATCTTTGCGGTTGGCACCAGCGCCAATCAGCACCAGCGGGTGCTTGGCCCGCTTGATAAATCGGGCCGCAGAATTAATGGCATGGGAGCGGGCCCCTGCGTAGCTGCGCTCAAGCGGGATATAGGGTTTGGCATCGGTTTGTTCGGCGGCGATATCTTCGGGTAATTCCAGCAACACGGCACCCGGGCGCTCTTCTTGCGAGATGCGAAAGGCTTCGCGCACCAGCGAGGGGATGGTGTTGCCATGAACGATCTGCTTCGACATTTTGCAAATCGGCTCGAACAGGCGCACTACATCAATAATCTGAAACTGACCTTGTTTGGAGCTGAGAATTGGTTTTTGGCCGGTGATCATGACCAGGGGAAAAGCCCCCAGATGGGCATAGGCGGCGGGGGTAACGAGGTTGGTGGCCCCTGGGCCAAGCGTTGCCATGCAGACACCGGCACGCCCCGTCAAGCGGCCATAAACAGCGGCCATGAAAGCCGCCCCTTGTTCGTGTCTTGTCAATATAAGTCTGATCTGCTCGGACTGTCGCAGACTTTCCAGCAGGTCGAGATTTTCTTCACCGGGAACCGCAAAAATATACTCAACATTTTCTCGTTCAAGCGCTTTTACGAAAAGGTCAGAAGCTTTCATGTTATGGTCCCTCAATGGATATTTGGAGTTCGATTAATTGGTGATTTTCTCGCAGTCTTCAATCCTTAATCATATGGACTTACAGGTCAGTACGCACGGTATTTACAGGGCCGTGCGTCACACTACACCTCAAAGTGAAGAAATGTGAAGATCAAAATAGGTGAGGCTTTGCAACAGGGTTGGCGAGCAATATTGCAGGGTCATGGGGGTGAAAAAGATGAGAGTTGGGAGAGGTGATGAACGGACCGGATAAGCAGAGACATTTATGCCCTTTTGACAATAGCTATGGGCGTTTGCCAGAGCGTTTTTTTGCCCGGCTTGATCCCACACCCGTTAGCGCCCCGCACCTCATAAAGTTCAATACGAAATTGGCCGGGGAGCTTGGTCTGGAGCTGCAAGAATTGTCGCGAGCTGATCTGGCGCGGATTTTTTCTGGCAATGACGTGCCGGTTGGTGCGCAGCCTCTGGCCATGGCCTATGGCGGGCATCAGTTTGGTGGCTGGTCGGGGCAATTGGGAGATGGGCGGGCCATTTTACTGGGCGAGGTGCTTGGCAAGGACGGGGTGCGTTTTGACTTGCAGTTGAAGGGATCGGGGCCAACGCCCTTTTCGCGCTCGGGGGATGGTCGCGCGGCGCTTGGTCCTGTATTGCGCGAATATATCGTCAGTGAAGCCATGCATGGCCTTGGCATCAAAACAACAAGAGCGCTGGCGGCGGTTCTGACCGGCGAGCGGGTGCGGCGTGAGGAAAGCCTGCCGGGAGCTATTTTTACGCGCATTGCCCAAAGCCATATACGGGTCGGCACCTTCGAATTTTTCGCCCATCAGCAAGATTATGACGGCGTGCAGATTTTGGCCGATTACGTCATTGCGCGTTGTTATCCGCAGGCCGCCAGCGCTGCAAACCCCTATCGCGCTTTGCTTGATGGTGTGGTCAAGGCGCAGGCCGAGCTGGTGGCCAGCTGGATGCAGGTCGGGTTCATCCATGGCGTCATGAATACCGATAATTGTTCGATCAGCGGCGAGACCATTGATTATGGTCCCTGCGCTTTCATGGATATTTTTGAGGCCGATATGGTCTATAGCTCTATCGACCATATGGGGCGCTATGCCTATAGCAATCAGTCCCGCATTGCCCAATGGAATCTGGCCCAGTTGGCACAATCGCTGCTGCTATTATTGGGGGATGACGAGGACAGCGCCATTGGCGAGGCGAAAGCTGCCATCAAGGCCTATCGGGAAATCTATGAACAGTTTTGGCTCAAAGGCATGGCGCAAAAGCTGGGGCTTGCAAAAGAGCGTGACGGCGACCGCGCACTGATCGAGGAGCTGCTCGATCTGATGGCCCAGAACAATGCCGATTTCACCTTGACGTTTCGCGGCTTGAGCAATCTGTCATTGGTCGCCAATGATCAAGATCAAGCGATGCTGGACTTGTTTGATCAACCAGCCTCGCTCAATGACTGGCTGGGGCAGTGGCGTGAGCGTCTGCAACAAGAGAGCCGTTCTGATAGCCAGCGACAAATGCTCATGCGGGCCAAAACCCGGCATTTATCCCGCGCAATCACCTTGTTGAAGAGGTGATCCAGGCGGCGCTCAAAGGCGATTTTGAACCGTTTACGGTGTTGCAAGCCATACTTGATCGCCCGTTTGACGATCAGCCCGATGCTGCTCATTTCGCCCGGCCTCCCAAACCCCACGAAGTGGTGCGCGCCACCTTTTGCGGTACGTGATGTTTATGTGAGAATAAGCCGATGAGTGAACCTGTTCTGGCAATCTGGCGCAGTCTGGCCACAAACAGCCTCACCGTGCCCATTATCCCTGATGGCTGCCGCGATCTTATATTCAAAACGTCTGCGGGCAACAGGCCGAGCTGTTTTCTTTCCGATCTTGACGATGCGATGTATCTCGTCCCAATGAAAAGGGGGGATTGCTACCAGGGCTTTCGCTTGTTGCCGGGAGTGAGGATTGACGAGGCAAAACTGCTGGCCAGCCTTGAGGGGGAGGAGCTTTCGCCACAACAAATCTGTGACAGGTTACAGGTTTTTACGCACCGTTGCCGGTCGGTTGCGGAGGCGCTGGATTGTCTGGCTTTTGAGGCCAGCACTATTGCTCAAGCGGCGTCGATGCTTGGTGTTGGCCAGCGCAGCTTGCAACGTCTCTTGACGCGCGAAACCGGCAGGTCACCGGTCTTTTGGTTGCAGCTGGCCCGGGTTCGAAAGGCCGCAAGGGCGTTGCGGGCGGGGACATCATTTGCCGATTTTTCCCTGTCCATGGGTTATGCCGATCAGGCCCATATGTGCCGTGATTTTCGCCGTTGGCTGGGGATCACGCCTATGAGGTTGACAGCATCAACGTCTCACAAAGAGCAATTGGCACATGCTGGCTATGCCTCGCCCATCGGCGTGCAGATCGATACCAGAAAGCCATTTTCATCATTGACATAGGAGGTTGTTTGGCCCCACGGCATGTGCTTGGCGCCCTGCACCAGTTCGGCCCCTGCCGCCACGGCCTGTTCGAGCGCTTTTGTGACATCGGTGGTGGTAAAGGTAATTTCGAAACTGGGATTGCCAGCATTGGCGCGGCACGGGTTCTTGCCGATATTTTTCATCAGCTCAAGAGATGAAAATGACAAGGTGGTTACGCCGGTCTGTAATTCTCCATAATCGCCACTCTCATGCAGCATTTTACGTTTGAGACCAAACGCCGGCTCATAAAAAACCATCGTTTGTTCAACATTTTCGACGTAAAGAATAGTGTAGGCTAATTGCATGATGTGAGGTCTCCAAAAAAGAATTGCTGGTGTGGTTTATATCGCGTTCTTTTTTGTCGGTCTTGAAGATATGCGACAAAACACAAGTCGTCTGCACATAATCTCCACAAGAATTCATCAAGAACTCCATTTTGGCGCCATTCGCCTTGCATGAGGCTTTGTCATCATCCTCTCGAAGCCCCCGCTGCTTCGCTATAGGAGGACGAGCCTTGATGATCAAAACAGCCCCCCATTTTTTCAAACCCTTTGCCTGTTTGCTGAGTGTCAGGCTGCGCTCGTTTTTGGCGCGCACCTCGCAACAAAATCTTGTCACGATACTGATATTTGCCGTTGCGGCGATGGTGCTTGGATATGAACCCGTCAAATGGCTGATCAATACCTGGCGCGAACCCTCATATGACAGCAAGGGCTTTTATATATTTCTGGCGGTTGTCGCGCTCTTCGTCTGGAGCGCCAGCAGTGCTCAAACGCGGCCTGAAAATGTCCGCCAGAAACGAACCGCTCTGGCTTTGCTGGCCGTGACAGCGATTGTGCGCCTGCTCGGGCAGGTGCTGGCGATCAATACAATTGGCGCTCTGGCACTGGTGCTCGATATTTTTGCGCTGGGGCTGTTATTTGGGCTTTCGACGCGCCAACGGGCGCTATCGCCGGGCTGGCTGGCCGTGGCGTTCGCTTTTTCCCTGCCGCTGGAGCGCATCGCCCAGCGCACTATCGGCTATGCCTTGCAGAGCATTTCAGCGGACGGGGCCTGCTTGATGCTGGGGGGCCTGTTCGATCAGTTGCAATGCTATGGCGTGCGTCTGGTTGTGGAGGGGGTTGATGTGCTGGTGGATCTTCCTTGTTCTGGTGCGCGCTCCTTGTTGTTATTGCTTTTATGCTTTGCGCTGGTGGCGGCCATTGTGCGCCCGGGCTGCAAGCAAATGCTGATTGGCGGCACGCTGACACTGGCCGCTGGCCTGCTTGCCAACATGATGCGCATCACGGTGTTGGCCATTGGTATTGCCCGGCCACAAAGTTTGTTTTCAATCGATGTGATGGCGCAACCCTGGCATGATATTATCGGTCTCATGGCGCTGACACTGGGGGTTTTGCCCTTGTTGTTCTGGGCCATTCAGGTGACCAAAAACCGTCCCGCTGCCAGCATTGATGAGCGCTGTCGCCATTTTATTCCCGATCGTTTGCGCAACGATGGCTGGTGGTTGGGGCAGGCCCCTGTTCCCAAAAAACGCGCTGCCCGGATAGTTCCTGCTGTGGCCTCCTTGATGGCGGCGCTGGTGATTGTCAATCTGCCGCGCCAGGCCATTGATGTGGCGCGGCGCTCCATCAATATTGAACTGCCGATGCATCTGGCGGGCATGAACGCGGTCCCGCTGGCACTGCTCGACCAGGAAAAATCCTACTTTCTCAAATATGGAGGTTCCGCGCAAAAGGCTTCCTATGGCCCTCACCAATTGCTGGTGGTGCGCACCTCTGCTCCCTTGCGCCATTTGCATGCCCCGGATGAATGTCTGCGCGGACTTGGCATGAAGGTGCAATATCTGGGCATCAGCCATGACACCGTTCCCTCCGCCATTTACCGCGCCACGACGAAGGCGGGCGAGGCCTATTTGATCCATGTCAGCTTTGTCTCTGATGACGGGTTCATCACCACCAATATATCGGAGGCTGTCTGGCGCTGGATGCAAAACCCGCGCAGCATCTGGACGGCCATCCAGCGCATCACCCCCGAACAAGTCGATAGTGGCGCTCGCCGCCAATTTGATGGCGCGGTCATCGCCGCCTTTGATCTGGCCGCCAATCCCCCAAAAACCGCCTCCCTTCAATAAACCAACAGGAGAATTCACATGTATGAACGACGAAAACTGACCCCCGCAGGGACTTTGATCCTGGCCTTCATTTTCAGCCTGTTGGCGATGGCCGACGCGATGGCACTGTTTGCCAAAGATAGATCGCGAGATGATATTGGCGGCACCATAAAGGCGGTGATTGAAGGAAAAAGCGTTTATTTCCCCACATTGAAGAGCGATATATCGGCCTCTATCGAAGGCGATCTGGCCGTCGTGACCATTGTCCAGACCTTCCTTAATCCCACCAACAGACCGCTCAACGCGTCTTATCTGTTTCCCCTCAACAAGGATGCGGCGGTGCATTTTATGCAAATGGAGATCGGCGATGAGCGTATTCGCGCGGTGATCAAGAAAAAAGCGCAGGCCCGTGCGACGTATGAAAAAGCCCAAAGCAGGGTAAAGCGGCGGCGCTGTTGAGCCAGCATCGCCCCAATATGTTTACCCAGGAGCTGGCCAATCTGATGCCTGGCAAACCGGTTAAAATAATCTTGAAATATGCCATGGCAGTGCCGCGCATTGATGGGGCTTATGAGCTGGTTGTGCCACTGGTGGTCGGGCCGCGCTATACGCCAACGCCCAAACCGGACGCCAGACTGGTGCGCGAAGAGCAAGCAGCTCCGCCCGCACAGAGCGGCGAATGGTCCTTTGCCAAGGCGCCCCGATATCCCCAGGTCAGCGGTCTTCATATCCCCGATACCATCGCCAAAGACCGGGTGTCGATCCAGATTGATCTAAAGGCCGCCGTTCTCTTGACGCAAGTCCGCAGCGCCACACACCTGTTGTTGATCGAGGGCAGTGAACGACAAAAGAAACTCACACTGGCCGCCAAGCGCACGATTGATAATCGCGACTTTGTGCTGCGTTACGAATTGGCGGGGCGAAAGGTTGACGCCGGGCTGCTGGCTCACAAAGACCAGCGCGGCGATTTTTTCTCGCTGCTGGTGGAGCCGCCAAAAGTGCCGCTTGAACAAGACATCACACCGCGTGAAATGGTGTTCGTGCTGGATACTTCTGGCTCCATGTCGGGACTGCCCATGGAGGCCAGCAAGACCTTTATGCGCCATGCCATCAACTCCTTGCGCCCCCGCGATTATTTCCGCGTCATCCGTTTTTCGAGTGATACAGGGGAGTTCTCCTCAAGCCCCGTGCAGGCCACCATGCTCAACAAGCTGGCGGGCATCAAATATGTCAACAGCCTGAGGGCCGGGGGCGGCACCCGTATTCCAGCCGCCATAGACGCCGCCTTTGCAACAAAGGCACCGCGCCATACCTTGCGTATTGTGACCTTCTTGTCCGATGGCTATATCGGCAATGAAGCGCGGGTGCTCAAGCTGATCGCGCAAAAAATCGGCAAGGCCCGCATTTATGCTTTTGGCGTCGGCACCTCGGTCAATCGCTATTTGCTGTCTGAAATGGCGCGCAAGGGACGCGGTTTTGCCCGCTATATTGATCCAACCGAAGACGTCAACGACGTGGCGATTGAACTGGCGGCCCGTCTTGAAGCGCCCTTGCTTACCGATATTGAAGTTGACTGGGGCACCCTCAAAGCATCCGCCATTACCCCGGGCGCGATCCGCGATCTGTTCAAGGGCGACAGCTTGCGCCTGATGGCAAAATCTTCGCACCCGCTTGAGGCTGGCAGCACTCACAAGGTGATTGTCAAAGGTATGAGCAATGGCCGCAAGGCCTCCATGCCGCTGACCTTGACCATTCCGCAAAATCTTCAAGGACGAAGTAGTGCCTTGCCGCTTTTGTGGGCACGCACCCGCATTAAGGATCACATGCGGGAGTTGATGACGCCGCATCAATTGCGTCAGAGCGGGCAAAGCGATGAAAAAATAGCGCAACTGGTGACAAAACTCGGGCTGGATTATTCATTGATCAGCCAATGGACCAGCTTTGTCGCCGTGTCGCAAAAAATCAGCAATGAGCAACCCGAGGCGACCGTTGATGCGCAGGTGCCGCTCAATCAGGTCAAGGGGGTCAGCAAGCACGCCTATAGCAAGAAACCACAAAGCGTTCCCGGCCCGGGCGCGCTGCCCGTTCAGCACAAGGCTCGTCTTCAGATGCAAGTCCCGCTGACCCGTGTCGTGGCGCTGAACGGCCTTGTTGGCTCGGGACAAAATTTTGGCTTTGTTGGCTCCAGCACGCCCGAACCTGGCACCATTGGTGCGATGATCCTGCTGGCGTTGATGATGCTCTCGGCGATGGCCTGGAGCCGAAGAAACGCCTGAGCAACAGCCCCGCATTGCTTGCCCGCTCTCTCCCAAAGAATGCGCAAAAGGGGGAGGGCTGGGAGGGAGAAATGGTTCAAGGGCCCGCGTCCTCACCACAAGTTCTCTTAATTGTCGACTTATACGAAAGGAAACCAAATGTTTGAAAACAGCTCACTAAAACATCGGAGCCGATTGCTAAATCTGCTGGCGATGGCGGCTCTTTTATGGGGCGCGTTTACAATTTCGGCCGCCAGTCAGTATCCACCAGCGGCGCGCATGTTCGCCGCCTATGTTTCGTGGGGCATGATGATTTATCTGCTGATGGGGTTCTTTTTTGCCAAAAAGCCCTCGCGAACCATTGCTTTATTGGGAGGGGTGGCAGCGCTTGGCGCAGAACTGGGGAAATTTGATCTCACCTCGCTGGCCAATAGCAGCGCTGACATGCCGGTTTTTATGGCGGTCATAATGTTTGTTAGCTTTATATCCTATAGTCTGGGCATCCTGGCTGGCTGGTTGGTCGAGAGTTTGCTAAAAGGGGTCTGGAAGTGGATCAATGCAAAACCGGTTGAGATTGAGATATGATGCGCACAATTTTGATCGTTGATGACGATCCACATATTCTGGAGGTCATCAGTTTTGCCCTGGACAAGGCGGGCATGAATACGCAAACGGCGGCGGATGGGCAAGAAGCCCTGAAGCGCGCTACAGGGCAAAATTTTGATCTCATTGTGCTTGATATTTCCATGCCGGAGCTGGATGGGCTTGAGGTCTGCCGCGAGCTTCGTAAAACATCGGAAGTGCCCGTTCTTTTCCTGTCCTCGCGCGATGAAGAAATTGATAAAATTCTGGGGTTGGAAATTGGCGGCGATGACTATGTCACCAAGCCGTTCAGCGTGCGTGAGCTGGTGGCACGCATCAAGGCAATTTTGAAACGAGCCAGCCTTGTTGCGCCGACAGAACAAGGTGATGAACCCTTGCGCCATGGCAATGTGGTGCTGGAGCCGCGCGAGCACCGGGTGCGCTATGAAGCTCTGGATGTGCCCTTGACGGCCACCGAATTTTCCATTCTCAAAGCCTTTCTGGATCAGCCATTGCGGGCCTTTGATCGTAATAATATCATCGATAAAATTTACGATCTCAATATTCATGTCTCGGATCGCACCATTGATAGTCATGTCCGTCATATTCGCAGCAAATTTGCCGTGCTGGGCTGCGATAATCTGATCGAGACCGTGCACGGCATTGGCTATCGTCTTGGTTCATGCCGGTGAAAATAGGCGCGTGATGATATGATTTCAGCCTGGTATAGCGGATTGAAGCGGCTTTTGACGCGCCTTGGTATTTTGCCCATGAGCCTGTGGGTGATCCTGCTCATCGTTAATCTTACGGTGCTGATATTACCGCTTGGCAGTATCTTCTTTTTCCGTATTTACGAGAACCAGCTGATTGCCGAAACAGAGGCCGAGCTGATCTCGCAATCGGTGTTTATTGGCGAAATGTACAAGCGCGAAATCCGTGAACGACTTGACCGCGAACAGCGCGCTGACTATGGCCGCATGCTGGAAAATCCGCCGCCCAAATCCTCTGTGGATTTTTACACACCGCTCACTCCAAAACTTGATCTGGCAACCGGCACCATCCATCCAAAACGACCCGATGGGCGCTTGCCAATCATGCCCGCAGATCAGGCGGCGATTGCTGCGGGTTTGAGCCTTGGGGATATGCTGCGTGAGGCGCAAAGAACCACGCTGGCCGGCATACGGGTGCTTGATTTCAACGGCACGGTGATTGCCGGCTTCAATGAACGCGGCTTGTCGTTTGCGCATGTGCAAGAAGTGGTGGGGGCGCTGAACGGCCAGTATACAAGTGTCATTCGCCAGCGTATTTCAGACGAGCCTCCCCCCTCCATCGCCTCGATCAGCCGTGGCACGGGTATTCGCCTGTTTACGGTTTATCCCATTGTTTCCCATGATAATTTATGGGGAGCGGTCTATCTGTCGCGGACCCCCAAAAGTATCCTCAAACATATGTACGCCGAAAAAACCAAGGTGGTACTGGCGGGCCTTAGTATCTTGGTGGCCACCTTGTTTATCGTGCTCCTTCCCTCCTGGACCATTGTTCGCCCCATCTATAGCTTGATTGAGCGCACCAAGAAAATCTCCGCAGGCGACAAGCAGGCGCTGGAGCCTGTCGATCTGCCAGGCACCAAAGAGATGGCCTTATTGACGCGCAGTTTTTCAGATA
>JAJRRW010000024.1 GCA_024279115.1 Alphaproteobacteria bacterium
CCATAAAGGGAGAGCACTGTCACATTGATCAAATTCAGCAAGGGGATCAAGGTGGCAAGACCGATCGAGCCGATGATCAACCCCTCGTCCCCATAAAGGGCCGCGATGATGGCCAGAGCGATAAAGCCATGCCATCTCGTTGATCCCTGAAAAAGGCTGGTATAGCCCGCATTATCAAGGCCGAGCAGTTTCGACAAAGGGATTCTTGCCAAAAACAAAATGAGAGAGACGCCAATGGTCGCAAGGATCATCGCTCCGGCAACACGAAAAACGGGTGCGGTCGACAGATCTGCGGTGCTCAGGGATTTGACGATGAGCAGGGGGAGCAGCAAATAATAACAAAGGTGATTGATGCCAGCCCATTCTTCCTCGACAATCAGCTTGGAGGCCCGCAGCGCAAAGCCGATCATGATGACTGTGAATACGGGAATAAGCGCGTAGGTGATACTGCTCATCGCATGGTCATTTTTATTTGCGTCAGACGGTCAAGGGCCCCTTGTAAAATGAAGCCTGCCGCCATTTTATCGATCACCTCGGCGCGTCTTTTGCGGGTGGCGTCGGCCTCCAGCAAGGTGCGCTCGACGGCAATCGTTGACAAGCGCTCGTCCCAAAAGCAGATGGGCAGTTTGACATAGGGGGCAAGATTGCGGGCAAAGGCACGCACGCTTTGCACGCGTGGACCTTCTGAGCCGTCCATATTAAGGGGCAGACCAAGAATGATACCGCCGCCTTGATAGTCCTTGATGACCTCGACGATCTGTTCGGCATCACTGGCAAATTTCACGCGCCGGACTGTTTTCAAAGGGGTGGCGATATTGTGCATACTGTCAGATATGGCAATGCCGATGGTTTTGGTTCCAGGGTCAAGGCCGAGCAGGGGCCTGCCAATGGTCAGCCCCTTTGCGATATCATCGATTTAAACCAGATAGTCGGGTTGTTTTTTTTGATTGTTTTCCATCAATAATTTCATAGAAGATGACGCCCAAAACTGCAATCTATATTGCGCCCCTGCCAAAGCAGCGCTATGACCAGGGTCAATAAGGGGTTCGAGCGAGATACCCTGCCATACTATACGAGGTTCATATGAAGGTTGATGATAAACTGGTGCGCCGGATTGCCCGTCTTGCGCGCATCAAGGTGAGTGATAGCGATGTACAGCATCTTGAGGGAGAGCTTTCGTCTATTCTGGGATTTGTGGATCTGTTGTCTGAAGTTGACACCGACAATGTCGAACCGATGACCTCGGCGGTGGACCGGGACATGTATGAGCGGGCCGATGTGGTCACGGATGGCGGATATCCAGATGATATCGTCAAGAACGCCCCTGAACGAGATGACCACTATTTTATGGTTCCAAAGGTTGTAGAATAAATTATGAGCGAATTGACCGATCTGACGATTGCCAAGGCCCGCAAGGGGCTGGCAAAAGGTGACTTTTCCGCTGTCGAATTATGTGAGGCCCACATCAAGGCGGTGGATGCCGCCAATGAGGCCCTCAACACCTTCATTGTGACGACGCCCGCACTGGCCCTTGAGAGAGCCGCGCAATCGGACAAGAAAATAACATCTGGAGATGCCGGAGCGCTTGAGGGCATCCCGCTTGGTATCAAGGATCTGTTTTGCACAAAAGGCGTTCAGACCACCGCTGGCTCCCATATTCTCGACCAGTTCACGCCGGTTTACGACTCAACCATTACCCAGAACCTGTTTGATGATGGCGCCGTCATGATCGGCAAGCTCAATCTTGACGAGTTCGCCATGGGGTCAAGCAATGAAACCAGCTATTTCGGCAAGTGCCTAAGCCCATGGAAGCGCAAGACCGATGATGCCAATCTGGTGCCCGGCGGCTCCAGCGGCGGCTCCGCCTCAAGCGTATCAGCGCGGTTGGTGATGGGAGCAACGGCTACAGATACCGGCGGCTCTATTCGCCAGCCAGCCGCCTTTACAGGGACGGTGGGCATCAAGCCAACCTATGGTCGCTGTTCGCGTTGGGGCGTGGTTGCCTTCGCCTCGTCTCTCGATCAGGCAGGCCCTATCACCCGCACTGTGGAAGACGCGGCGATCATGCTCAAAAGCATGGCCAGCTATGACCCCAAAGATACCACCAGTGTCGATTTGCCAGTGCCGGACTATGAAAAAACATTGCGGGGCGGTGTCAAGGGGCTAAAAGTTGGTATTCCCAAAGAATATCGCGTGGACGGCATGTCCGATGAGATAGAACAACTCTGGCAACAGGGCATTGACTGGCTGAAAAGCGAGGGAGCGCAAATTATTGATGTCAGCCTGCCTCACACCAAATATGCCCTGCCAGCCTATTATATTGTGGCACCGGCTGAAGCCTCTTCGAATCTGGCGCGCTATGATGGCGTGCGCTACGGTTTGCGGGTGCCCGGCGATGATATTCTTTCCATGTATGAAAATACCAGAGCGCAAGGATTTGGCGACGAGGTGAAGCGGCGCATCATGATCGGCACTTATGTTCTGTCGGCTGGCTATTATGACGCCTATTATCTCAAAGCACAAAAAGTCCGCACACTCATAAAACAAGATTTTGACAAGGCCTACCAGAAAGTCGATGTCTTATTGACCCCCACGACCCCCAGCCCGGCTTTTGCGCCGGGTGAAAAAGGCGGCGATGACCCCGTGGAAATGTATCTCAATGATATTTTTACAGTGACCGCAAATATGGCCGGGCTGCCCGGAATTTCTGTCCCGGCCGGCTTGTCGTCACAAGGCACACCGCTTGGGCTGCAACTGATTGGCAAACCGTTTGATGAGGCCGGGTTGTTGTGCGCGGCGCAAACGCTGGAAGAGGCAGCTGGATTGCTGCCAGCGCCAGACAAATGGTGGCTTTAATAAAAAGAAATTACGGGAGGATTAGGTGATGAAAGAGAGAAAACCGCAGGATTGCGAGAGCATGGACCATGTGCGCACCGAAATTGACCAGCTCGATGAGCAGTTGATTGATCTCGTTGCAGAGCGTTTTGGCTATGTGGACCGTGCCTGGCAGTTAAAGAATAATCCAGAAGACGCCACCGTGCCCTGGCGCATCAATGAAGTTATTGAAAAGGTGCGCGCCCGGGCCGAAGCCAAAGGCATCCCCCCGCAATTGGCAGAAGCCCTGTGGCGCCAGATGATCGGCTGGTTCATCGAATATGAAATGGAAAATCTGCAAAAAAAGAGAGATTAGAAATTTGAATGTTCAATCGTCTATTGGGGTTTTTCAAAAATATTCTGGCTGAGGTTCTAACGAGGTTACTTTTGTCTGCTGGCGTTCTTGCCCTTGCGGCAGGGGGAGCCTGGTTTTTTGGCGGAGACCCTCTGGCTGTGGTCATCGTCGTCATTGTCGCTATTGTTCTGGTCAATGTTCTCGTCTGATATGTGGCTGATTGCGACGCATTCGAAATAAATTATGGATTGAATGAGATGTATAAAGAAGCACGCAAAACGGAAAAAAAGAACCTGGTTCAAGGGGCGACCGGCGATTGGGAAGTGGTGATCGGGCTGGAAGTGCATGCGCAAGTGACCAGCAAGGCCAAGCTGTTTTCTGGTTCTTCGACGCAGTTTGGGGGCGAGCCAAATGACCATGTGTCGCTGGTCGATGCCGCCATGCCGGGCATGTTGCCGGTGATCAATAAAGAATGTGTGCATCAGGCGATCCGCACCGGGCTGGGGCTACGTGCCAAGATCAATAATCGCTCGGTATTTGACCGCAAAAACTATTTTTATCCCGATTTGCCGCAAGGTTATCAGATTTCCCAGTTCAAGCATCCCATCGTTGGCGAGGGAGATGTGGTTCTTGATTTGAAGGATGGTACAAGCGTCACTATCGGTATTGAGCGCCTGCATCTGGAGCAGGATGCGGGCAAAAGCAATCATGAATTGCATCCCAAACATTCCGTGGTGGACCTCAATCGCTCGGGTGTGGCGCTGATGGAAATTGTCTCCTATCCCGATATGCGCTCGGCTGAAGAGGCCAAAGCCTATGTCACCAAGCTGCGCACCATTTTGCGCTATCTGGGGACCTGCGATGGCAATATGGACGAAGGCTCCATGCGCGCCGATGTCAATGTGTCTGTCCGCCGCCCTGGCGAACCGTGGGGCACGCGCACCGAGACCAAAAATGTCAACTCCATCCGTTTTATCGGCCAGGCCATCGAGTATGAAATCAATCGCCAGATTGATGTGCTCGAAGATGGCGGCACCATTGATCAAGAAACGCTTTTATTCGATCCCAAAAAAGGTGAAACGCGCCCCATGCGCTCCAAGGAAGAGGCGCATGATTACCGCTATTTTCCCGACCCGGATCTGTTGCCTCTGGTATTTGATGATGCGCTGGTTGAAAAGCTCAAAAGTGAACTTCCCGAATTGCCGGACGAGAAAAAAGATCGCTTTATGTCGGACTATGGCTTGTCCCCCTATGATGCCGAGATCTTGATTGCGGCGCGTTCGTCCGCTGACTATTTCGAACAGGTCGCCAAGGGGCGAGATGCCAAGCTCGCCGTTAACTGGGTGATGGGGGATCTGTCCGGCCATGCCAACGCCAAGGGGGTGCCGCTACATGAAGTGGGCGTCTCACCAGACCAGCTGGGGCAGCTTATCGAGCTGATCTCGGATGGTACCATCTCGGGCAAGATTGCCAAAGACGTGCTGGAGATTGTCCTGGCGGAGGGCGGTAATCCTGCGGATATCGTCGAAGCCAAGGGCCTCAAGCAAATGTCAGATACTGGCGAACTCGAAGCCATTGTCGATGACATTATCGCCAATAATCCCAAGCAGGTCGAACAGCTCAAGACCAAACCCAAAACCATCGGCTGGTTTGTCGGGCAGGTGATGCAAAAAACCAAAGGCAAAGCCAACCCGCAAGCCGTCAACAAGCTGTTGCGCGACAAGCTGGAGATCGGCGAGGGGTAGGGATGCCAAAAGAAAAAAATGATAGATATGCCGAAGCAGCTTGGGCTAGCAAGGAGGAAGATGTAAAATCTTCCCATAAGCAGACCATGCAGTTTCGTATTGCAGCACTTAAAGGACCAGTTTTAATAAACTCGGCAGCAGTAGCTGCATTGCTTGGTTTTGTATCAGCGAATGCAAAAAAACTGAGCGGTTCAGAGGCTGTTGTCGTTCAATGCTTATGGATATTTTCTATTGCTCTGCTTGTATCTTCGCTTTCATCAGCAGCTGCATATATTACTCAATATCTCTATACGTTAGCTGATAATCAATATGAAAAATCAACTAAGCACCCATATATTTTTGAAAAAGAGAGCAGATATAAAAATTGCGCGCTAGTGGCCCATGTCATTACTGCACTTTTGGTAGTTTGTGGATATTTGTTGTTTTTCTTAGGCGTTTTTAAATTCCAAAAACTGATCGCGGCGGTTTTATAATTTGCTGGGCTGAGTGATGAAAAAATGTGTCATCCCAGCGCAGGCTGGGAACCATACTCCTAGTATTTTTAATTTTGTTGAATAGATCGCTGCTAGATTGGTTTTTGCGATTGATAGGTCTGTGGGTATGGATCCCCGCCTTCGCGGGGATGACAAATCTCCTCTTTTCTGTATTTATAATCTTTTCCAGTACCGAGAAACAATTCCAGTACCGAGAAACAATCTCAAGCAGCCAGTTCCAAAACTTCCGCCTGGCTTTCCAGGTGCCAGATTTTGGAGACGATTTGCCAGCCATCGGGGCCCTTGACGAACGCAAGGTGATCAACGAAGATATTTTCGTGGGCCTGCAAACGCACTTTTACGGTGGCGCTCAGGTCAGACAGATAGTCGATCAGAACGATCTCATCTTTGCGGATCTGATTGCGACTGGCAGGAGAGGGACGGCTTTCCACATCCGAACGAAAATTGGCGATGGGGTCCACAAAGATTTTCCCTTCATCGGCATCAAACAGGCTGGCAGAAGGATGGAAGACGGCGTCGAGCTTCTTGACATCGCAGTGATAAATAGCGTCGAAATAGAGGCTGATTGCTTCGAGTAATATGCGCGTATTGTTCATGACCTTCTCCCTGTATTGTACTTGTGGTCACAGTTTAAAGACTATGAAAGTGATTAATAGTGGCGCTATTGACAAAAGGTGGTAAGTTATCGCCAATGATGACCATACAAGAAAAACCCATCGCAATGGACCCGGGACTGGTGGTGGTCCTGACCTATGACGGCCTGTGCACGTTCGAATTTGGCATTGCCGTCGAGGTATTTGGTCTGGCACGTCCCGAGTTTGATTTTCCCTGGTATGAGTTTCAGGTCGTGGCCTGTGAAAGTGCCAAAGTGCGTGCCATGGGCGGCATTACGGTGGAGGCAGATGCGGGGCTTGAGGCCCTGGAGCACGCCCGTACCATCATGATTCCAGGCTGGAGAGACAAGAGCGAGCAACCGCCCGCCGAACTGCTTGAGGCGATTAATAAGGCCGCTGCCAACGGGGCGCGGTTTTTGTCGATCTGCTCGGGGGTATTCGTGCTGGCTGCAGCGGGGCTGTGGAGCGGCAAACGGGCCACAACTCCCTGGAGCCATATTCCCTATCTGAAAGAACAATATCCAGATATTCATGTGGAAGAAGATGTGTTGTATGTAGACGAAGGCAGGGTCATCAGTTCGGCGGGCAGCGCGGCAGGTATTGATGCCTCGCTGCATCTGATCCGCCGCGATTTTGGTGCCAGGATCGCCAATGTGGTTGCACGAAGGCTCGTGATGTCGCCCCATCGTGACGGGGGGCAGGCGCAATATGTGGCGGCACCGATCTCTGAGCATCCCGGGCGTAATATCAGTGCGGGGATGGATTGGGCGCGCGCTCGGCTTGGTGATCCCATAGGATTGCCGGCGCTTGCCGCTCAAGGCAATATGAGCGAGCGCACTTTTTTAAGGCGGTTCAACGAAGCTGTGGGCATGACGCCGGTTGCCTGGTTGCAACGTGAGCGTATGTACCGTGCTCAAGAATTGCTGGAAATGACAGATCGTTCGCTGATCGATATTGCTGAACAATGCAGCTACCGCTCGCTTGAAACATTTCGAGCGGCCTTCAAGCGCGTTGTGGGCACCTCGCCAGCAGCCTACCGCTCCCGCTTCACGTGTGGGGGGCAGTAGAGCTGCTTGAGAACATTATTTGGGGGCCGGACCAAAAATAGCCACCGTATTGAGGCCTCCAAAGGCCAATGAATTATTCATGGTATAGGTCACGTCGCGCTTGCGGCCCTCATTGGGTGTGTAATCAAGGTCGCAATCGGGATCCGGGTCATCAAGATTAATGGTTGGCGGGACAAAATTATCCTGCATGGCCATGATACATGCAGCTGCCTCGACAAGAGATCCGCCCCCAAGCATATGTCCGTGCATGCTCTTGGTCGAGGAGATCGAGACGTCATAGGCGGCATCGCCAAACACAGATTTGATGGCCTTTGTTTCGGTGACATCATTGGTTTTGGTGGCGGTACCGTGGGCGTTGATATAGTCGATCTGCTCGGCTTTGAGACCTGCATCATCAAGGGCAATCTGCATGGCGCCTGCGGCCCCTTCTACTCTGGGATGAACCATATCGCCCGCATCAGCTGTCATGCCAAATCCCATGACTTCGGCAAGAATATTGGCGCCGCGTGCTTTGGCATGTTCATATTCTTCAAGCACCATAATGCCGGAGCCTTCAGACAAGATCGTGCCGTTGCGTTTTTTCGAAAACGGGAAGCAGCCGGCATTTGACAGCACGAACAGCGCCTCCCAGGAGCGTTGTGCCCCCCAATTGAGGCTGGCTTCTGATCCACCGGCAATGCCTGTATCAATCTGACCATATTTGATCATCTGGTAAACCAGCCCCATGGCATGGGATCCGGTCGCGCAGGCACTGACCACGCCAAAGGTCGGGCCGGTAATATTAAACATCATCGAGACATGAGCGGCGGCAGAGCTGCCAAGCGTGCGCAGCAAGGTCAAGGGGTTGGTGCGCATGATCTTGTCACGATAGAGATCGCGATAACCGGTCTCAAGGGTCGTCAAACCCCCTGAACCAGAGCCGATAATGCAGGCCGTCCGGGACCCGTCTTTCGCCAGCAGATCCTTGATACCAGCCTGTTCAACCGCTTCCATGGCTGCTTTGGTGGCGAGCTGGGAAAAACGATCGGCGCGGACGACATCAATATTGCCGACATCCCTTTGAACATCGAAATCATGGACTTCGCCAGCGATTTGCAGCGCAGATCATCGGTCACTTCATAAAAAGTGATCGGACCAAGGCCACTCTCGCCATTTTTCAGCGCCGCCCAGAATTTATCAACCCCTGTGCCGAGCGGCGATACAACGCCCTGTCCGGTCACAACAACGCGTCGTTGCTCTGTTACTTTACTCATTGAATATATTGCCAGTTTGAGGCCGACCGTAAGATGTCAAGTGATCCAACTATTGAGGGGGGCGATCGGCAGGCCCCCCGGCGGATTGCAAATAGTTAAAATTTGCAATCGGGATCATGTGATCTGGGTTTGCTCAAGCAACTGCGTCGGAAGAATTTCCAACCAGTTCACGAACTTTTTCGACAACACTTCCAACGGTATTGAAATCACCGCTTTCTTCGTTGGCGTTGTACGGAATTTCAATCGAGAATGTATCTTCGATATCAAATACGATCACAGCCAGATCCAGGCTTTCGATATCAAGATCGGTCAATTCCGTATCCATATCGATTTCCTTGTCAGGTTGCGTTTTCATGTTCTTCTTGAGGATCTCGACGATCTTCGTTGCTACTTCATCCATAATGCGCTCCTCGACCCCTTTTGTTTAGCTGGGGCTACATAATACGGCTCTTTACTTGCCATGTCTGTTGGATAACCAGAAATGGTAACTTGTTCAAGCCGCTATATGAAATAATCTTAATAGCTTAGAGAGTCCAGCCAATAGTTGGACGCCCGATGCTACAGGTCTAGGCCCGATGCAACATTAAAATACAAAAAAGTCCATGTATAAAATTGTCGCGTACTGGGCTCACATGCAAAACACCCTATTTTTAGGTGTTTTCAAGAGATGCGGCACAGTGCACCATATGGGAATTTGGTAAATCAAACATGCTTTTGAGGGACATAAGCGGTTTTTGTGCTATGATATATTGGCAACTGCTTGACTTTTATGAGGGGAATTGCCTCACACGCAATACTGGCCAACTAAAAAGGGAAATAGACCATCATGCAAGAAACTTCTGCCCCATACCCATGGACACAACATTATCCTCCCGGCCTTGCCTGGGATAAAATCTATCCTCCGCGTGCTCTACCGGACATTTTTGACCAATCGGTTGCCACCTACAGCAAGCGGGTCTGTTCCGAATTTTTAGGTCGTACCATTACTTATGGGGAAATGGGCCAATTGGTTGATCGGGCCGCCCGCGGTCTGGCGGATATGGGCATCGGCAAGGGAAGCAAGGTTGGCCTGCTTTTGCCAAACACCCCTACCTATATCATATTCTACTATGCCATTTTGAAAACCGGGGCCTGTGTGGTCAATTTCAACCCGCTTTACACGATCCCCGAGCTGGAATATCAGATCGGTGACAGCGAAACCGAGCTGATGATCACCCTCGATCTCAAAATGATGTTTGATAAAGTGGAGGCGCTGATCGAAAAAGGTGTTTTGGAGCGGGCCGTGATTGCCAATTTCAGCGCTCTTTTGCCCTCGGTTAAATCCTTCTTGTTCAAGATGGTCAAAGGCAAGGAGGTTGCCAAATGGCGCAAATCTCCGCAAATCGCTAAAATCAGTTCCGCCGAACAAGTGATGTGTAATGGCGGTGATCGGGTTGAGATTGAGATCGATCCTGTCAATGATCTGGCGGTCTTGCAATATACGGGTGGGACCACCGGCGTTCCCAAGGGGGCCATGCTGACCCATGCCAATCTTTCGATAAATGTCGCGCAGATTATGGACTGGGTGACCAATCTGGAGCCAGGTACAGAGCGTATCCTCGGCATTTTGCCGTTTTTCCACGTGTTTGCCATGACCACCATTCTTAATTTTGGAGTGGCGCATGGGGCCGAATTGCTGCTGGTGCCAAAATTTGAGCTTGATGATACATTGAAACTGATCGGCAAGCGCAAGCCCACGGTCATGCCGGGGGTGCCGACCATTTACACCGCCATGCTCAACCATCCAAAGATCAAAAGTTTTGATCTGTCCTCGCTGAAATTTTGCATATCGGGAGGGGCTGGCCTGCCTGGCGAAATCAGGAAGCAGTTTGTCGAGGTTTCCGGGTGCAAACTGATCGAAGGGTACGGCCTTTCTGAAACCTCTCCCATGGCAACAGCCAATCCGGTGGAGGGCGTGCCCCGGGACGGCTCTATTGGCGTGCCGGTACCAGGTACGGTTGTGACTATTCGCTCTATTGATGATCCAACGGTTGAAATGCCGTTGACCGAATCAGGAGAGATTTGCATCAAGGGGCCACAGGTCATGCCGGGGTACTGGAAAAGACCAGAAGCTACCGCAGAAGTGACGGTTGATGGCTATTTTCGCACGGGAGATGTTGGTTATATTGCCGAGGATGGCTTCATCTATATTGTTGACCGTCTCAAGGATATGATCATCGCCTCTGGTTTCAAGGTGTATCCTCGCCAGGTGGAGGAGGCGATTTATCGCTTCCCGGCTGTTGAAGAGGTGACTGTGATTGGTATCCCTGATGAATATCGCGGCGAAGCACCAAAGGCTTTCATCAAGCTGAAGGATGGCAAAACCGCAACAGCAGAGGAAATACTTGAATTTTTGAAAGGTGAAATTTCGAAAATCGAGCAACCAGCTGAAATCGAGTTCCGCGATGAATTGCCGAAAACCATGATTGGTAAATTGTCGAAAAAAGAACTGCGCGAAGGGGCCTGAGCCGCTGCGCCGGTTGGAGTTTGATGAACAAACTATTGGCCGCGTTGCTTATGCAGGGCGGCCAATTCTCGTTTAAAGCGTTGCGCTCAAATCAAGCCCAGGCCCTTGAAGCTGGCATGGCCTTCTTTGGCGATGATGATATGGTCGTGTACCGATATGCCAAGGCCTTTGGCCACTTTGACGATCTCTCTGGTCATCTCGATATCGCCGCGCGAGGGGGTTGGATCCCCCGAGGGGTGATTATGGGCCAGAATAAGCGCGGTTGCATTGACCTCAAGGGCGCGGCGGCAGATTTCACGCACATAGACGGGGGTATGGTCGATCGTGCCGGTTTGCTGCACTTCATCAAGGATCAGCCGGTTGCGCTTGTCGAGGAATAAGATCCTGAATTGTTCGCGCGGCTCAAACGCCATGGCGGCCCGGCAGTGATCAAGCACTTTTGCCCAGCTCGTCAGTATCGGGCGTTCAATGACGGCGGTTTTTAATAGGCGCCGGGTTGCCGCCTTGATGAGTGCGAATTCGCCAATGGCCCCATCCTTGATCCATTTGATCTTGCGTAATTCGCCTTCTGACGCGTTGAGCACTTCGGCGAAGCTGCCAAACCGTTGCAGCAGTTCTTTGGCAATGGGCTTGGTGTCGCGGCGCGGCAAGGCGTTAAACAAGATGGCTTCCAGCAATTCGTAATCAGCCAGCGCTTCCCCGTCGCTTTCCAACAGCCTTTGCTTCAGGCGCTCTCTGTGACCATGATAGTGCGGGGAAGAGGTTTTTGGTTTTTTGGCCACCAAGGGAGGAACACCGGAGGCAATATCCTGCATTTTGGGTTCGATTGCCAGATCGTTATTTGGCGATGTGAAATCGTCAAACAGGCTTGGATCGTTTGTGCTGTCATGGTCTTTGCGGGGCAGCAGGCCAAGTTTTCGAGCCTGCGCGTGCACAACCTGCTCGGCCTCCTTGTCAGGGAGCTCCGGTGGCGCTTTAGGGGGCGATTTTTCTGATTCTGGAGGCTTGTCGGTCATGTGATCGCATAGGGCGGGTTATCAAGGCCTTTGGGGCTCTTGGTGAAAATTTCAAAACCGCTATCGGTGACGGCAATCGAATGTTCAAATTGCGCAGATAAGGACTTGTCCCTTGTCACAGCCGTCCAGCCATCACCGAGCACTTTGACGTCGGCGCGGCCCAGATTGATCATTGGTTCAATGGTAAAGAACATGCCCGATTTCAGGCGCGCCCCTTTGCCAGCTTCGCCATAATGGAGAATATTGGGCTTTGTATGGAAAACACGGCCAAGGCCATGACCGCAAAATTCGCGGACAATGGAGCAGTTTTCAGATTCGGCATAGGTCTGGATCGCGTGGCCAATATCGCCGGTTGTTGCCCCGTCTTTGACCACGTCAAGGCCTCTCATCAAACACTCATAGGTAATATTGATCAATCGCTCCGCCTTGCGCGATATTTCGCCAACCGGAAACATGCGGCTGCTATCGCCATGCCAGCCATTTTTGATAAGAGTGACGTCAAGATTGACAATATCTACCTCCTTCAAGGTGCGCGCTCCCGGGACGCCGTGGCACACAACATGATTGAGGGAGGTGCGAATGGAACCCTTGAAACCGCGATAATTCAGGGGCGCGGGGATGCAGTCATGATCCATGGCAAACTCGAAAGCCAGCTTGTCGAGTTCATCAGTGCGGATGCCGGGTTTGACATGCTCAACCAGCATATCCAGGGTCTGCGCCGTCAATAATCCGGCCAGCCGCATGCCCTCGAGCCGCTCTTCAAGGCTGAAATCTTCTTCTCTCAAGGTCGACGATTGTTCAAGCGTACTCATAGATGTGTTTTCCCATAGATCTAGGATCGTGGTCGAGGACGGGGTGGTCCATGACAGTTGATAAGCGGGCCATGCGTTAAATTACCTTGGGGGCCATTGCGCTTCTTTTCTTGACTATACAAAGTGACGCGTTAGTTCTCAATCACAGAATGAGCATAAGCGTCAATTGCTGGGATGCTTGACAAACGCACAGACCCGTGTGCTGTTGCGCGCAAACAATGTTTGGTGGAGACAAAAACCAATGACCACAATAACCCATGAATATCGTAGCCATAATTGTGGTGAACTAGAGGCTGGAAATGTTGGCGATCAAGTGCGCCTGTCTGGCTGGGTTCATCGTATCCGGGATCATGGGGGGCTATTGTTTATCGACCTGCGCGATCATCACGGTCTGGTCCAGTGTGTTGTCGAGCCCGACGAAAGCGAATTTTCCAAGGCTGAAAATATTCACGCCGAATGGGTGGTGCGCATCAATGGCCCGGTGGTGGCCAGATCCGCTGAAACCATCAATAAAGACCTGCCGACCGGTCATATTGAGGTGCGTATCGAACAGTTGGAGGTTTTGTCAAAGTCAGAAGAATTGCCGCTGCCGATATTTGGCGAACCTGATTATCCCGAAGATACCCGGCTTAAATATCGTTTTCTTGATCTGCGCCGCGAAACCATTCACGGCAATATTGTCAAGCGCTCAAAAATCATCTCGTCCATGCGCAGCCGGATGGTCGAGCAGGGCTTATGGAATATCAAACACCGATCCTGACCGCTTCCAGCCCGGAGGGGGCGCGCGATTTCCTGGTACCAAGCCGGGTCCATCCGGGCAAGTTTTACGCCCTGCCACAAGCGCCGCAGCAGTTCAAGCAGCTCATCATGATGGCGGGTTTTGATCGCTATTTTCAGATTGCTCCTTGTTTTCGTGACGAAGATGCGCGCGCCGATCGCTCCCCGGGTGAATTTTACCAGCTCGATATCGAGATGAGCTTTGTCACCCAGGAAGATGTGTTCGAGGCCGTTGAGCCGATGCTGCTTGGATTGTTCGAAGAGTTTGGTGGCAAGCAGGTCGCCAAAGATTTCCCCAAAATCCCCTTTGATGAAGCTTTTCGCAAATATGGTTCCGACAAGCCCGATCTGCGCAATCCGTTGATCATGGCCGATGTCAGTGAGCATTTTCGCGGTGGCGGCTTTGGTATTTTTGCCGGAATTCTCGATAAGGATGAGAAAAATGCCATTTGGGCCATCCCTGCGCCAACGGGGGGATCGCGGGCCTTTTGCGACCGCATGAACGGCTGGGCACAAAAGGAAGAAAAACAACCGGGACTGGCTTATATCTTTTTCAAGGAGGGCAAGGGCTCTGGGCCTGTTGCCAAAAATATTGGCGAAGAACGCACGCTGGCCCTGCGCGATCAGCTTGGCCTGAAAGACGGGGATGCGGTTTTCTTTGCTGCGGGTAATCCCAAAGATTTCGCCGAATTTGCCGGACGGGCGCGGGTACGGGTCGGCGAACAGCTCGAACTCACGGATAAAGACAAGTTTGCCTTTTGCTGGATTGTTGATTTCCCCATGTATGAGTGGGATGAAGATAACAAGAAAATCGATTTCTCGCACAATCCGTTTTCCATGCCGCAAGGCGGGCTGGACGCTTTGACAAATGCCAAAACAACTGAAGAGCTGTTGGTGCTCAAAGCGTATCAGTACGATATTGTCTGCAATGGCATTGAGCTATCATCCGGGGCCATTCGAAACCATCTGCCAGAGATTATGTATAAGGCCTTTGATATTGCCGGCTATGGCAAAGAGGTGCTGGAGGACAAGTTTGGCGGCATGTTGCGGGCCTTGCAATATGGTGCCCCGCCGCATGGGGGGATTGCTCCAGGCGTGGATCGCATTGTCATGCTATTATGTGATGAACCCAATATCCGGGAAGTCACCATGTTCCCTATGAACCAGCAAGCCGAAGATCTGTTGATGGGCGCACCTGACAATGTTGGCGCCGAACAGCTGCGCGAGCTGCATATCCGGTTGAACCTGCCAAAGACCAAGGGGGAGGGGGCGTAAATTAAGAAGCCCTTAAGGATAAAGGGGTAGCCTAAAGCTATCCAGCTTCGTGCTGGGTCAAGCAAGCAGTGGACGTTTGCTGCTCTGTTTGATGCCTCCCTGTAAACTTTTTGAGCCGCCATTTTTATTGGCGGCTCTTTTTTTTGCCATTATCACGTCAAGAAAAGGTCGTTTCTTTTTGCCAGCATTAACAATAATGTCACCACGCTATAGTATAGTGATAGGACAAAGTGATTCGTTTGTGGTACTGTGCGCGTAAGTGCAGTTATAAAAGTGGGTTGTATCAATGGGTTTAAAAAGAGTTGCTGACCGTCGTCGTGTGAATGATGATGGTGCTATTTCGTTTGGCGAGAGATATGTCGAATCCGACAATTTCAAAGACGTTTTTCGCGAAGGTATGGCCCTTGTAGAAGAGGCCGCTGGCTATCTTGAAGGAGATGGTCGGCTTGAGGCTAAACAACTCCAGCCAGAATTATCTTTTGCCTATGCGACAGAAAGCATGCGCCTGACCACCAGGCTGATGCAGCTGGCGTCATGGTTGCTTATACGGCGCGCCGTAAATGAGGGCGAAATGACCCTCGAACAGGCCGAAGAAGAAGAGCATAAAGTAAAATTGCAGGCGATTGGCTCCCTCGCCAGAGCCAAAGGCTATGATGAATTGCCTTCGTCGATGAAAGAACTGGTTGAGCGCAGCTTGCGATTTTACGACCGTATCGTGAAATTGGACCGCATGATTCGCGACACCACCGAGGTTGATCACGACGACATCGAGGCCAATAGCCCGATCGGTCAACATCTCGGGCGGCTAAAAGCTGCCTTTGAGAGCAATGACTAAAGCGTCTTGACCAAAATCAATTGAAAGACGGGTGTGCATTGATTTGCGCACCCGTTTTTGATTGCGTTGCCTTGATCCAGCAAAAGACACGTGTTGCAACCAGTCCTGATTTGGATATGATTGTGCCATGGCAAAAAACAGTTTCACAAACCGGATATGGAGCGCAATCGTGGGCAAGAACGGCAATCAGCAGGTGGGCGACTTTTCAGACTTTGACCTTGATCATCAAACACTACCGGACTGGATAGATGGGCAGGCCCATGACAGTGGTTCTTACCCCTATGCAAAGCGCATGAAAAACAAGGAATATGTCGAAAAACTGCACGCCCTTCATATCGAACTTGCCAAATTTCAGCGCCATGTCAATGAGCGCGGGGAGCGTCTGGTGCTGGTGTTCGAGGGGCGAGATGCAGCGGGCAAGGGCGGCTCTATCAAGCGCTTTATGGAACATCTCAATCCGCGTTCGGCCAAGGTGGGGGCGCTTGCCAAACCCACTGACGAGGAGCGGGGGCAATGGTATTTCCAGCGCTATATCGCTCATCTGCCAACCAAAGGCAATATGACGCTGTTTGATCGCTCCTGGTATAACAGAGCCGGTGTGGAGCCGGTCATGGGGTTCTGCACACCCGAGCAAAATGAGCAGTTTTTGCAAGAAGCTCCCGCTTTTGAAAAAATGCTGAACCGAGAAGGCATCAAGCTGTTCAAATTCTGGCTGACCATTGGCCGCGAAATGCAGATGAAGCGTTTCCACGCTCGCCGTCATGATCCGCTGAAACAATGGAAACTGTCGCCGATTGACTATAAATCAATCCCGCTATGGGATGATTATACGCAAAATATCGAGAAAATGTTTCGCTTTACCCATGAGCAGGATACGCCCTGGACGATCATTAAGGCCAACGACAAGCGTCGCGCCAGGCTGGCCATTATCCGTTCGGTTCTAAGTCAGCTTGAATATGAAGGCAAGGACGCACAGGTGGTTGGTGAACCAGATGCCAAGATCGTTGGTGGGTCAGCTGATTTTTTATCCACGGCGTGAATGTGGAATTCAGGGTGCATACGCAGATCATCGGTTTTTCGGGGCCAATTTATTTCCTTGATAATCTTGATCACAATAGTATGTTATTGGGTATGAATTGGAGTGCTTCCAAGAAGCACCTGAAATAATATGATTTGAAAGGAATGTCATGAGCGCAGAACTACCAGAACGTGATGGCGATGGCTATCTGACCGATATGGGTAACTGGACCGAGGAGATCGGCAAAGCCATGGCGGAAGCTGACGGCATTGAACTTGATGATGCGAAATGGAATCACATCATGAAGGCCCGTGAAGCCTTTGAAGACAGCCAGGCCGTGCTGCCAATCCGCAAATTTGCCAAATATGTAGGTGAAGACAAAAAAGACATGTTCAAGATGTGGAATACCGGCCCCATGAAGCCGATCACCAAATATGGCGGACTGCCAAAGCCAACCGGCTGCGTCTAGGGTCTTGCCGTTTTAGGTTGACAAAATGAAAGCCCCTAGCTCTTTGTTTTATCGTGCTTCTTACCGGAAAGCCGGTACCCACTTTTCTCGGAAGCACTTTAGCATAGTGGTAAAAACAATAAGCCAGCGCATTTAATGTGCTGGCTTTTTGCTGGCTAGAGCAATTTGCGTTCACCCGCAATCATTCCAGCTGACATTTTTGCTCCGTTTTCGGCGTCAAGAAATTTGAAAATATCCAGATATATCCTGCATTTCTTAACTTGAAACCGAAGCAAAACTGTTCAGCTGTTTCTGAC
>JAJRRW010000025.1 GCA_024279115.1 Alphaproteobacteria bacterium
GCCAGTCGGCCTTGCCGATGGTTACATCGGAATTCTTGCCAATCTCAAGATTGCAAAGAAATTCCGACCAGCGGGAGGCAAGCGTGACTACGCGCCGCGCATTGCGCGCCCCGTCGGAGGCCGCGCGTCAGCGTGAATAGCCGCGAGACATATAAACCTCCACCCGCGCGCAGCGAGGATTTGCCGTGAGCGCAAATAAAATGCTAAAGTCTTGTTGATGTTCCTAACTGGTTGGGTCTGGCATGCGCGATAAATCCATATTACTGATCATTGGCGGCGGCATTGCTGCTTATAAGACGCTGGAATTGATCCGTCTTTTGAAAAAACGCGGTGCGAGTGTGCGTGTTATTTTGACAAAAGGGGGGGCTGAATTTGTGACGCCCTTGTCCGTATCGACGCTGGCCGGTGACAAAACCTTTACTGATTTATTTGATCTCGATGATGAGGCCAAAATCGGTCATATCAAACTGGCGCGTGATGCCGATTTGATCGTGGTGGCGCCAGCGACGGCTGATCTGATGGCGAAAATGGCCAATGGGCTGGCCAATGATCTGGCCACGACCTGTTTACTGGCCGCTGATTGCCCTGTCTTGATTGCTCCGGCCATGAACCCGTTCATGTATGAGGCCAGTGCCACAAAGCGCAATCGCACACAGCTTTTCGAAGATGGCGTCCAATTTGCGGGACCAGCCAACGGCGATATGGCGTGCGGTGAAGAGGGAGAGGGGCGCATGCTGGAGCCGGTGCTCATTCTGGATAAAATCGACAGGCTGCTTAATCAGAAAAAAATCGAAGGTCCCAAAAACCTGTTGCTGGCCGGGCATAGCGACAGCTCGCGTCTGGAAGGGCGCCATGTTTTAGTGACCGCCGGGCCAACCCATGAACCGATTGATCCCGTTCGTTATATCGCCAACCGTTCGTCTGGAAAACAAGGATATACCATCGCCATTGCGGCCCGCAATCTGGGGGCCACAGTGACCCTGGTTAGCGGCCCGACAGAGCTCAAAGATCCTGATGGTATTCACATCGTGCAGGTTGAGACCGCCCGCCAGATGCTGGAGGCAGCTGTTGGGGCCTTGCCCGCCGATATAGCTATTTGCGCTGCCGCGGTGGCTGATTGGCGCGTCGACCAAGATCATCCCGAGAAAATCAAGAAATCGGCCTCAAAGCCTCCTTCGTTGGGGCTTGTTGAGAACCCAGATATCTTGAAGACGCTTTCGCAAAAAGGGCCAAAGCGGCCGCAACTGGTGATAGGTTTTGCGGCAGAAACGCAAGATCTTGTCGATAATGCCCGCAAAAAGCTCAAGGCCAAGGGCTGTGACTGGATTGTCGCCAATGACGTGTCCCCCGCCACCGGCACCTTTGGGGGGGAACGCAATCAGGTGACTGTTATCATCGATGAGCAGGTGGAAAAATGGCCGTCTCTTGACAAGCAAAAAGTAGCCGAACGCTTGATGGGGGAGGTCGCTGACACATTATCAAAAAACGAACAGGCCGCCGAATGAGTATTGTCGTGAAGATCAAATCGCTGCCCCATGGGGCGGGGTTGCAATTGCCTGCCTATCACTCGAACCAGGCCGCCGGGGCTGATTTGCAAGCCGGTGTTCCGCAAGGCGCGCCGCTTTCATTGGCACCTGGAGCCTTCACATTGGTGCCGACCGGGTTCGCCATGGCGTTGCCAGCGGGATATGAGGCGCAGATACGGCCTCGCTCTGGTCTTGCTTTCAAGCATGGCGTTACAGTTTTGAATGCCCCCGGCACTATTGATGCGGATTATCGCGGCGAAGTGAAGGTTTTGTTGATCAATCATGGTCCGCAAAGCTTTGACATCACGCGCGGCATGCGTGTCGCCCAGATGGTCATTGCCCCCGTCACAACCGCGCAGTTTTCGTCCGTCACGGAACTCGATGAGAGCGATCGCGGCACCGGCGGTTTTGGCTCAACAGGCACCTAAAGCCCTATTCCAAGCTCCTTTTGAAGAAGCCGCGCCGGTTTTGCGTCCCGGGCTTTATTTGCAAATGGTAATATTGCCGATTTTAAAACAGTTTCCATTATTGTTGCCGCCGCCATTTCCCGGGTTACCCCAGTTTGGAAATTTATAGCCATTATTTTTGAACGCCCAGCCATTGCTGTTGAGTGCGCCATCAGTGATGGGGACGACATGACACCCGGAACATCTCATATTGTGTTTCTGGGCGAACACCGGATGGGCCGTAGCAGACACAGCGTAAAGTGCAAAAATAACTATTGCCAGAACTGAGCTTAATATTGCGGTTGTTTTGTTCAGCATTTTTTTGCTCCTGCAAGTAGAGTTACTAGGTAATAATACGTATTTACTATGTGCGTTATTGTCTTTTATTACAAGGTAATATTTCCATATACATTATAGGGTTAGTGCTGATCTATACGTTTGCTTGTCTCGTTCTGTCGTTCCGCGATCGACCATCAATGCTCGCCAGGCCATGGACAATCATTGCGATGCCCCTAAAATGGCGAGACAGCAGCGTTTCATCAAGGAAGCCTGTGCCGGGGATAATGGCGCTGCTGCGGATCAAGAATGTCACCAGCATGGGGGGGCAGCTCCGTAGGTGCCAGTGTCCAGGTTTGGTCAATATTGATCGCAACGAGTTGAAAAAAATGGTCGATGCCAATATTTGTCGGGTGGTGATTATGACCAGATAAAGCCCCGCTGCAACCGGCTCATGACTTTTTTTGGCGTCTATGTTCTGGGACATTTGTTGGACGCTTTTATCTATATATTGTACTTTAAATCTGATAAATTTTGATCTTGATGTCGAGCGTTTTGTGCAGCGGGTTAATCTGTGTTTTGAGATTGCCTTTGATTTGGGTTAGGCTGCGATCAGGTCGACCAAATGATGCCTGCCAACCACTCTGGAAAATAGCCATGACCACGCCAACGCCGCCAAATGACCCCCCAGCCCGGGCGGGCGCTAAAACCATCGATCAGGTGGGGGACTGGGGACGGGGGCGGATTTATGAAGACATTACGCAGACCATCGGCAATACGCCTTTGGTGCGGCTCTCCCAATTACGTCACGCCACCAGTATTCAAGCCAATATTTTATTGAAGCTCGAGGTTTTCAATCCGCTGTCAAGCGTCAAGGACCGCATCGGCGTCTCGATGATTGATGCGCTGGAAGAAGCCAGTGAGATCAAGCCTGGCTCGGTGATTGTTGAGCCCACCTCCGGCAATACCGGCATTGGCCTGGCTTTTGTGTGTGCGAGGCGCGCCTATAATCTTGTGCTGGTGATGCCCGAGAGCATGAGTATAGAGCGGCGCAAGCTATTGAAACATCTTGGTGCTGAACTGGTCCTGACCCCCGCCTCGCAGGGTATGAAGGGGGCGATCATGCGCGCCGAAGAGCTGATCAATGAAATCCCCGATGCCGTCATGGCGCGCCAGTTTGCCAATCCCGCCAATCCGCTGGTGCACGAGAAAACTACCGCGCATGAAATCTGGCGAGATACCGCGGGCAAAGTGGATGTGCTGGTGGTGGGCGTTGGCACTGGCGGCACTCTGACCGGCTGTGCCCGGGCCCTGAAAGCCAAAAAAAGCGATTTGAAAGTCATTGCGGTGGAACCTGAAAACAGTGCTATTTTGTCTGGAAACCCTCCCGGCCCTCACAAGATACAGGGCATTGGTGCTGGCTTTGTGCCCAATGTGCTGGATGTTGGTCTGCTCGATGAGGTGGTGACCATTCCAGATGAGACGGCTTTTGAAACGGCCCGGGTGCTGGCCAGGATCGAGGGCATTGCTGGCGGCATTTCAACCGGTGCCAATGTGGCTGCGGCCATGATGCTGGCGACCAGAGAGGAGTTTGCGGACAAGAATATCATCACATTTGCCCCCTCTGGGGCTGATCGCTATCTGTCGACAGCGCTATTTGCCGATGACGATCTTGATGGGGATGCCTGAATGTCATTTTCAGACGAAGAAATAAGCCGCTACAAGCGCCATTTGATCCTCAAGGATGTGGGCGGTCCCGGGCAGCAGAAATTAAAACAGGCCCGGGTGCTGGTTGTGGGAGCCGGGGGGCTTGGGTCTCCGGTTCTTTGCTATCTGGCCGCGGCCGGGGTCGGAACGCTTGGCATCATCGACGATGATGTGGTGTCTTTGTCCAATCTGCAGCGCCAGATCATTCATGCCACCGATCTGGTGGGCAGCGCCAAAACCAAGAGTGCGGCAACGGCGATCCAGCGCATCAACCCGCATGTTGAAGTGATCTCCTATCGGGCGCGGCTGGACGCCCAAAACGCTCTGGAGATATTGGATCAATTTGATCTTGTGGTGGATGGCTCAGATAATTTTGCCACGCGTTATCTCGTCAATGATGCCTGTTATTTGTGTAAAAAACCGCTGGTTCTTGCAGCTGTCGGGCCGTTTGATGGGCAATTGAGTTTGTTCAAACCGTTTGAACAAGGGCCTGATGGAGATCCAAATCCAAGCTATCGCTGTTTGTTTCCCAATGTGCCCAGCGATGATAGCGTGCCCAATTGTTCGCAAACGGGTATTCTTGGGGCAGTGGTTGGGGTGATGGGAACATTGGCTGCGATGGAGGTTTTAAAGGAGCTGATCGGGCTTGGAGACGGTCTGGTTGGCAGGCTGATGATCTATGATGCGCTGGAGCCGCGCTTTACGACGATCAGGTATGGCTGGGACAAGAATAACCCCCTTAACGGTAAATCAGCGAATATCACGGATCTTTGCGCGCATTTGTGATAGTCTGATATTACGAGCAAAGGTTGCGTGTGGCAGGGGGGATCAATATTCATCGAGAGAGGGCCGTGTGAGGAGTTCACGAACACACCATAGGTTCATTTTTGCACCGGTCATCTGATGAAGTTACCAAACATGTAAACCTGCGTTGAATTGGCGGTTTTCGTATAGTAGAGTGATAAAAAATCAACAAAAATGAATGTGGGCTAGCGTAGTATAATGATTATTTCGTTCATGAACCAAAAGGGCGGTGTGGGGAAAACCAGCGTCACACTCGGGGTTGCTTGGACATTGGAGCGAGCCGGTGAACGCGTTGGCATTATCGATATGGATAGCCAAAAAACCAGCACGCGTTTTTTGTACTATCTGCGGGCCAATAATCAGACCAATATCGAAATCACCACAAAGGCCAAGGGCTTTGATTATGTGTTGATTGATACGGCCCCAAATCTCAATAAAAAACAGGTGAAAGCGGCTGATATTTCAGACCGCGTGGTGATGGTCACCAAGACGGCGCCACCCAATCTGCTAAGTACCCAGGAAACAGTCGAATATCTGACAAAGCATTGCCGGCCTGACTTGCCGCTCTATCTTTTGTTCAATCATGTCGATCACCGCAAGGGGCATGCGCAAAATCTGATGGAGAAAGCTGCCAAGGTCGGGGGAATACCTCTGCCGCATCATTTATCCTATCTTGCAGATTACGAATATCTGTTCTTGCAGGGCTATGCCGCGCTTGGCAATGCTGCGAGGCTGGAGCTGTCACAGGTCGTTTACGATATCGTCTCAACCCCCAGATAAGCCTCTCCCCCCACCAGGCATTGATGCAAATACAGGACTTGCTGATGGCAAAAACAACGCGCTCCGCTCAAAAATTAAATCGTCGCGCGGATATGGACGAGGCTTTGTTCGAGGCTTTGGCGTCGAGCATTCCCCCAAAGAATACGGGGCCTGACCCCGATGATATTCTTGGGGATATTGGTGAAGACGACAGGGGGGATGATGACGACAGTGGAAATGCCAGGGTACAGCGCCTGGAAAATCGAAATCTGGTCGTGGGGCTTGATGATATTGACACGCACAGGGCCAACAAAATCGTGGCACTGGTACGTGAACAGACTGGCGAGCAGGTGGATTTGGCCAGCGCGATCAAGATTGCCCTGTCGCTGTGCCCCCTGGACGAACAAAAAATTGGCACGGCCTATCGGGGGATAATGGCGCGCCAATGCTGCAATTAATTGAAATTAATGCAAGAAGGACAGAATTTGGATCCAATTGACCATTATTGACTATTCACACCAATACTAATTGATGGTCTGGTTTGTGGTGTGTCGTGCGTTGTGACTAGGGATGAACCAAATTAATTTCTGCTTTATTGGGGGCGCTCGACTAGACTACATAGGGAAAGCGGGAGCCTGTTTGTTGATTGTGATCTGTTTGTTGATTTTGAGTTGAGCAAGGTACAAGAACCGGATTTGGTGCAAGCCAGTATCGGTTCTTTTATGCGAAAGAATGTAGGTTTTTTGCGAGGACGTTCGGATAGTAATGCTGCACGAAAAAAACACATATTCTGATTTCGTTATCTCCCGTGCGGGGGAGAACAAAGATCTTGCTGCGTGGATCGCTGGCCTCATTGAAATGCAGGGCCGCACCATTACTCTGCAGGATGAATTTTATCAGCATCAAGATTTCTTGCATCTGATCGAGGGGGCGCTTGAGGGGCAGACCAAAATGGTGGCCCTTCTATCGAGCGAATTTTTGAACAGTGAAGCCTGTTTGCAAGAAGCCCATGAGGTGATCAAGGAAGATCCCCTCAATAAAAAACAGCGCCTGATCTTGTTTCGCGTCGACAGTTGCCGGGCCAGTGGCAAGCTGGCCAATATCGCCTTTACCGGCCTTGTTCCTATTTTGCAGCAGCAAGATGCCCGTAAGGTCGCCGAAACCGTGCTTAAAACCCTTGGATCCAGCAATAAGGCACGGCTCGATTTCATGCCGCCTTTGCCGCAGGGAAATCACCTCGTCAAAACCACCATTCTACATCCCGTTATTCACTATGACCGCTGGTTTACGGGGCGCAATAATCTGATATCGCAAATGATGGGAGCCAGTGCGCCAAAACCAGGGACTCCCACCATTCTTAGCAACACCCAGGCAGTGGCCAAGGGCGACAATGGTCTTGCGGGCATTGGCAAATCGACGCTGGCACGCGAATTCGCCTGGCGTCAGCGGGCAAACTATACCGGTGTGTGGTGGATTTCTGGCGGTAATCGCTCCAGCATCGTCCAGGGGTTGATCGATTTGGGGGAGCGTTTGTCTCCTCCCGTGCATGCCATTGAAAGCCGCGAAGGAGCCGCCAGGATGGTGGTCGACGCGCTGGAAACGCGGCCCTGTGACAAGCCTTGGTTGCTGATCTATGACAATGTCGCGACCAATCGCGAGCTTGAAAAGCTGGTGCCGCGCGAGGGCGCCGAAGTTTTGATTACTACCCGCTGGTCAGACCTTTATGGCTATCAGCAAAAAATCGACGTGGGTGTCTTTACGCCTGAACTGGCTGTTTGGTATCTGGGCAATCTGTCAGGTGAAAACGACCCTGAACTGGCAAGTGGTCTGGCGGCCGAGCTTGGTCATCTGCCCCTTTCCTTGAGACTGGCGGGAAGTTATTGCAAAACCCGCAATGTGCGTCTCAATATCTATCACAAGATGTTCCAGGAAATGATGAGCGAGCGTCCGCGGCTAAGGGATGTCCCGTGGAAACATTCCGACAGTCTTTATGTGACCTTTAATCTGGCGCTCGATGCGATCATCAAGGGCGATGTTGAAAATAATGTCGGGCCGCTGCCTCTGGCGTCTATCCTCATGGGGGTGATGGCTTTTTACGCCCCTGATAATATCCCCCTTGATCTGTTCCAGGTAGCGCTGCCAACTTTTCCAGGCACCTTGTCGGCCTCCAGCACGACCTGTTCTCATTCGTCTCGCAATTTCAGCAGTCCTGTCAGCCGCTCCATCGCTCTGTTTGATGGCGAGGAGAGCGCCAGCGCCGCCCCAGCCATTTTTTCTATTGATCCCAAGGATCTGGCCGATGTGGTCGTGGCGCTTGTTGAGATGGGACTATTGTCGCAAGTCGAGATGCAGGGCGGCGAGCCCGGTCTTCGTGTGCATTGGCTGGTGCAGGAAATGATGCGGGCCCGGCTGGCGGAAGAAAGCCATGATGATGCGATGGCGGGACTTGCCACGGGACTGCTTGCCGAAGCCTTTCCTGGTGGTGCCGGGGAAGAAAATGATCCAGGCGTCGCGGCGTCCTGGCCGCGCTGCGAGCAGCTTTTACCTCATGCCATGGCCCTGTTTGAGCACATTCCCGAAAATGGCGAACTGTCAATGCCAAGTTCAGCGCAGCAAAAAGCTGGCATGGGCGGGCGTGAAGTCGCGATTTTGCTCAATCAGGCGGGGCTTTTTTTGAAGGCACGCGGCGATGTCGATGAGGCCGAAAAACTGATGCGTCGTGGTCTTGAGATCAATAAGATCACCTTTGGAGACACGCACGAAAATGTCGCTATATCGCTCCACAATCTGGCAGCGACGCTCCAGGACAAGGGGCTGTTGTTTGAGGCCGAACCATTATTTATGGAAGCGCTCAAGATTGATGAAAGCCGCAAAGGGCGCCACCATGGAAATGTGGCGCGCGATCTGTTTAATCTGGGGCAATTGTATCAAGCCATGGGACGAGGAGATGATGTAGAGGCTCTTTATCATCGTTCCTTGCTGATCAATGTTAAAAACTGTGGCCGTAACCATGTCAATATCGCCATTATTCTCAATAGCATGGGGCAATTATACGAGCAAAGCGACCAGGGAGCTGATGCGGAGCCCTTGTATCGCCGAGCTTTGGCCATCGACAAAAGTTTCTATGGCGAAAAACACCCTTATGTGGCCCGCGATATGGAAGCGCTGGCCAAGCTGCTGGTGACCCTTGATCGCCATGTCGAAGCCGAACCCTTGTACCACAAAGTATTATTGATAGATGAACGCACGCTGGGGCCAGATCATCCAGATATTGCTGCCAATCTCAATAATCTTGCTGTCTTGCTGGAAGAGAACCGTGGCGACTATGAGCAATCAGAAACCTTGAAGCGCCGTGCCTTGCGGATCGATGAGCTTTGCTATGGGCCAAATCATCCCAGCGTGGCGCGTGATCTCAACAATCTGGCCCTGCTGCTCAAAGCAACCAATCGCTTGAAAGAAGCCGAGCCTGCGATGCGCCGGGTCATTGATATTTTTGAAAAGGCCCTGGGGCCCGAGCATCAAAATGTAGCAACCACCCTCAATAATCTGGCGGATCTTTTGCGAGAAACCGATCGCTATGATGAGACGGAAACGCTTTATCGCCGTGCCTTGAAAATAGATGAGAACAATTTCGGGCTTGAGCATCATACGGTCGCCCGGGACTATAATAATCTCTCGCTGCTGCTGAAAATATCGGGGCGCTGTGACGAGGCTGAACCCTATGCGCGGCGAGCCCTGGAAATTTTGGAGCGTCAATTGCCAGAATCTCATCCCTGGGTACAGCGCGCCCGCAGCAATCTGGTGGCCATTGAGGTTGATTTGGAAGCTATGAAAGAATCGGTTTTGTTCCAGCCCATATCCGATTTCGAACTGGCAGTGCTTGGCGAACAGGCGCATCAAACGGAAGGGACCAATTTGTGGGATTTGTTTGATGAAGAAGCCAGGACACGCAAGCGCGAAAAAAATCCGCTGAAATCAAAGTTGCTGGGCAAGCTGCTCGGCAAAAAAGACAACTGATAGTGGCGGCGAGCGGGCGTTGGTGCTGGTTTGCATCAGTTATTGATTAACGGAAAAATGCGCGCGCTATAGGGAATATGATCTGGTGTAATGACCTGATGCAATGTAAACATTATTAAAAAGATTGGGGTTTTCGACCATAAAAATGCCGTTTGGTGATGTATTATGAGCGAATAGATTATTCGAATGTCGAGGTTCGAAGCATCTCGTAGTAAAAGCCCTGGAGAAAAAACCGGCCAAAATGGCCAGGTGTGGAGTAAAATGAACACGCACATTCGATTTAGACAACGCTTGGTCCCTGTCTGCATGTTATTGCTGGCAGCAGGAATACTTGTCGTTGCGAGTTCCAGCTCTCATGCCCAGTCGAAAAGATCGAAGCAGGTGGTGGACGCCAATCAAGGAACCGTTGGGTTGATATCTGGCGGATTTGGCAGCACTAATTTGCGTATTGTTGCCGATCTCGCGACCGTTCTCAATCGAAAACATAAATTGCGTCTGTTGCCGATGATCGGCCAGGGATCCGTTCAAAATATTGAAGATATTTTATATCTCAAGGGCATTGATGTCGGCATCGTTCAATCAGATGTTTTCGAGGTGTTCAAAAAAGCAGGCAAACGCCCCGATATCGTGCAGTCGGTAAACTATATTTCCAAATTGTTTAATGTTGAATTTCATTTGATCGGCGGAAATAGAGTACAATCCATTGAGGAGCTGGCTGGTAAAACTGTGAGCTTTGGTGTTGAGGGAAGCGGCACATCTGTCACCGCTTCCATCGTTTTTGATCGCCTGGGTATCAAGGTGAAGCCCGTTAATCTGGATTTTGACCTGGCCGTGCAGCAGGTCAAGAGCGGCAAGATTGCCGCCATGGCTTATGTGTCGGGAAAACCCACCAGTGTGGTTGCCGCATTGAAACGCAGCGATGGATTGCATTTCATTCCTGTTGATTATGCCAAGCCGTTGAGGGGAACCTATTATCCAGCTTTTTTCAGCTATGGCGACTATCCAGGCTTGATCGGCAAAGGAGATCGCGTGCAGTCCATATCGGTTGGCACGATCATGGCCGTTTATAATTGGAGCGCCAGCCGGGTTGGCCGGCGCAGTACCAGATATAAAAAGGTCAATCAATTCATCGATGCTTTTTTCTCCAACTACAAGGAGCTGAAAAAGGCACCGCGTCATCCAAAATGGCGAGAAATGAATATTGCAGCCAAGGTACCGGGATGGACGCGTTTTCCGCCGGCACAAGAAAGACTAAGTGCTGAACTAAAAAAACGCAAAAACGGGACTTAGTTACAGGTGTGCAAGGCAGTGGTATCGGTTTTTGCTTGCAGCCTGCGATCATAAAATGTGGTTCCGTCCGGGAGCCAAATGGAATTGTAAGAATAATGTGGCGTAACGACTGGAGCGGTCACAGTTTCAGTTAAGGGAGTTCAGGTATGAGTGACAATATTAAAAAGGGCCCGCCTGGCGGGTCGCCCAAAAACCCTATGGCTGGCAATCCTGCCGATGCAGCAAAGGCGCGCGATGCTGCAGCCACTGCTGCAAAACCTGCTGTTGTCCAGGGGTTGCAATCGGTTATGGCCGTCATTGGCGACAATTATGATCCAGCCGTTAGCGGAGCCGTCGGTAAAAATACAATATCGACGCCGCCAACCAATGCTGCCTCGGCCTCAAAGCTGACCGACAAGATTGATGCTGCCAGGCTTTCGCAAGGCGAGGGGCCAAGCGTTACGCAAGGGTTGCAATCCATCATGGCGGTGATCGGTGAAAATTATGAAGAAGAGCCCGAGCCCGTGCAGATATTGGCTCCGGTTAGCACCAGCCCTGCAAGTTCTGCCAATCCTGCCAGCTCTGCAAGCCTTGTCAGTCCTGCAAGCCTTGCCAGTCCGATGGGTTCTTCCCCTTCTTCTTCCCAGGAAAAGGTGGCCCCCGCCAGAGTGCTGATCACACCTGCTCCTCAAGACAGCGACAACGAAGTTGCCAGTAATGCGATCTCTGACCTGCTGCCTTTGTTGACCGATGATGAGCAAGACATTTCGCAGTCTCACGAGTCCGCTGCCGATAGCCGGCAAGATACGGCTCCCTCCACAAACATTGTCGCCGCTGCCTCTGGTTCGACCATTGCCGATTTGCTAAACCAGTTGAAAACCGACATCAGCACGCTTGAAAAAGGTAATCTGTCGACGCGGCAACAGTTTAACATGCCCGAAGTTATTGATTCAGCCGCTCCAGAAGTGCAAACATTGCTGGCCGAATTGCAAGGCGACATCACGGCTCTGCGGTCAGAAAATGACACGCTGAAAGTTCAATATAAAGTTCCTACAGTGGTGGCCGGGCAGGGGGCAGAAGTGAATCTGCTTTTGAATCAGCTGCAAGGTGATATTGCCGGTCTGCGCCAGGAAAACGATGCTCTGCGCAATAAAGTGCCTGGCGGCGGAGGCGAGCTTTCGGGGCTGCTGGCTCAGTTGCAGGGCGATATTTCGGGTCTGCGACAAGAAAATGATAGCCTGAAAACAATTTATAACACCCCTCGGGGGCGGCGTGGCACCTCCATCGGTCAGGCGTTTTTGATGACAATCGGGTTGTTGGCATTGGTCGGCGGCGCAACTAGTGCGGGCATATATTATGCCAATAGTATAAATGAGAAGAATAACGAAAATCTGCTGGCCCTGCTTGGCCAGCAAAAGCAGAATAGTGCCAAGGTGGCCGCTCTTGAAGCGGCAGCACTCGCCGAAAAATCCGCGCTGGCTGCTCCAAAGAAACCCAAGGCGAAAGCCGCCGTGGTCGTCGCCAGCAAACCACCGGCGCTTCCCAAAATCGTTGTCAAGCGACCCAAGCTAGAGTCAAGCGAGGTGCAGGCTTTGCTCAATGATGCGCAAAATCTCATCGAGCTTGGTGATCTGGTGTCGGCACGGCAGATGCTCGAATATGCCATGAGCCAGCAAAGCGCAGAAGCCGCCTTCAAGCTGGCTCAGACCTTTGATCCGTTACATCTGGCGACCATGGCCAGCGTGTTGAGTGTCGAGCCCAATATCACACGTGCCAAAGTGCTGTATTATTCGGCCGCCAGACAAGGCCATCAGGCTGCTGCCAAACGGCTTGCCGAGCTGCGCCGCACGCCTGGTTAAAATGAATGAATGCCGCTGATCCGCCTGGTTCGCGGGGCATGAATAAATTCGCCCCTTCAACATTGAAACGCAACATCTGTACACGTCTTTGAAAACACCTCATATGGGGTTTTGTAGTTGAGCCATTTTCTTGGCCGCCGGTTCAGTTTGTCCTCGACCGCCTGAACCTGCGCCGGTGTCAGCTTAGC
>JAJRRW010000026.1 GCA_024279115.1 Alphaproteobacteria bacterium
GAGATGGTGATGCCGGGCGATAATATCACGGTTGATGTCGAGCTGATCGTGCCGATTGCCATGGAAGATGGTTTGCGCTTTGCGATCCGCGAAGGCGGCCGTACCGTCGGTGCCGGCGTCGTGGCCAGTATTACTGAATAAAGACAAAGGAAGAGTTTTGGAGGCAGATTGTTCCGCCTCCCTTTTTCTTCAAAAGAAAGACTGAAACAAAATGCATAGTCAGAATATCCGTATTCGTCTGAAGGCGTTTGACCATAGAGTTCTTGATGCTTCGGCAAAAGAGATCCTCAATACGGCCAAGCGCACCGGTGCTCAGGTCAGGGGGCCAATCCCTCTGCCGACGCGGATCGAAAAGTTTACGGTAAACCGTTCACCGCATGTGAACAAGAAAAGCCGTGAGCAGTTTGAAATGCGCACCCATAAAAGGTTGCTGGATATTATTGACCCGACCCCGCAAACAGTCGACGCGCTGATGAAGCTCGATCTGGCTGCTGGTGTGGATGTAGAGATCAAGCTGTAAAAGTTTGCCAGAGAATAATTCGAGAACAAGAGGAATGGACCGATGCGGTCAGGACTTATAACAAAGAAAATCGGCATGAGCCGGGTGTTTACAGATGAGGGCGAACATATTCCCGTCACTGTACTTCAGCTCGATAATTGTCAGGTTGTCGCGCAGTGTACAAAAGGTAGCAATGGCTATACGGCCGTGCAGCTGGGTGTCGGTACCGCCAAGGTCAAGAATGTCACCAAGGCGCAACGCGGACATTTTGCCAAGGCCAAAGTCGAGCCAAAGCGTAAACTCGCAGAATTTCGGGTCAGTGAAGATAATCTGATTGACGTTGGTGCCGAGATCACCGCAGATCATTTTGTCAAAGGGCAATATGTGGATGTGACGGCGACGTCGATCGGTAAAGGCTTTGCCGGTGCCATGAAGCGTCACGGTTTTGGCGGTTTGCGTGCTTCGCATGGTGTCTCGATTTCGCATAGATCACATGGGTCGACCGGTCAGTGTCAAGATCCTGGTAAAGTGTTCAAGGGCAAGAAAATGGCCGGCCATATGGGCGCAACGACCATCACCACCCATAATCTGACCATTGTCGATACCGATGTTGATCGCGGCATTATCCTGGTAAAAGGCGCTGTTCCTGGTGCCAAGGGTGGTTGGGTCACGCTTTGTGATGCTGTCAAGAAAGCGCTTCCTGATAATGTTCCAACGCCTGCCGCACTTCGCGCAGTGAACGGAAAATCTTCTGATGAGCCAGCCAAAGAAGCCGATGCGAGCGTAGAGGGAGCTGGTGATGAAAGCTGATATCACAACACTTGAAAACAAGAAGGCTGGCTCCATTGAGCTATCAGATGCCATCTTCGGCCTCAAGCCACGTCCCGATCTGTTGCACCGCATGGTTCGCTATCAGTTGGCCAAGCGCCAGGCTGGGACACATAAAACCAAGGGTCGCTCTGAAATTCAGGGATCGACCAGGAAATTTGTGCGCCAGAAAGGCTCTGGCGGAGCCCGTCATGGTAACAGAAAAGCCAACCTGTTTCGTGGTGGCGGCAAGGGCTTTGGTCCTGTGCCTCGCTCACATGCAAGCAAGTTGCCCAAAAAAGTGAGAGCGCTTGCGTTGAGGCATGCGCTGTCGGCGAAAGTCAAATCCAATGAGCTGATCATACTCGACAAGGCATCGGTTAAAGAGCCCAAGTCAAATGCCTTGCGTGCCCAGCTGGCCGATCTTGGTTTGAATTCAGCATTGATTATTGATGGATCTACGCTGGAAGAGAACTTTTCTCTGGCTGCTCGTAATATCCCGCGCGTTGATGTGCTGCCAATTGAAGGCATTAATGTTTACGATATTTTGCGCCGCGAAAAACTGGTGCTCACCACTGATGCGGTCAGTGCACTGGAAAAACGCTTTAGCAGCGACAAGGACAAGGGTTAAGAGTGATGAGCAACGAAGTCAGGAAATATGATGTTATTCTCTCGCCGGTTGTCAGCGAGAAATCAACGCTGTTGTCCGAATATAATCAGGTAATGTTCAAGGTGGCCGGTTGGTCGACAAAACCGCAGATCAAAGAAGCCGTCGAGAAACTGTTCGACGTCAAGGTTGAGGCCGTTAACACGCTCAACCGAAAAGGTAAAACGAAGGTATTCAAAGGGCGCAAGGGGCGTCAGAATGATACCAAGTTTGCCATTGTTACCCTGAAAGATGGCGAGCGTATCGACATCACGTCAGGTATTTAGTTTTTGCGCGATTGACCTGCCTTATCTGTATGGGACAGAGGATCGCATAATCGATTGAGGAGTGCATTTAGATGGCACTGAAGACATTCAATCCAACAACACCGGGCCGTCGTGGGCTGGTACTTGTTGACCGCAGTGGACTGTGGAAGGGCAAGCCCGTCAAGAAATTGACTGAAGGCTTGACCGGTAGTGGTGGGCGCAACAATCACGGTCGTGTCACCGCCAGGCGTCGCGGTGGTGGTCACAAGCGCACCTATCGGATGGTGGATTTCAAGCGCCGCAAAATGGATATGGCAGCTGTCGTTGAGCGCATCGAATATGATCCTAACCGTACGGCCTTCATCGCACTCATCCGTTATGAAGATGGCGAATTGTCCTATATACTTGCTCCACAGCGCGTCAGTGTTGGTGATCAGGTTGTGTCGGGTGAAAAAGTTGATGTGAAACCAGGCAATGCCATGCCAATTCGCTCAATACCGATTGGCACGCTTATTCACAATGTGGAAATGAAGGCAGGCAAGGGTGGGCAATTGGCCAGGGCCGCTGGTAGTTTCGTGCAACTGGTTGGCCGCGATGCCGGTTATGCCATTTTGCGTCTCAAGTCAGGGGAGCAGCGCCGGGTCCGTCATGAATGCATGGCAACCATTGGCGCCGTTTCAAACCCTGATCATGGTAATATCAAGCTAGGCAAGGCGGGTCGTAATCGCTGGGCTGGCAAAAGACCTTCCGTTCGCGGTGTTGCCATGAACCCGGTAGATCATCCTCATGGTGGTGGTGAAGGTCGGACCTCTGGCGGTCGCCATCCGGTGTCTCCCTGGGTCAAGCCAACCAAGGGCAAGCGCACGCGTTCAAATCGTGCCACTGATAAATATATAGTTCGCTCACGGCATCTAAAGAAGAAACGCCGCTAGCGCTGTTGGGGCAGGATTATCTATCCTGGTTCAAATACAAGAATTTGCAAGGGACCGGAGTGGTCAAAATGGCACTCAAAATGGTCTCGTGATTTGGTAAGGAGAAAGAGCTAGTGACCCGTTCAATCTGGAAAGGTCCATTCGTTGATGGCTATATGCTGAAAAAAGCAGCAGTCGCCCGCGAAAGTGGGTCCAACGCAATTATTAAAGTATGGAGCCGTCGCTCGACGATCCTGCCGCAATTTGTTGGACTGACATTCGGCGTTCACAACGGTCATAAGCATATCCCGGTCAATGTCACTGAAGACATGATTGGTCATAAATTTGGTGAGTTTGCGCCAACCCGAACGTTTTTCGGGCATGAAGCAGACAAGAAGGCAAAGAGGAAATAAGATGGGGAAGCGCAAACGCGAGAGACAGCTTGGCGACTATGAGGCGAAAGCGGTAACGCGTAATATTCGTACCAGCCTGCAAAAACTCAATCTGGTTGCCCAAATGATTCGGGGAAAGAAGGTCAGTGTCGCCATTAACGAGCTGTCTTTTTCTCGCAAGCGGATTGCCAAGGATGTTTTGAAAACGCTCAATTCGGCCATTGCCAATGCTGAAAATAATCACGGCCACGATATCGATAATCTGATCGTGTCAGAGGCCTTTTGCGGAAAAAATCTGGTCATGAAGCGCTGGAAACCACGCGCACGTGGTCGGGTCGCTAGAATTTTGAAGCCGTTTTCAATGCTGACCATCATCGTTAAGGATGAGGAAATGGCGAAAGAGGAGAATGCCTGATGGGACAAAAAGTAAATCCAATCGGTATGCGCCTTGGCATTAACCGTACTTGGGACAGTCGCTGGTTTGCTGATGGAGAAGAATATAGCAAATTGCTACATGAGGATTTGAAAATCCGTGATTTCGTCATGGAAGATCGTCGCCGTGCTGGCATCTCTAAAGTCATTATTGAACGGCCCCATAAAAAGTGCCGCGTGACGATCCATACAGCGCGCCCTGGCGTGTTGATTGGTAAAGCTGGCGCGGATATTGCGAAGCTCAATCAGAAGCTGTCGAGATTCACAGATAGTGATGTTCATGTCAATATCGCCGAAATTCGCAAGCCAGAAATTGATGCAACATTGGTTGCTGAAGGAATTGCCCAACAGCTTGAACGCCGCGTGGCGTTCAGGCGGGCCATGAAACGGGCCATGCAGTCGGCGCAACGTTTGGGTGCTCTGGGTATCAGAATTAACAGCTCGGGTCGTTTGGCCGGTGCCGAAATCGCCCGCATGGAATGGTATCGCGAAGGTCAGGTACCTTTGCATACGCTGCGCGCCGATATTGATTATGGGACGGCTTTGTCGAAAACCGCATATGGTATTATCGGCCTGAAAGTCTGGATCTATAAGGGCGAAATTCTCGAGCATGATCCCATGGCTCAGGAAAATCGCGCCAAGAAAATGCAAGAAGGTGGCGGCGGTGGCCGTGGTCGCCCTGGTGGCGGTGGTCGTGGTCGCCCAGGTGGCGGACCTCGTGGACCGGGCGGGGCACCAAGACGTTAAAATACAAGATAGGACATTCAAATAGATTGTCCGCAAATTGATTGAGTGAAACGATCGCCGTTTATCGGTGTCGTGATTTGAGGAAAGCAAGATGCTACAGCCAAAACGGACCAAGTTCCGTAAGATGTTCAAGGGACGGATCAAGGGTAATGCCAAAGGCGGCACGAGCCTGAACTTTGGTGCCTATGGCCTGAAAGCCCTTGAACCAGAACGGGTTACCTCTCGTCAAATCGAGGCAACACGTCGTGCCATCACTCGTCATATGAAAAGACAAGGACGGGTGTGGATCCGTATTTTTCCAGATGTGCCCGTTACCAAGAAACCAACCGAAGTACGCATGGGTAAAGGCAAGGGATCTGTAGAGTTTTGGGCAGCCAAGGTGAAGCCAGGCCGCATCATGTTCGAGATTGATGGTGTTTCGGATGCCGTGGCACGTCAGGCTCTGGCTCTTGGGGCCGCAAAGCTACCTATCAAGACACGTATTGTTCGCCGTCTTGGAGCGTAAGACACAGCGGATTGATTTAAGCTGGAGCGCTTTAAAGGCGTTTTGAGGAGACGAGTTATGAAAAACTCAGAAATATTGCAAGAGCTGAAAGACATGACGGTCGATCAACTCGGTGATGAAATGATCAAATTGAAGAAAGAGCAGTTTAATCTGCGCTTTCAGCAAGCGACGGGGCAGCTTGAGAATACAGCCAGGGTGCGTCAGATAAGACGCACTGTGGCGCGTATTCAGACGCTCAAGAAACAGAAACAGTCATCTGTAGAGGCCTGAACCTTATAGATAAAGGCCTTTTAGGAATTGGAATTAGATTATGCCGAAACGAATTTTGCAAGGTGTTGTAGTATCAGACAAGAGCGACAAGACCATTGTCGTGAAAGTTGAGCGCCGCTTCACCCATCCCTTGTTCAAGAAAACCGTTCGTCGCTCCAAGAATTACAAGGCGCATGACGAAAAGAATGCTCACAAGCAAGGGGATATGGTGAAAATTGAAGAATGTGCGCCCATATCAAAGCACAAAAGATGGACGGTTCTTGACGGGTAGGCCGTCAAAAACCTGAATTGAGTGATCCAGATATATCAAGAGCCCTGGTTCTTGGCAGATCTGGTTCGAACCTGAATAAGAAACAACCGGCTGGATTAGAGGATCGTTTGAATTGCTGCGGGAATGAACCCAGGCGCTCAGATGATCAGGTACTAAAAGCCCGCAAGAAATTACGAGAATTGTCATGATACAGATGCAAACCAATCTTGATGTTGCCGACAATTCGGGTGCAAGGCGTGTTCAGTGCATTAAGGTACTGGGTGGATCAAAACGCAAATATGCATCCGTCGGCGATATTATTGTTGTTACTGTGAAGGAAGCTATTCCGCGCGGTAAGGTCAAAAAAGGCCAGGTCATGAAGGCCGTGGTTGTGCGTACAGCTCATCCAGTGCGGCGCACAGACGGTAGTTCGATCCGGTTTGATCGCAACGCAGCCGTAATGATCAATGCTCAGGGCGAACCTGTCGGAACTCGTATTTTTGGTCCAGTGACCCGCGAGCTTCGTGGTCGCAATCATATGAAAATCGTTTCATTGGCGCCGGAGGTGATCTAATGGCTATGAAATTTAAAAACGGCGACAAGGTCGTCGTTGTTACGGGACGTGACAAGGGGCAGGATGGATCGATCTTGAAGATGCTGCGCGATGAAGATCGTGCCATCGTGCAAGGCGTGAACATGGTCAAGCGTCATCAAAAGCAGACACAAACCGATGAAGGTGGCATTATTTCCAAAGAAGCCTCCATTCATTTGTCGAATTTGATGCATGTAGATCCCACAGATGGGAAGCCCACAAGAGTAGGCTTCAAGATATTGAAAGACGGACGCAAAGTGCGTTTCGCCAAGCGTTCAGGAGAAGTAATTGATGGCTGAGACATATGTTCCTCGTATGAAGCAGCATTATAATGCTGTCGTGCGGGATGAGCTGATTAAAGAATTCAGCCTCAAAAACGTCATGCAGGTCCCAAAACTTGAGAAGATCATTCTCAATATGGGGGTCGGTGCTGGTGTCGATGACAAGAAAAAGGTGACCGTTGCCGCCGATGCGCTGTCATTGATTGCGGGTCAAAAGTCGATTATCACGCGGTCTCGCAAATCAATTGCCGGGTTCAAGCTGCGTGAAGGTATGGCGGTTGGCACCAAGGTCACGCTGCGCAAGAACCGCATGTATGAGTTTATAGATCGTCTGGTGCATATTGCGATGCCACGCATTCGGGACTTCCGGGGATTGAACCCCAAGAGTTTTGATGGTCGTGGAAATTTTGCCATGGGTATCAAAGAACATATTGTTTTTCCTGAAATCGATTATGACAAGGTCGATCAAATATTGGGAATGGACATCATTGTTTGTACAACGAGCGATAATGATGATGAGGCCAGGGCCTTGTTGAAGGGATTTGACTTTCCGTTCAAGGACTAACATGGGGTCATTGTTGATCTTTACGTTAGATGGAACGGGTTTAAGAGTGAAAAAGAGCCAAGGCTCTTTCAAGGAGGAATGAATGGCGAAACAAAGCGCTATTGAGGATAACCGCAAAAGACAAAGACTGGTGGTTTCTTATGCCGCTCGTCGTGCGAGCCTGAAAGCGATTGTAATGGATCGCAGCAAACCGGCGGAAGAGCGCTTCAAGGCGCAGCTCAAACTGGCGACATTACCACGCAATTCTTCGAAATCGCGTGTTCGCAATCGTTGTGAATTGACCGGGAGGCCCCGAGGCTTCTATCGGAAAATGAAAATTTCTCGTATCGCCCTGCGGGACCTGGCCTCAAATGGTCAGCTTCCTGGCATGGTCAAATCTAGCTGGTAGAAGGGAGACAGGTAATGACGATGACTGATCCCTTGGGAGATATGTTGACACGTATCCGGAACGCCCAGATGAGGAAAAAAGGCAAGGTGAAATCACCAGCCTCGAAGCTTCGCGGCAATGTTCTTGATGTGCTGCAAAAAGAAGGTTTTATCCGCGGCTATTCGCAAACCGAATTTGAAGGCGGAAAATCAGAGTTTGAAATCGAGTTGAAATATTATGATGGTGAGCCCGTCATTCGCTCGATAACACGGATCTCGAAACCAGGACGCCGCGTCTATTCTTCGGTGAAGAATATTCCAACGGTTGCCAATGGTCTTGGTGTATCCATTCTTTCAACTCCGCGTGGCGTGATGTCCGATCATGATGCGCGCGAGAATAATGTTGGTGGCGAGGTGCTTTGCAGCATTTTCTAGTCTTATTTTTTTGGCCGCTATTGGATTGCAATGGCGAGCAAGAGCTTAGGCGTCTATCTTAGAGGTTTTTTTATTATGTCTCGTATCGGAAAAAAAGCAGTACCGATCCCCGACGCAGCAACGGCGACGGTTGATGGTCGTACGGTAACAGTCAAAGGCCCCAAAGGGGAACTTTCGGCTGTTCTGGTAAGGGAAGTACTCGCCAAAATGACGGATAATGGTGTGCTTGTAGAGCCGATCAACAGCTCGAAGCGGGCCCGCTCCATGTGGGGCATGTCCCGTACCATCATTGCCAATCTGGTCGCTGGCGTGACGGATGGTTACACAAAGCATCTGGAGATCAAGGGTGTTGGTTATCGTGCGATTTTGAAGGGCAAGAACCTGCAATTGGCGCTTGGCCTGTCCCATGATGTTCTGTATCCCATTCCTGATGGCATCGAAATCAAGTGCGCCAGTCAGACGGATATTGAAATTAGCGGTATTGACAAGCAAAGAGTTGGTCAAGTGGCAGCTGAAATCCGTAGATACCGCCCGCCAGAGCCCTATAAAGGCAAAGGCATCAGATATAAAGACGAATATGTATTCCGTAAGGAAGGCAAGAAGAAATAGCGCCTTTTCGTCTCAGGACGAAAGGTTACCTAGATAGGGAATGTGACAGATGTCGACGAATAAAAAGACTTTGCAGAAACGCCGCCATAGAGTGCGCAAGGCTCTGCGGCGCAACGAAAATACCCGTGCCAGACTGTCGGTTCACCGGTCAGGCAAGAATATTTATGCTCAGATCATTGATGACACCAAGAATGTGACAATCGCTTCTGCCTCCTCAATGGACAAGGACATGAAAGAAAAACTCAAAAGCGGCAGTGATACCAAGGCTGCTGGCGAAATTGGCAAATTGATTGCCGAAAAAGCCATTGCTGCCGGGATCAAGGAAGTTGTTTTTGATCGTGGTGCCTTTGTTTATCACGGGCGTATCAAGGCTCTGGCTGAAGCTGCCCGGGCTGGTGGATTGAAATTTTAGATAGCTCGCCCGCATAAAGCTGTAGAGCAGCAGGGCGAACAAATGACCCTTGAAGAGCTAGTTGGCTACGGGGTGATGTATGAACTTGAAAGGATGAGAAGTTGGCACGAGGTGACGGCAGAGATAGAGGTGGCAGAGACCAAGGTCGCGGCCGCGATGAGCGCGAACCAGAATTCCTTGACAAGCTGGTACACATCAATCGTGTTGCCAAGGTTGTAAAGGGCGGCAAGCGTTTTGGTTTTGCAGCCCTGGTTGTCGTTGGCGATCAAAAAGGCCGCGTTGGTTTTGGACATGGCAAGGCGCGTGAAGTACCTGAAGCCATTCGCAAGGCCACCGAAGAAGCGCGCAAAACCCTCATCCGGGTTCCGTTGCGCGAGGGTCGTACCCTGCATCATGATGTCTCTGGGCATCACGGAGCCGGCAAGGTTATCATGAGGGCCGCACCTCCAGGTACCGGTATTATTGCTGGTGGTCCAATGCGTGCTGTGTTCGAAATGGTCGGTATTCAGGATGTGGTTGCCAAATCGATTGGCACCTCGAACGCCTATAACATGATCCGGGCAACTTTTGATGCGCTCCAGCGCGAAGACAGCCCTCGCTCTGTTGCGGCACGTCGTGGCCTCAAGGTCAGCGATATTGTTGGGCGACGCCGGGATGGCGTGAGCGAAGTAGCGGTTCCGCAAGAAGGCTAGGCCTTTTTGGGTAATGAGAAAGATTTGAATGATGGCGAAAGATAACAAAACGGGCAAAACGGTCACCGTGATGCAGACCGGCAGCTCGATCCGGCGTCCCAAGGATCAAAGAGATACCTTGACCGGGCTGGGTCTTAACAAGATCAGTCGTAAAAGCACTCTGCAAGATACGCCAGCAGTGCGCGGCATGATCAGTAAAGTCTCGCACATGGTGCGAGTTGTCGATGAATAAACCGGGTTGTTTTAGCACCCGTCAGAAATGAATTTAAGGAATGTTGGACCATGCGGCTCAATGAATTGAGAGATAATCCAGGCTCCACCAAACAACGCAAACGCGTTGGTCGTGGTATTGGTTCTGGAACTGGCAAAACAGCTGGACGCGGCCATAAAGGTCAAAAATCACGCTCGGGTGTGGCCATCAAGGGATTTGAGGGCGGCCAGATGCCGATCCACAGACGCTTGCCAAAGCGTGGGTTTAACAGTCCAAACCGCAAGAATTTCAATGCCGTCAATCTGGATCGTATCCAGATCGCTATTGACGCCAAGCGAATTGATGCCACGAAAACCGTGACGGTTGATGTGCTGTTGCACGCGGGGGTCATTCGGCGCGCCAATGATGGCGTCAGGCTGCTCGGTAATGGTGAGTTGAAGGCGGGTGTTGCATTTGAAGTCACCGGGGCTTCAAAAGGCGCTATCGCTGCTGTGGAAAAAGCCGGCGGTTCCGTGAAGCTGGTCGAAATGCCCAAAATTGAGGCTAAAGAAACAGAAAAAGCCGACTGGCGTCTTGAAAAGCGCAAGAAAAACGCCCAAAAAGATTAGTACGAAGGGTGATCCGGTGGGGACGCCTTTTTTCACCTTGTCTTTTTTAATTTTGGCCAGGGCTTACCCTTATGGCTTGTGGGGCTCAATTGAGCTAGTCAGGAAACCAACGGATGTCATCGGCAGCAGAACAACTTGCCTCCAATCTCAATCTGTCGGCGTTTAGCAAGGCGACCGAGCTCAAGAAACGCATCTGGTTCACGCTGGGAGCGCTTCTTGTCTATCGGCTTGGCACCTATATTCCTCTGCCAGGCATCAATATCCAGGCACTAGAGCAACTATTCCAGCAGAACCAGTCCGGCATCCTTGGCATGATGAACATGTTCGCTGGTGGTGCTGTCGGTCGCATGGCCATTTTTGCCCTCAATATCATGCCCTATATTTCGGCATCGATTATAATTCAGCTGATGACCACTGTCTCTCCTCATCTTGCACAGCTCAAGAAAGAAGGCGAGCAGGGACGTCAGCAGATCAACCAGTATACGCGCTATGGAACCGTGGTTCTGGCCGCTTTGCAGGCCTATGGCATTGCCGTGGGGCTCGAAGGAGCTGGCAATATTGTGACCGATCCGGGCTGGTTTTTCCGAATGACAGCCGTCATCACCCTGGTTGGTGGCACTATTTTCTTGATGTGGCTGGGTGAACAGATCACCGCCCGGGGGATTGGTAACGGTATTTCACTGATTATCTTTGCGGGCATTGTTGCCGAGCTGCCCTCGGCACTTGTGGGCACGCTTGAGCTATCGCGGCGCGGTTCTTTGTCCGCTGGTCTGCTGATTGCTCTTATCCTCATGGTGTTTGTGGTCATCGCTTTCATCGTCTTATGGAACGGGCGCAAAGACGGCTGCTGATCCAGTATCCCAAACGTCAAGTCGGTAAAAAGATGTTCCAGGGGGACAGCTCGCATCTGCCACTGAAACTCAATACGGCCGGTGTTATTCCTCCGATTTTTGCTTCTTCTTTGCTGTTATTACCCATTACGGTGGCCAATTTCTCGGCCGGGGGACCCGAGTGGTTGACCAATATTACGGCATTGCTGGGACGCGGCCAGCCGCTTTATTTGTTGACCTATGTGCTGTTGATCCTGTTTTTTGCGTTCTTTTATACGGCCATTGTTTTCAATCCGGATGAGACGGCTGACAATTTGAAGAAATATGGCGGGTTTGTTCCTGGCATCAGGCCTGGCAAACGTACTGCCGAATATATCGATTATGTTTTAACCAGAGTCACGGTCGCGGGGGCAGCATATCTGGCACTTGTCTGTATCTTGCCGGAGTTTTTGATTTCCTATGCGGCAGTTCCATTTTACTTCGGCGGCACCTCTTTGCTGATCGTTGTCAGCGTTACAATGGATACGGTCGCGCAGATTCAAAGCCATCTCCTTGCGCATCAGTATGAAGGTTTAATCAAGAAATCTAAACTGAGAAAAGGATCACGTAGACGATGAATATTATTTTGTTGGGCCCTCCAGGGGCAGGCAAGGGCACACAGGCCAAACGCATTGAAGAAGCCAAAGGCCTTGTGCAACTTTCCACCGGAGACATGTTGCGCGCCGCCGTAGCCGCTGGTACCGAAGTTGGCATGAAGGCTAAGGAAGTCATGGCCGCAGGCGGGCTGGTTTCTGATGAGCTGGTGATTGGCATTATTTCTGACCGCATTGATGAAGATGATGTGCAGGACGGGTTCATTCTGGATGGTTTTCCACGCACAGTTGCCCAGACTGAAGCGCTTGATGTTCTGCTCAAGGAAAAGTCCAAAAATCTGGATGTCGTCATTGAGATGCAGGTAGAAGATGATCCGCTGATCAAGCGTATCACGGGCCGTTCCACCTGCGGGAGCTGTGGCGAAGGATATCACGACGAATTCAAAAAGCCTGCCGTTGAAGGAAAGTGCGATAAATGTGGCGCCAATGATTTCCAAAGACGTGCCGATGATAACGAAGAAACCGTGAGATCCAGGCTGGTTGCCTATCATGAGCAAACGGCGCCACTTGTCGATTATTATGGTAAAACGGGCAAGCTCAAATCGATCGATGGCATGGTGGCAATTGATGATGTGACCAAGTCCATGTTAGACATTCTCTCTTAAACGTCGAGCGGTGCAAACCGTTTACAGTTTGATTGAGCAAAAGAGTTGACGTCTTATGGCTATTTCGGCTAAATAGGCGCTTAATTCTCGACAATGACTACACATCCGGCCAACGGTAAGATGATACCGATGGTCGGTCGTGTGTTTTATATATTGTCGAATGCTCAAATAACGACTTTGAAGCTGTGATAATATGCGAATGCAGAAGATATTTGACCGTTCCATCAGGGATCTCGTTCTAGAGACTCTGGAGAACATGACAGGAGAACAGGGTGGCTCGTATAGCTGGGGTTAATATCCCGACCAATAAGCGGGTGCTAATTGCACTGCAATATATCCACGGGATTGGCGACAGATTTGCAAAAGAGATCTGCACGAAAGTCAAAATTCCGGCCGAACGGCGCGTCAATGAACTGACGGACGCAGAAGTCATTCAGATCCGCGAAGTGATTGATGCTGACTATATGGTGGAAGGCGATCTTCGACGCTCAGTCGCCATGAACATCAAGCGCCTGATGGATCTTGGTTGCTATAGTGGTATTCGCCATCGTCGCGGCCTGCCGGTTAACGGTCAACGGACCCATACCAATGCGCGCACCCGCAAAGGCCCGGCCAAAGCGATTGCTGGCAAGAAGAAATAGATCTTTTTATCTTTGGCTCGCCTGGCACTTCAGCCAGCGGCGGGCATAATTTGGACGGAAGTAGAATATGGCCAAGGAAAAGACCCGCGTTAAAAAGCGCGAGCGAAAAAATATCAGCACCGGAGTTGCGCATGTAAGTGCCACCTTCAATAACACCATGATCACCATCACGGATGCTCAGGGCAACACGATTGCCTGGTCAACCGCCGGTACAATGGGCTTCAAGGGATCACGAAAATCGACCCCTTATGCAGCGCAGATGGCTGCTGAAGATGCTGGTAAAAAAGCCCAGGAACACGGTGTGCGGAACCTGGAAGTCGAAGTCAAAGGCCCGGGATCTGGTCGCGAGTCGGCGCTGCGTGCGCTGCAGGCGATTGGTTTTCAGATTACCTCTATCCGTGATGTTACACCCATTCCCCATAATGGATGTCGCCCACGCAAGAGACGGCGCGTCTAGCAGGCGGCCCTTGCGCTGCTAACAGACCATCCAGCCCCCCGAACCCTGGATTGATCTGTGACTTATTTTGGCGGGACTATTGAATTAGAAGGTGATGCAGGTGATTCAGAATAACTGGCAGGAACTGATCAAGCCTACCAAGCTTGACGTTATCTCAAAAGGCGATATCAACCGGTTGGCAACGATAGTCGCCGAACCCTTGGAACGTGGATTTGGCACGACGCTTGGCAATGCCTTGCGCCGCGTGCTGCTGTCATCCTTGCAAGGTTCAGCCATCACGTCCGTTCATATTGATGGTGTGCTGCACGAGATCTCGTCCATTTCGGGCGTTCGTGAGGATGTTACCAATATCGTGCTCAACATCAAAGGCATTGCCTTGCGTATCCATTCAGAGGGCACCAAGCGCATGATTCTTCATAAAGAAGGTCAAGGCGTTGTCACGGCGGGCGATATTGAAACCGGGTCCGACGTTGAAGTGCTGAACCCCGAACAGGTTATCTGCACGCTCGACGAAGATACCGTTCTGCACATGGAGTTCACGGCCGATACCGGCAAAGGCTATCAAACGGCTGAACAAAACCGGCCCGAGGATGCACCGATTGGTCTGATCCCGGTCGATAGCTTGTACAGCCCGGTCAAGCAGGTGTCCTATCAGGTTGAAAATACCCGCGAAGGACAGGTGCTGGACTATGACAAGCTGACCATGCATGTGGAAACAGATGGGTCCATCACGCCTGAAAACGCCATCGCCTTTGCTGCTCGGATTTTGCAAGATCAACTAACGATTTTTGTGAACTTCGAAGAGCCAGAAGTGATTGCCGAGGAAACAAAAGAACCAGAATTGGCGTTTAATGCCGCTTTGCTGAAGAAAGTTGACGAGCTGGAACTTTCCGTTCGCTCTGCCAACTGTCTGAAAAATGATAATATCGTCTATATCGGTGATCTTATCCAGAAAAGCGAAACGGCCATGTTGCGCACCCCTAATTTTGGGCGCAAATCATTGAATGAAATCAAGCAGGTGCTTGCCACTATGGGTCTGCATCTTGGCATGGAAGTACCGAACTGGCCGCCAGACAATATCGAAGAGCTGGCTAAACGGTACGAAGATCAATATTGAACGAAATAACGCGCTGATGCGAGAATAACAAATTTTCGCATCCGATTTAAAGGAGAGACGTTGTGCGTCATCGCAAAAAAGGGCGTAAGCTCAACAGAACGGCAAGTCATCGAAAGGCGATGTTTGCCAATATGGCTGCAGCACTGATCAAACATGAGCAGATCATGACGACCTTGCCCAAGGCCAAAGAGATGAAGAGGATCATTGACCGTCTCATCACCCTTGGCAAACGTGGCGATATGCATGCGCGACGTCAGGCGTTTGCCCGCCTTCGTGATGATGCCATGGTCACAAAGCTGTTTGACGTACTTGGCGAGCGGTATAAAGATCGTCCTGGTGGATATGCACGGGTCATGCGCGCTGGATATCGTTTCGGGGATAATGCTCCTCGCGCCGTCATCGAGCTTGTGGACCGTGATCTGTCGGCCAAGGGACAAGATAGTGGGCCAGATCACAGCCAGCCGGCTGAAGAAAGCAGTGAAGCAGCTGCCGCTTAACGAATAGCGGTCAGCTCCGATCTGTTCTGCAAATATGCAAGATAAAAAAAGCGGCTCATCGGGTCGCTTTTTTATTTGTTTGATGGCGTGGTTCCAGAGGTTTATGTTTGACCCTTCATGCCCATCACGACCTTATGATGTGGTGTATCATGAAATCGCCTTGGAAAAATGGGACTTGAAATAGGTATTTTGTGTCAGAAGAGAAATAGTCAAGGGAAGCAATGACAAAAACTGTGTCCATCAAAAAAGTTTTTAGCGGCGGCCTGGTGATTGTAGCTGTTGGCGTGCTGGTCGTGGCGACCCATGCTATGAGACCCGACCAGAGCAATGCCAAAGGCTGGGGCCTGCCGAGTAGCCAGGCAGCCATAAAATATTCATTTGCCCCCGTGGTCAAGCAGGCTTTGCCCGCTGTCGTCAATGTCTATGTCCGCACTCGTACAAGGCGCACCAAGAGGCGGAACCGTTTATCCCGTGATCCGTTTTTTCGGCGTTTTTTTGGTGATAGTTTCGGGGTGCCTAAGGAGCGAATTGAAAGCTCGCTTGGTTCTGGAGTAATCATTGATGCACGTGGTATAGTCGTCACCAATTTTCATGTCATCGAGGGAGCAACCGGCGACCAGATCAAGATTGCCATGGCCAATCGCAAAGAGTATCAGGCCGATATTATCCTGAAGGACAAAAAAACCGACCTCGCCGTTGTCAAAATCCGGTCAGATGGAGAGACATTTCCGTTTTTGAAAATCGCCAATTCAGATAATCTGGAGGTGGGAGATCTGGTATTGGCCATGGGCAATCCGTTCGGGGTTGGCCAGACCGTGACCAGCGGCATCGTTTCAGCGCTGGCTCGCACCGGCATTGGCGGCGGCGATGCGCAATATTTTATTCAGACCGATGCCGCTATTAATCCTGGTAATTCGGGTGGTGCCCTGATTGATATGAATGGCGATTTGGTCGGGATCAATACGGCGATTTTTTCAAAATCGGGCGGGTCCTTGGGAATTGGTTTTGCCATCCCCTCCAATATGGTCAGCCTGGTGGTCAATTCTGCCAGGAACGGACGCAGTGTGCAAAGGCCGTGGTTTGGTGGCAATGTCAAGAAAGTAACGCCAGCGATCAGTGAGGGGCTGCAACTTCCAAAACCAACGGGCGTTTATATTAATAGCCTTGGCGACGAAAGTCCGGCCAGAGATGCCGGGTTGCGGGTGGGGGATGTTATTTTGTCCGTCAACAGCCATGCGATAACCGACGCCAAATCGTTTCGCTATCAGTTTTCCATTAAGGGAACGGGAGGCCGTGCCAAGCTGAAAATCTGGCGCAATGGACGTAAGCTGACAAAGGCGGTGTCGCTTATTATCGCCCCGGAGGTGCCCGCTAGAAATGAAATGAGGGTGCGGGGCAATAATCCCTTTTCGGGGGCTCTGGTTGCCAATCTGTCGCCGGCTCTTGCCGAAGAAATATCCATGAGCGATCAATCTGGTGTGGTGATTGTCGGGCTGGGGCGACGTTCATTCGCCAAGCGCATTGGGCTGGCACGAAAAGATATTTTGTTACAGATTAACGGGACAGAAATCGAAAGTGTTGCTGATCTGGCTGATACTTTGCGCGAGCGACAACGATCGTGGCGCTTTACGATTAAACGGGGCGATAATGTTCTGTCCATGAGTCTGGGACGCTAGAAACATGAAATCGCGGATTTTGTGACCTGTTCAAGAGGGCGTTCAATTTGACATGAGTGATCTTTTTGAAAATGCGGGTCTGGAAAGTGAGGCACCGCGTCCGCTTGCCGATCGCTTACGCCCGCAATCACTCATGGATGTTGTCGGGCAGGATCATTTACTTGGCGAAGCGGGCTTTCTGGGAGCCATGGTGCGCGCCAGAAAACCTGGTTCGACGATTTTCTGGGGGCCTCCAGGGTCTGGTAAAACAACTGTAGCCAGGCTGCTTGCCCATGAGACGGATCTGCATTTTGTGCAAATATCCGCTATTTTTTCGGGCGTTAAAGACTTGCGGGCTGTCTTTGAGGAGGCCATGGGGCGGCGCAAGGCCGGGTTGGGCACACTGCTGTTCATTGATGAAATTCATCGTTTCAACAAATCGCAGCAGGACAGTTTTTTGCCCCATCTGGAAGATGGTACCATTGTGCTGGTCGGGGCGACGACTGAAAACCCTTCTTTTGAGCTTAATCCAGCTTTGTTGTCGCGCACCAGTGTTTTGACCTTCAAGCGGATTGATGATGACTGCCTTGAAGTATTGTTGCAAAAAGCGGAAAGCCATCTTGGCTGTGCTTTGCCACTGGATAAACAGGCGCGCACCGCACTGATTAATATGGCGGATGGGGACGGGCGCTCGATCTATAATCTGGTCGAGGATGTATTGCGCGGCGTTGGGGATGAGGGCGAAGTCATTGATACCAACAAGCTGGTGTCGCTTGTGCAGCGACGAGCACCGCTCTATGACAAAAACAGCGATGGGCACTATAATCTGGTCAGCGCTCTTCACAAGAGTATCCGAGGCTCTGATCCGCAAGCCGCTCTTTACTGGTTTGCCCGCATGCTGGCGGGGGGCGAGGACCCGTTGTTTCTGGCCCGCCGGTTGGTTCGTATGGCTGTCGAAGATATTGGCCTTGCCGACCCTCAGGCCTTGATACAGGCGAACGGGGCCAAAGAGGCCTATCAGTTTTTAGGCTCTCCCGAAGGCGAACTGGCGCTGGCTCAAAGCGTTGTCTATCTGGCCACAGCGCCTAAATCCAACGCCGTTTACAACGCCTATAAGGCGGCGATGGTCTGCGCAAAAAGCTCAGGCTCTTTGTCGCCGCCCAAAATCATACTCAATGCGCCAACCAAGCTTATGAAGGCTGAGGGGTATGGGGAGGGCTACGAATATGATCACACGTGTGAAAATGGTTTTTCAGGGCAGGATTATTTTCCCGACGATTATGCTCGCCAAACATATTATCAGCCTGTCGAGCGCGGTTATGAGCGGGAAATACAAAAAAGACTTGACTACTGGGATGGTCTTCGCAAAAAGCGCGGGTAACAGATATTTTACAATAAGGATAAATTCATGCAGTGGATGAACGCCATACCATTACCGCTTCTCATCATTTTGGCTCTGACGCTGGGGTTGGCGCCCTTTGTGCCCGAGCCGCATCTGTTCGAAAAACTGCGCATGCTGTTTGCCGGCAATCTGACCAAGCCAGTGGATATTTTTGACTTTTTGATGCATGGCACGCCATGGGTTCTGCTAGGTCTCAAGCTGGTCGCCATCGGAATGGCCAAGTCGGGTTAGGAACATCCTCAAGATGAAGATGATATTGATGGTGGCGATGGGGGGGGGCGATTGGCTCTTCGTTTCGTTATTTGGTTGGTGTTGCGGCGACGCGCCTGTTTGGCATCGGTTTTCCGTGGGGCACCTTGATCGTCAATATTGTCGGCTCGTTTTTGATGGGCATGTTGATTGTGGCGCTGGCACTGCGGTTTTCGGTAAGTAATGAGGTGCGGGCGTTTTTGGCGATAGGTGTGTTGGGCGGTTTTACCACTTTTTCAAGCTTTGCGCTCGATGTGGTGGCGCTCTATGAAAAGAAGCAGTATTTTGCCTCCATGGGTTATATGAGCGTTTCGGTCATATGCACTATACTTGCCCTGTTTTTGGGAATGGCGGTTGTTCGCTCCTTGATGGGTTGAACCAGTTAGCGAGAAACCAATATGAGCGGCGTGACACAAAAAAACATTGCTGAAAATGAGGATGGTATGCGGCTTGACCGCTGGTTCCGTTCGCATTTTCCCCAGATCTCGCAAGGTCAGTTGCAAAAATATTTGCGCAAGGGGGAAGTGCGCGTCGATGGCGGACGCTCGAAATCGTCACGGCGTCTGGTCACGGGACAAGAAGTGCGTATTCCGCCCCTGCCAGATGAACCAACCGACAAAAAGCCGCGCCCCAAGCGCTTAACACAAAGCGATATTGATTTCATTCAATCGCTGGTGATCTATCGCGACAAGCATTTCATTGCCATCAACCAGCCACCAGGCCTGTCGGTGCAGGGCGGTACCAATCAAGAGCGCCATGTCGATGGATTGCTGGAGGGTCTGAAATATGACCTGGAAGAGCGCCCCAAGCTGGTTCACCGGCTTGATCGTGATACGTCTGGCGTTTTGATGCTGGCGCGCTCAAGGGCTTCGGCGACGCTGATGGGCAAGCTGTTCAAACAGCGCGATACATCAAAACTCTATTGGGCCGCTGTGATGGGGACGCCGCGTCCTGCAGTCGGTGAAATCCAGCTGGCGCTGGCCAAGAAAAAAGGCCGCTCCGGGGAGAAAATGCAAGTTTGTTACGAGGGGGAGGAAGAAGGGCAATATGCGGTTTCCAAATATGCCGTTCTGGCAAATGCCGGGCAACGATTTTCGTTTGTTGCCTTAACACCGATCACCGGGCGCACGCATCAGCTGCGCGTGCATATGAATGCCATTGACTTTCCCATTGTCGGGGATGGGAAATATGGCGGCAAGGACGCCCATCCTGGCGGCGAGGTGCCTCGCCAATTACATCTTCACGCCCGCGCTTTCCGTTTTGCTCATCCAGATAGCAAGCGCATGATAACGGTGCGGGCGCCTTTGCCAGATCATATGATGACCACCTGGGAATTGATGGGGTTTGACCCCCATAGCCAAGATAATCCGTTCGATGTCCCGCTCGGCAAGGGGGCCTAGATGACAGCCGATAGCGCAGAGCCAAAGCTGGTTATTTTTGATTGCGATGGCACATTGGTTGATAGTCAGCATATTATCATCAAGGCGATGAAAACGGCTTTTGAAGCGCTTGATATTGTCCCGCCGCCTGATAACGAAATTAAGAACATTATTGGCTTGTCGCTTGAAACAGCCGTCGAGGCGTTGACCCCAAAAGCCGAGCTGGCGAAACTGGGGCGGCTTTGTGAGGTGTTTAAAGCGTCTTTTATTGCTCAACGGGAATTGCCTGATTTCCATGAGCCGTTATTTTATGGTGCTCGCGAAATTTTGCAAGAATTGGCAGGCCGGGATGATATTTTGCTCGGAGTGGCAACGGGCAAATCGCGGCGCGGCGTCGACAAATTGTTCGAGCGAGAAAATCTGGCACAGTTTTTTTTTAATATCCAGACGGCCGATGACGCCCCCTCCAAACCTCACCCTGGGATGATCTTGCAAGCCATCGAGCAAACCGGCATTCTTAGCGAGAATGTTTTGATGATTGGTGACACTACTTTTGATATGGAAATGGCCGTTAATGCGAAGGTGGCAGCGATTGGGGTGCGTTGGGGCTATCATGACGAGCAGATGTTAAGGGGAGCAGGAGCTCATCGCTTGATCGACCAATTCAGCGAGATCGGCAATCTGCTGGCGGCTCTTGATCAAACGGCTTGCCAATGAATAATAAAATCAAACGCTTCTATGCAAAAGTTGCAACCAGTTCTGACAAGAGCGGCGTGCGGGTTGAGCTTGACGGGCGCCCGGTGAAGTCAGCAGGGCAACGAATATTGCAGCTTCCGCATCAAAATATGGCGGAGCAGTTGGCCCTGGAATGGAGCCAGCAGGAAGAGTTTATAGATTTCGCCAATATGCCCATTATGCGCTTTGCAAGCGCTGTTACCGACAATATCATGCCGCGCCCGCAAGAGGCTCGCGCTGAAATTGTCAAATATGCTCACTCTGATCTGCTATGTTACCGGGTCAGCAAGCCAGACAGCCTGATCGAGCGGCAAAGCCAGTTTTGGGATCCGGTTTTGCATCAATTCAAGGACGAATTGAAAATTGAATTGCTCACCTCAAACGGTATTCAATATGTGGAGCAGCACAAAGATAGCATGACGCGCTTCGAGGCGCTGACCACGCCTCTTGAGGGTTATCAATTAGGGGCTGTTCATCTGTTCACCGTGATGACCGGGTCAGCCGTTCTGGCCATGGCCCATTGTCAAAAATGGCTGACCTGTCAGACGGTTTGGGAGCTTGCCCATCTTGATGAAGAATTTCAGGCCGAGCAATGGGGGCAAGATGAAGAAGCCACCTTGCGCCGCGCGCGCCGCTATGTCGAGTTAAGCGCCGCCGCTCTGGTTTTCGATGAGTAATCTACGACTTCGAGTTGTCCTCGAGGTTTTTATTGAGATAACCGTCAATCACCGCCATCAGATCTTCGATCCGGTTCTCGAAAAAATGATTGGCATTGGGGACGACGACATGGCCGATGTCGATGCCTTTTTGGGTTTTCAGTTTTTCAACAAGCGTCTGGATATCTGCGGCAGGCACCACCCGGTCAATCTCGCCATTGACGATGAGACCAGAAGACGGGCAGGGGGCCAGGAATGAAAAATCATAAAGATTGGCCGGCGGCGCAACGGAGATAAACCCTTGCAATTCAGGTCGTCTCATCAATAGCTGCATACTGATCCAGGCACCAAAAGAAACACCAGCAATCCAGCAATTGGTTGCTTCCTTGTTGATGGCCTGCATCCAGTCAAGAGCTGCGGCGGCATCGAGCATTTCTCCCGCCCCATTGTCGAACAAACCCTTAGAGCGTCCAACGCCGCGAAAATTAAAACGCAGGACAGAAAAACCGCGTTGCACGAAGCTGTAATAAAGGTGATAAACAATCTGGTTATTGATCGTTCCCCCGAACTGGGGATGAGGATGCAGAATTAAGGCGACCGGTGACTCTGGATCAGTGTTATGGTGATAGCGGCCTTCAAGGCGGCCAGCAGGTCCGTTAAAGACGACCTCGGGCATGAGTGTGATGCTCCTGCATTGTTTTCAGATTGAACTGAATGGTTTTGGTTCGCTACTTGAACCTGGAAATCCGGAAACCAAGAAACCACCCCTGTGACAAAAGAGGCGGGTTAAATACTTGACTGCTGTAGTCAGGAATTATATATCATAACTATGGAATGTGAATGACCTGTTCGGTTTGCGCACTCGTCTATTTTAAAACGAGTGATGAATTTAGACATTTTTGTCTACACGAATATGCAGACCCAAGGCAAGTGAATTACATTCAAAACAACGAAATTCAGGGCAAAATCCCTGTTTGCTGCGAGAAATGGGTTTTAACCTGCTCCATAGCGATTATTGGATGAATTGAATGAAGCTCAATACCAAAGGCAGATATGCAGTGATGGCGATGGCGGATATCGCCAAATGTGGCCTGGGAGGTGCCCCGAGCAAGGCTGTGCCCATGGCGCAGATTGCCGAGCGTCAGCACATATCTTTGCCTTATCTTGAACAGCTTTTTTCTAAGCTTCGCCGAGAAGGTCTGGTGTCAAGTATGCGTGGTCCCGGCGGCGGCTATACTCTGGCGCGACCAGCATCGCAAATTTATATCGGCGAAATTATGCAAGCTGTTGGTGAACCTGTAAAAATGACCCGCTGCAACCGTGAAAAAAATGAGTCTACCGGTTGCATTGGCGGGGGGGATTGCAATACGCACGAGCTGTGGAGCGCCTTGAGCGATCACATCTATAATTTTCTTGGCAGCATCAGTCTGCAGGACGTCATCGACAAGAATGTCGGATCATTTGGGTCGTTGACCTCAAATTTGCGCGCCGTCAATGAGAAAACCGGGCCCGAGGCGATCGAGGAGGCGATATGACCGTAAACGCGCTGCCGCTTGACCGGGTATATCTTGACCACAATGCCACATCTCCGTTGCGCCCAAGAGTGCGCGAGGCGATGCTTGAGGCCATGAATTTTGCTGGCAACCCTTCTTCTGTGCACGCCGAAGGGCGAAAAGCGCACGCCTTTATCGAGCGGTCCCGGGAGAAAATCGCCGCGTTGATCGGCGCCGATGCCAATGATGTTTTGTTCACCTCAGGGGGGACCGAGGCGAATATTACCGCCCTGTCCCCGGGGTTGGTGGCGAACACGCAAGAAGATCGCGCCAGAGCCTTGTGTTTTGTGTCGGCAATTGAACATCCATCGGTATTCAAAGGGGGGCGGTTTGCTCCCTCACAGATCAGGATCATTCCCGTTACATCATCGGGCGTCGTCGATCTGGATGCGTTTATCGACCTGCTTGATGACCATGAGCTGGCCCCTTTGAAAGGGGAGAACAGCAAACATCCGTTCATCGTCTCTGTGATGCTTGCCAACAATGAGACCGGAGCCATTCAGCCTGTCACCGAGATCGCTGGCATTGTGCTGGAACGCGGCGGTTTAATGCATTGTGACGGGGTGCAGGCCCTGGGACGGATGCCCTTTGACCTGGCCTCGATCGGTGTTGATCTGGTGACCATTGCCGCCCATAAAATTGGCGGACCAAAAGGCGTTGGTGCTCTGGTCGGGCCGGCGATCGACAATATATTAAGTGATCCCTTGATGAGAGGGGGCGGGCAGGAGTTAAGGCGCCGGGCCGGAACCGAAGATATTGTTTCTATTGCCGGGTTTGCCATTGCTGCCGAAATATCGTGTGAAGAACTTGCCGACCGCGAGATGGTCAGGTTTTTGCGTGATCGCACCGAGCGACGTTTAAGCAAACAGCATGCCGATTTGGTCATTTTTGGCAAGGAAACTGACAGGCTGGATAATACGACCTTCATGGCCATTCCAGGAATTTTGGCCCAGAATATGGTGATCGCACTTGATCTGGACGGGATCGCCATTAGCGCGGGGACGGCCTGTTCCTCTGGAAAAACCAAACAATCTGGCGCGCTTGAAGCCATGGGGGTGAGCCCCGATATTGCGCAATGTGCGTTTCGTGTCAGCTTTGGCCCACAGAACTGGCTGGACGATGTGGACCGTTTGGTGGAGGCGATCGCCAAAACAGTAAAACAGCATAAAAAAGCACGAGCGAACGGGTGATCGCTTACCTGCTTTTTGACGAAAATTTTGAGAAGTAACAAGGAACCGAGCCAATGGCTGGCATACAAGACGAAACAATCGATCAAGTTAAAGATCTCGACGTCGACAAATATAAATATGGTTTTACCACCGATATCGAAATGGATATGGCACCCAAAGGCCTGTCCGAGGATATTGTGCGCTTTATCTCGGCCAAAAAGAATGAGCCTGAATGGATGCTCGACTATCGCCTTGATGCCTATCGGCGCTGGTTGACCATGGAGGAGCCAAGCTGGGCGATTCTCAACTATCCAAAGATCGATTTTAATGATCTGTACTATTATGCCGCGCCAAAGAAAAAGATCGAGCTGGACAGCCTTGATGATCTTGATCCTGAAATTCTGGCGACCTACGAAAAGCTCGGTATTCCCTTGAAAGAGCAAGAAATTCTGGCTGGCGTCAAAGGCACGAGAAACAAGGTTGCCGTGGATGCTGTATTTGACAGCGTGTCGGTGGCAACAACATTTAAAAAAGAGCTGGCCAAGGCCGGGGTGATCTTTTGTCCCATATCAGAGGCACTGCAAACCCATCCCGAACTGGTGCGCAAATATCTGGGCTCGGTTGTTCCCGCCACCGATAATTTTTACGCCACCCTCAATCAGGCGGTGTTCTCGGATGGCAGTTTTGTCTATATCCCCGAGGGCGTGCGCTGTCCCATGGAGCTGTCTACCTATTTTCGCATCAATGCCGAAAATACCGGACAGTTCGAGCGTACCTTGATCATTGCCGACAAGGGGTCTTATGTCTCCTATCTGGAAGGTTGCACGGCTCCCCAGCGCGATGAAAACCAGCTGCATGCGGCGGTTGTCGAGCTGATCATCATGGATGATGCGGAGATTAAATATTCCACTGTTCAAAACTGGTACCCCGGTGACAAGGACGGCAAGGGCGGCATTTATAATTTTGTGACCAAGCGCGCTGATTGCCGTGGTCGCAACTCGAAAGTGTCGTGGACACAGGTGGAAACCGGTTCGGCTATCACCTGGAAATATCCCAGCTGCATCCTGCGCGGTGATAATTCGCAAGGCGAGTTTTATTCCATTGCCGTCTCAAACGGGGCGCAGCAGGTGGACAGTGGCACCAAGATGATCCATCTGGGTAAAAACACCTCCAGCCGTATCATCTCCAAGGGCATATCGGCAGGCAAAAGCTCCAACTGCTATCGCGGTCTGGTCTCCGCGCACAGACGCGCAACCGGGTCGCGCAATTATACCCAGTGCGACAGCTTGCTCATTGGCGATAAATGTTCGGCTCATACGGTACCCTATCTGGAAGCCAAAACGCCGAGCGCGCAGTTTGAACATGAGGCCACAACCTCAAAAATTTCGGAAGACCAGCTATTTTACTGCATGCAACGCGGCATGAGCGAAGAAGAGGCAGTGGCGCTCATCGTCAACGGCTTTGTGCGCGATGTGTTGCAGCATCTGCCTATGGAATTCATGGCCGAAAGCCAGAAACTCATCGGCATAAGTCTTGAGGGCAGCGTGGGGTGATGGGAATTGATGACTTGTCATATGACCCAGTATTGATGCTGGTAATTGTTTTGATCCTGAGTGTCTATCTGGTCAAAAGAATCAGAAAGCACACACACCTAACGTCATCCCGGCTCAGGCCGGGATCCAGACAGGGTAAGTGGAATATGATCGGTGAGGTTGATAAAGACGAGGCAGGTGCCAGACAGGCAAGTTGGAATGAAAAGATACGCGACTGGATACCGTCCTTCGACGGGATGACGGTCGAGAGAGTGAGACGGTTTGCAAGTTTTGAAATGGGTCAATTGGGTCGTGCTGGCGGTATTGGCCTTTGTGCTTATGTTCACCCGTCAGGTGGTGGAGGCTCTTGGTATGGATAATACGCTGGAAAATGTCCTGCGCGTTATCGCCCCGTTGATCGTACTGGTTGTTGGAATAGAATGGATAAGCCGTTTACCCAAAAAATAGGGTCGCGGCGAATGTAAGGAAGTCAAGAATGTTGAAAATCGAAAATTTGCACGCAACGGTTGGAGGGTCGCAGATCCTTCGCGGCATTTCGCTGGAAATTCCAAACGGAGAAGTGCATGCCATTATGGGGCCAAATGGCTCTGGAAAATCAACGCTGTCCTATGTCCTTTCTGGCCGTGATGGCTATGAGGTGACACAAGGAACAGCAACGCTGAACGGCATTAATCTGCTCGATCTGGAAGTGGATGAACGGGCCGCTGCGGGTGTTTTTCTGGCCTTTCAATATCCCCATGAAATCCCCGGTGTTGCGACCTTTATCTTTTTGCGCCACGCCCTTAATTCCGTGCGCAAGGCGCGCGGAGATGAAGAGCTGTCGACACCAGATTTCATGCGCCTCGTCAAAGGCAAGGCAGCCGAGCTGGGGGTCAAGGACGAGATACTCAAGCGGCCCTTGAATGTGGGATTTTCTGGCGGCGAGAAAAAACGCATGGAAATTTTGCAAATGGCTATTCTTGAGCCATCGCTTTGTATTCTCGATGAAACAGATAGCGGACTTGATATTGACGCGTTGAAAACGGTGTCCCAAGGCGTCAATGCGCTTCGTTCTCCAGATCGCTCGATGCTGGTCATTACCCATTATCAGCGCCTGCTGGATTATATCGTTCCCGACAAGGTGCATGTGCTTTCCAAAGGCAAGATCCGCCATTCCGGTGGCAAAGAACTGGCCCTGGAGCTGGAAAAATCCGGCTATGCAGAATTTGTTGATGAAGATGCCGCGTAATAAAAATTTGAGATCAAAAATATGACTGCAGGAACAACTATTCAAAAAACGGATGCTGAACTGGGGCTGGCCCGCCAGTTCGACGAGACACGCGCTAATCTGCCCGGCAATGACTGGGTGAGGGAACAGCGCGAGGAGGCGATCCGAACCTTTGCCAGGCTTGGTTTGCCGCATCGGCGTGTCGAGGCGTGGAAATATACCGATCTGCGCTCCATGCTCAAAGACGCCAAGACCCCGGCAGACGCCGATCTCAATAGCGTTACGGACGCCGAGCTTTATCAAGCGCTTGGAGCCGATCTGCATGGCCTTGGCGCTCATCATATTGTGTTTGTCGATGGCGTCTATGATGAGGAAAATTCCTTCATCATCGGCGATGAGGCGGGGCTTGTTCACATGACCTCGCTGGCTGAAACGCTGAACAATCCGCCAGAATGGTTCAAGAGCAATTTTAACAAGGTCAATCCGCGCCAAGATGATCATGTGGGGACGCTCAATACCGCCTTTATGCGTGATGGTGCGGTCATTGAAATCGTCAAGGATGCCAGGCTGAAACGCCCGGTGCATTTGATTTTTATCTCCAGCTCAAAAAGCGCCGAGGCAATCACCGAGCGTCATTTCATCCATGTGGCGCAAGGGGCGAGCGCCACCATATTGGAGAGCTATGTGCATTTGCGGGCTCCAGATACACAGCGCAACAGTGTCACGGAGCTGAAACTGGAAACGGGTGCCAAGGTCAATCACATCAAGTTCCAGCATGAGGGTGCCAAGGCGTCTCATCTGTCCAACTGGATGGTGTCGATCGGCGAAAACGCCAATTATCGCGGCTTTCAACTGACCATCGGCGCAAAAGTGTCGCGCAATACGATCAATGTGAATTTTCATGGCAGTCACTCGCAAGCAGATATTTCAGGTGTCGCCCTTTTATGGGACGAACAGCATAGCGACACCACGATGGATATTGTGCATGGCGTGCCAAACACGCTGAGCCGTGAGCTGTTTAAGACGGTGCTGGATGATCGCGGCCGCGCGGGGTTTCAAGGCAAGCTGGTTGTTAAGCCTGACGCGCAAAAAACCGATGCCAAGCAGATGGCACATGGCATGCTATTGTCGGAGACTGCCGAATTTGACGCCAAGCCCGAGCTGGAGATTTACGCAGATGATGTGGTCTGCGGTCATGGGGCCACGTCGGGTCAGCTGGATGAAGACATGATGTTTTATATGCGCCAGCGCGGCATGAGCATGGATACCGTACAAACCCTGCTCATTCTGGCCTTTGTCGGGGAAGCTTTTGAGCTGATCGAAGACGAAGACATCCGCGCAGCGTTCACCAAAATGGCGGAAGCCTGGCTGGGAGGTAAAAGCGATGAATAGCATGACCCCATCCACCGACAAGCTCCAGGGAGCGAGCGTGCAAAAACATTTTGATGTGCAGGCGATACGAGCGCAGTTTCCCATTTTGTCACGAGAAGTGCATGGCAAGCCGCTGGTATATCTCGATAATGGTGCCTCCGCGCAAAAGCCGCAAGTAGTTCTGGACGCCATTCAGCAGGCCTATTCGCAAGAATATGCCAATGTGCATCGCGGGTTGCATTTCTTGTCAAACACGGCCACCGATCATTTTGAACAGGCCCGCAAGTCTGTCGCCAAATTCCTCAATGTCCCTGATGTCAATGAGATCATTTTCACCAGCAATGCAACGGCGGCGATCAATCTGGTTGCCTCGTCCTATGGCGGAGTAGCCTTTGCAGCGGGTGACGAGATTGTGCTTTCGGTGATGGAGCATCATTCCAATATTGTGCCTTGGCATTTCCACCGCGAACGCAATGGCGTGGTGTTGAAATGGTCACCCGTTTCAGACGATGGCGACTTTTTGATTGATGAGTTTGAAAAACTGCTAAGCGAGCGCACCAAGCTGGTGGCCATTACCCATATGTCCAACGTGCTTGGCACTATCGTGCCCATCAAGCAGGTGATCGAACTGGCTCATGCCAGAGGTATTCCGGTGCTGGTAGATGGCTCACAGGCGGCCGTTCACATGAGCGTTGATGTAACGGAGCTTGATGCTGATTTTTATGTCATGACAGGGCACAAGCTTTATGGTCCCTCGGGCATTGGCGTGCTGTATGCCAAGACCCAATTGCAAGAACGTATGCAGCCCTATATGGGCGGCGGTGAGATGATTGAACATGTGACGATGGATGAGGTCAGCTACGGCAAGCCACCCCATAAATTTGAAGCGGGGACGCCGCCGATTGTTCAAGCGATCGGCCTTGGCGTGGCGCTCGACTTTATGATGGACATCGGTTCAAAAGCCATTGCGGCTCATGAAGAGGATCTCAAAAACTATGCCCGCGAAAAACTTTGTTCGCTGAATGCACTGCGCATCATTGGCGATGCGAAAGACAAGGGGGCGATTTTCTCCCTTGAGATCGACGGGGTTCACGCTCATGATATAGCCACCTTGCTGGATCGCTCCGGCATTGCTGTGCGGGCCGGCACCCATTGCGCCGAGCCCTTGATGGCGCGCTTTAACGTTACATCGACCTGTCGTGCCTCGTTTGCCCTTTATAATACGCGCGATGATGTCGATGCCCTGTGCGATGGTTTGCGCCGCGCCAGTGAGTTTTTTACCTGATCACCCAATGACACCTGATCGTCGAATGAAACGTGCCTAAAAGAACCGATAACATCAAAAGTAAAGCTGATGCCATGAATGACCAAACAACGAAACTGAAAGAAGCCAACGACAGCCCCAAGCCCTTGACAATTGCCGAGGGCGGTACGCCCGTCACTGGTTCCAGCCTGTCAAAAGAAGAGCTCAACGATTTGCGCCGCAAAATTGTGGCCGCAATCAAAACGGTACAGGACCCGGAAATCCCGGTTGATATTTATGAACTCGGGCTTATCTATGTAATTGATGTGAGCGATGAAAAAAAAGTACGCATCGATATGACCTTGACGGCCCCTGGTTGTCCGGTCGCTGGAGAAATGCCGGGCTGGGTGCATGATGCGGTAAGCGCCATACCAGAGGTTGCCAGCGTAGGCGTCAATATGGTGTTTGATCCCCCCTGGGACCCAAATCAGATGTCTGACGAGGCCCGCCTTGAGCTGGGTATGTTCTAGAAAAAAAGGTAGTGAATATGATTGCGACCCCAAAACTGATGACTGTGAGCGATGCGGCGGCTGAGCGTATCAAGGCGATCATGGCGAAATCGGACGAGTCTTTGGCCGGCCTTCGTATCGGTATCGAAAACTCGGGCTGCGCCGGCGTTGCCTATACCATGGAATATGCGCAAGAGGCGTCTGCGGGCGATGATACCGTCAATGATAATGGTGTCACATTGTTTGTTGACGCGAAAGCCGTGATGTTTTTGCTTGGTACCAAGATGGATTATAAGACTGATCAAATGACCTCCGGGTTTGTTTTTGACAATCCCAATCAAACAAGTGCGTGTGGTTGCGGTGAAAGTGTTGAATTGACGGCCGTTTCAACGGATGCTCTTGATAACTTCATGGCCGGTGAGTAGGTATGGCCGGTGTTTGCGATACGTCAATTGAAGCGAATTGGCGTGAGGCATCCAATTTCGAAGCGCGGCGTAACGAGTTAATACCCGATCTGTTGATTATGCACTATACGGGCATGCAGAGCGCTCAGGCCGCCCTTGATATTTTGTGCCGTCCAGAGAGCAAAGTTTCGTGCCATTATCTTGTTGATGAACAAGGCAGCATCACCCAGATGGTCGCCGAAAAGCACCGCGCCTGGCACGCAGGCCGCGCCCATTGGGCGGGCGAGAATGACATCAATTCATGTTCCATTGGTATTGAGATTGTCAATCAAGGCCATATTCTGGAGTTGCAGCCGTTCCCCGATCGCCAGATCGAGGCGGTCATGGCGCTATCTCTCGACATTTTCAAGCGCCATGCCATTTTACCTCGAAATGTCATCGGACACTCTGATATTGCGCCCGGGCGCAAGAAAGATCCTGGAGAAAAATTCCCATGGGATACGCTCTACGAAAACGGTATCGGCCATTTCGTCGAGCCAGAGCAGATTGGTGATGATCCAGGTTTTGGGATCGGTGATCGCCATGATGACATCGCCAAGGCGCAACGCTTGCTGGCGCAATATGGCTATCTGATCAGTGATGATGGCCATTTTGACGAGAACACAGATTTTGTTGTGCGGGCCTTTCAGCGCCATTTTCGGCCTTTAAAAATTGATGGACGCCTTGACTATTCAACCCTCACCACGCTTATGAGACTAAGCAAGGCTTTACCACGGATCGCAACAAGCTAATTGAGAGCAGGGGCCGACAATGAAAGCGGAAATCAACTGGAAACAAAATGTGCGGTTTGATGCGCTGAGCGAGACCGGTCACAAAATCATCATGGATGGCGCGCCCAAGCATGGCGGCAATAATGAGGGCGCACGCCCCATGGAGTTGTTGCTGATCGGTATGGGCGGCTGCACCGCATTTGATGTTGTGGGTATTTTGAACAAAGCCCGCACGGAACTGACAAGCCTGAAAATCGAGCTTGAGGCGGAGCGCGCAACTGACGTGCCAGCGGTGTTTACAAAAATTCATGTGCATTTTATTTTGACAGGCAGCGGACTGAAAGAAAAGCTGGTGCAACGGGCCATCGACCTGTCGGCCAAAAAATATTGTTCGGCGTCCATAATGCTGGGCCAAACTGCGGATATTACCCATAGTTTCGAAATTATCGAGCCAACCGCCTAGCGCCAAAAATCAATTGCAAATTGGCGGTAATAGCCCCATAAGGTCTCACAACATTGAGCAAATTTCGCGGGCGTGGTGGAATTGGTAGACACACAGGACTTAAAATCCTGAGGCCTTTGTGCCGTGCGGGTTCGAGTCCCGCCGCCCGCACCAATTTTTTATTTCACGGCTAATCTTTGCTTCGCAAAGGCCTTCAATGGAGCGGCCAACTGGCCGTCGCCCGGTCGGGCTCTGTGGTGCAGTGTTTGAGTTTGTTGGCTCAAGGTGCGCCATTATTTTATCTCGCGGCCATTCCACGCTTCGCAAAGGCCTTCAATGGAGCGGCCAACTGGCCGTCGCCCGGTCGGGCTCTGTGGTGCAGTGTTTGAGTTTGTCGGCTCAAGGTGCACCAATTTTTTATTTCACGGCCATTCCTCGCTTCGCGTGGGCCTGCGCCCATTTTCGTTTATTTTGGCTCACCATTTCTGTCCTTTAGAGGGGGGGCAATTTGGGGGTTGCCAATCGGTTCGAATTATAGTAAATTCTGTAATTACAGAAATAAGTGTATGGAGCTGGACTTATGACACCGATCGTCGAAAAATTTGTGTTGCATTGGGGGGAGATGGGCGGTCGCTGGGGTGTTAATCGCTCCGTGTCGCAGATCCATGGTTTGCTATATGTGACCCGTAAGCCGATGACCGCCGAGCAGATCTGCAAAGAGCTCAATATTGCCCGTTCCAATGTCTCCAACAGCTTGAAGGAATTGCAAGCTCTGGGGCTTGTGCACAAGGCGCATGTGATTGGCGACCGGCGCGACCATTTCAGCGCTCTTGAAGACGTGCAAGAGACATTCAATGTTATTGTCGAAAGTCGCAAACAGCGTGAAATCGATCCCACCTTGTCCGTCTTGCGCGATCTTGCTGACGAGGCTGATCGGGAAAAGCACACTGACCCGCATGTCAAACAGCAGATCAACAATATGCTTGGTTTCGTCGACCAGATGTCGGACTGGTATGAGGATGTGAAGAAAGTTCCCAATGAGACTTTGATGAAAATGGTCAAGATGGGCAGTAAAATCATCAAGCTGATTGGTCGGTGATTTTTTTGAAGTGCTATTTCTGTCATTACAGAAATAAATAACATTACGAAAGGTGATTTGATATGATGACGGTTCTTCTTATGAGCGGTGTTGCGGCCTGTGGCACGGGTGCCCTGTTTGCGCTTTTGTTGGCGAAACCTTTGCATGGCACCTTGGGGGATGCTTGCCGCACGGGGCGTAGCGCCACCTTCTGGACCGCCTATTCTACAGCCATGATGATATTGGCACCTGCCATTGGCGTACTGTTCATGGCCGCCTATCCAAGTCGTGATCTGCCGATGGAAGTGGTGTTTTCGCGATCTTTATTGTTCGGGCTGGTGTGTCTGGTGATGGCGCTTTTGGTGATTGGGCGCGTCATGGGGCGTACAGCTTTCAAGCAGCTTGATGCCGAATTAAAGGCGGCTCCGCCCACCGCTTTGCCCAAGGAGGTGTAACATGCGGATATTGGTGACAGGGGCAACAGGTTTTATTGGCCGTTCTCTCGTAAGGGCACTTGCCAACCAGCATCATGATCTGGTGCTGACGTCCAGATCACCCCCCGGGCGAGCAGATGGGCATGACTGGCGGAGCATTGATTTTGCGACGGCTCACAGCGTGGGGGATTGGCGCGAACTGGTTGCCAATGTTGATCTGGTCGTCAATGCTGTGGGGATCTTCAAGCCAACCCACCAGCAAAGCTTTGAGGCATTGCATTGCAAGGCTCCAAAAGCCTTGTTTGAGGCGGCGAGACAAGCGGGCGTCAAGCGTATAATCCAGATTTCGGCGCTGGGCACAGATGAGCACGCGGTCAGTTCCTATCATTTGTCGAAGTTGCAGGCCGATGAGGCGCTGGCCAAAATGGATGTGGATTGGGTGGTGCTGCGCCCCTCGCTGATTATCGGCGGGGTTGGCGATAGCTGGCGCTTTTTCAAGGCGTTGGCAGCGCTGCCGGTGACGCCGGTGATCGGCGATGGCATGCAACCCTTGCAACCCGTACCGATTGAGGATGTGATCCGGGCCGTTTTGGCCTCGATTGATCGTCCCGAGGTGATCAAAAGCCGTATCAATATCGTTGGAGACGAGTGTGTGACGCTGGAGGGCTATTTGCGGGCCCTGTCGA
>JAJRRW010000027.1 GCA_024279115.1 Alphaproteobacteria bacterium
AGATATTGTCCTGACTTTCATGAGGTACTGTTTTATGCTTGAAATCGCCATTTTGACCATTTTTCCGTTGGCTATGCTGGTGTCTGCCAGTATGGACATTTTGACGATGACGATCCCCAATAAAGTCACCCTGGCATTAGTGGCCGGGTTCTTTATTCTGGCACCGTTTGTCGGTCTTGGCTGGATGGATCTTGCCATTCATATCGGTATGGCTTTTGGTCTGCTTTTGATCGGCATGTTCATGTTTGGCATGGGCTGGATCGGGGGAGGGGACGCCAAGCTGTTTGCGGCCACGGGTCTTTGGCTTGGCTATTCGCTACAGATGTTTGAATATGCGCTATATGCCAGTTTGATGGGCGGTGTGTTGACCTTATTGATCTTGAAATTGCGCGATCTGCCCGTTGTCCCGAACTTTATGAGTTTCAAGTGGATGTTGCGGTTGCATGATCCAGACGAGGGCGTTCCTTATGGCGTTGCACTGGCGGCGTCAGCCTTGATAATCTATCCCCATTCCATATGGTTTACGAGTATTGCCTAATAAAATAAATGCGCAAATCACGCTGATTTGTTTGTCTACGCCTTAAAGGGCGCTGAAATAGAAAACAAATCAGACATTATTTTTTAAAAACCCCGCAGTTTTGCGGGGTTTTTTTGTGTCTGTATCAAAGCCGTCCAAAAATGATACGGCGGTTAATACTCCATTGACCATGTTGCGCGACACTGTGCTGAAGAATTTTTGGAAACCGTTTGAGTCAAAGGACCAAAGTCAAATGAATCGCGGAAGAATAATTGTATTGCTAATGGCAGTGGGCTGCGCCGGACTGGCCATGCTGTTAATGAAAAATATGGTCAAGGCGCCTCAGACCAAGATTGTCAAACAAGAAGTGTCAGAAATCCAGGTGCTGGTCGCAAAGGTGGATATTGGTCTTGGTGGACGCGTTAAATCCAATGATATGAGATGGCAGGCTTGGCCAGGGTCAGCCGCCAAGGGATATATCACCAAACGCTCCAACCCCAAGGCGATCAAGGAATTTACCGGATCTGTGGCACGGGTTTCAATTGGCCTTGGTGATCCGATCCGGGCGAGGAAGCTTGTCAAGGCTGACCAGGGCGGTGTCATGGCTGCGATTTTGCCGTCTGGCGTTCGCGCGATCTCAATTGAGGTCAGCAATGCCGCTGGCGTGAGTGGTCTCATTTTGCCAAATGATCGGGTCGATTTGATCTTGACGACGAAAACCGGTCGCGGTGGTGACAAGAAATCGGCGAGTGAAACATTGCTGAATAATGTCCGTGTACTGGCTATCGGCACGACATTTGAAACAAAAAATACCCAGAAATCCATGAGAGCCAAGACGGCGACATTGGCGCTTTCTCCCAATCAGGTGGAGATTGTCACGCAGGCCCGCTCGCGGGGAAAAATCTGGCTTTCCCTGCGCTCTTTGACCGATTCGGCAGAAGTGCAAGGTCCCTCCAAAAAACGCCAAGTCGGCTCTTCAAGTGTGAAAATGCTGAAATTTGGAGTTGCGTCTCAGGCATTTGGCGTCGAATAGGCTGCGCTTAAACAAGCTGCGCAAACGAGCGTCCAAGCAGTTGGTAAGTATATATTATTTAAGAAGGTTAGTGTGATGATGAAGATCAAGAACAAGCTGGTGACCCCCATATCACTGATGGCTGCGGGACTATTGGCAATGTCGGTTATGATGGCGCCGGTGAACAAGCGCTTGCATGCGGCTGAAGCTGGGAGCGGCAATAATTCCTCGATCCTCCATATCTCATCCACGGACGCCCAAAAGGGTCCCAAATATGTCAAAATCGGCCTTGGCAAATCCATGGTGCTGGAGCTTCCGCGCCCCGTGCGAGATGTGCTTGTCTCCAATCCAAAACTGATGGATGCCGTTGTGCATACATCGAACCGGGTCTATTTGATCGGCCTCAAGGTTGGTCAGGCCAACGCCTTTTTCTTTGATCGTGACGGCGAGCAGATTTTAACGCTTGAAGTCAGTGTCGAGCAGGATATGGAGCCGGTCAAACGGCTGTTGAGCCGTCTTATTCCAGGCAGCAATATCAATCTGGAAAGTATCAATAACAATGTCATCTTGTCTGGAACGGTTCGTACACCAGCGCAGTCAAATCGTGCTTCGGATATTGTTGGCCGCTTTATCGCCAAGGGTGGTAAAGAAAAAGAAGGCGCCAAGCGCGTCGTCAATATGCTGTCTGTAGAATCCAAAGAGCAGGTCATGCTCAAGGTGCGGATCGTTGAGATGAACCGCAGTATCCTCAAACAAATCGGGGTCAACACGCAGTCCTTGCTCTCCAGTACGACCGGAGTCTTTTCTCTGGTAAAAAGCGTTACCGATGCGACCAATCTTGGCACCACAGTGGCCGGAGCCATTGGAGCCAGTGCGAGCACGGCCGTCAGTTCGTTAACTGGCACGTCAACCGAGATACTAAATAGCATTTCCTCCAATACGGCAAATACCTCAACGACAAGCTCGATTACTCAAAACACCACTCAAAGCGGATTGCAAATGAGCAATCAGTTGAGCAATATCATCAAGATGCTCGAAAAAAATGGGCTTACACGCACTTTGTCTGAGCCCAATTTGACATCAATTTCTGGCGAAACCGCAAAGTTCCATGTGGGGGGGGAGGTGCCCATCCCCGTGGCCTCCAGCAATGACACCATCTCGGTGGAGTGGAAAAAATTCGGCGTCATGTTGAACTTCACCCCCGTTGTTTTGTCTGAAGGTCGTATCTCGCTGCAGATCAAATCGGAAGTCAGCGAAATCTCCACAGAAGGGTCTATCAATGTTGGCGGGCTGACGCTTCCATCATTTGCAACCAGGAACGCTGAATCAACGATCGAGTTGCCATCAGGGGGCTCGATGATGATGGCTGGTCTGATTTCATCCAAGACACGTCAGTCTGTTGAAGGGCTTCCAGGAGTGATGCATTTGCCTATCCTTGGGTCTCTCTTTCGCTCTCGTGATTATATCAAACAAGAACCGGAGCTGGTTGTGCTGGTGACGCCGTTCATCGTTAATCCGGTCTCTGATCGCAAATTGCTGACACCAGATGTGGGTTTTGCCGAAGCCTCTGATGCCAAAGCCAATCTGCTGGGTCATTTCAACCGTATTTACGGGCGCCGTGGACGTATGCCACATGGTCGCCAGCAAGGTGATTACGGCTTCATCGTTGAGTAATTACGAGAATTTCAAGGAGTATTTTCAATGTCTATTGTGCAGCGCCAGACGCATTTGAACAAGAGAAGTTTTATGAGCAAGAAAACCATGATGATCGTAGCTGGGTGCATACTGGCCACAGGTCTGGCAGGATGTGAAGTTCATAAGGACCGGGCGGTCAAAGTTGGAAAATTGCTGATTACCAATCCAAAAGGAAACCATCCAATCCGGGTTTCCAAGCAGATAATCAAAATGCATATTCCTGTGCGCCGGGGCGACTATGGCCTCAACGCCGAAAAGAAAATGGAACTGGGCAATTTTGTCGACAAATATCGCCGCGAAGGGGAGGGGCGTTTGATCTTGTCTGCTCCTGCCGGGCAACCAAATGAAGTGGCGGCGTTCAACGTCTTGAACGATGTCAGAGATACGATGAAGTCTCACAATATTGTGCGCCAGATGGTCAAACTGACCCCTTATACGCCTTCGGGTGATCCAGAAGCGCCGATTATCGTTTCTTATCTTGGCTATAAAGCGGTTGGACCAAAATGTGGAGCTTTGACCAGAGATGCGAGCGCGGATACCGCAAATCTGCCTTATGAGCAACTATCTTGCGCCGTGCAGGCCAATATGGCGGCCATGGTCGCAAACCCCAAAGACTTTATAAAAGCCCGCGACATGACCCCGCGCTCTGGCGAACGCCGGGATCAGCTGTGGGATAAATATGTGAGTGGCGATAGCACTGTCACGAAGAAATCCAGTGACCAGAGGAAAACTCTAGGCAGTTCGGTAGGAAACTAATATGAGCAGCGTCGAATATACACAGGCCGAGAACCGGGTCGATACCAAGGATCTGCAGCGAAATGCTTTGCGCGATTCAATGGAACGGACCCGTGCGGTGCCGCGTATTACCATTCAGGCTTTTTGTGAAAACGAAGAGACCGCAGAAGCCATTTCCAACGCATCAGATGACCGGCGGTTAGCCAAGTCACATGTGACGGTGCAGATGGGAGGGGTAAGGGCTGCCAACAGTTTTTACCAAAGCGCGCCGACACCCAATCTGATCATTATCGAAAGCCAGGCCGAACGCGAAGTCATGTTGAACGACCTCGATAAGTTGGCAGAATCATGTGATGCTGGCACCAAGGTGCTGGTCATCGGTATGGTCAATGATGTGGTGCTGTATCGCTCGCTTATGCAACGCGGTGTTAGCGAATATATGGTGGTACCGATCGAACCGTATCAGGTGATTGAATCAATTGCCAATCTGTATGCTGATCCAGATGCCGAACCGGTAGGTGAGGTCATCGCATTTGTTGGTGCCAAGGGGGGCGCAGGCTCCTCAACGATCTGCCATAACACGGCATGGGCGATGTCCAAAATTACCAGCACCGATGTGGTGATTTCCGACTTTGATCTGGCCTTTGGAACACTGGGTCTGAATTTTGATCAAGATCCCGTGCAGGGGATCGCCGATGCCTTGTCGGCGCCAGAGCGTCTTGATGAAGTGCTGCTTGATCGTCTGCTGACAAAATGCTCTGAAAATCTGAGCCTGTTTACGGCCCCAAGTACGCTCGACCATGTGTATGATCTGTCAGAAAAGCAATGTTCAACCGTGGTTGATGTCATGCGCTCAAATCTGCCTTATTCCTTTGTGGATATTCCACACATGTGGACAGGCTGGTCCCGTCAAATGCTGGTTCATGCCGATGATATTATCATTACGGCGACGCCAGATCTGGCCTCCTTGCGCAACACTAAAAATTTGATTGATCTGATCGGCAAAGATCGCACCAATGATGAGCCGCCACACATTGTGCTGAATCAGGTCAACTTGCCTAAAAGGCCAGAGATCTCGGTTGCAGATTTCAATAAATCCCTGGATAGGGACGTCGATTTTGTTTTTGATTTCAATCCGCAATTGTTTGGTACAGCCGCGAATAATGGTCAAATGGTCCTGGAATTTGAGCCCAAAGCCAAAGCTTCAGAACTATTTAACGTTCTCGCCTCAAAGATTGCGCGCATTTCAAATCAAAATGTTGAAAAAAGCTCGGCTTTTGCCAAACTTCTCGGCAAGTTAAACCGTAAATAACAGGATGAGATTAGATGTTTGGGAAACGAAGCGATACCGATAGTTCATCGAATGGACGCGCTATTACGCCAGTGCAAGCGATTGTCGATCAGCCTGTTCTGGATGATAAGGGCCCTGATATTGTCGTGGAGGCACCGGTACCGGCGAAAGCGGAACCGGTAGAGCAAAAGCTCGACACCCCCATCGTTGAAGAATGTGTGCGGACCTCCGAATATTATTCGGTAAAGACCACCGTCTTTAACGCGCTTATCGATACGATTGATCTGGCCCAGCTGTCGCAGGTCGAAAAAAGTGTTGCCCGTGACGAAATCAGAGACATCGTTACCGAGATCTTGTCGATCAAAAATGTCATCATGTCGATTTCCGAGCAAGAAGAGCTGCTCGAAGATATTTGCAATGATGTGCTTGGTTATGGCCCGCTGGAGCCGCTTTTGGCCCGTGACGACATCGCGGATATCATGATCAATGGGGCCCACACCTCCTATATCGAGGTTGACGGCAAGATGCTCAAGGCAGGGATCCAGTTTGCTGACAATGCCCAGCTGATGAATATCTGCCAAAGGATTGTTAGTCAGGTTGGTCGCCGGGTCGATGAATCAAGCCCTATTTGTGATGCGCGTTTGCCAGATGGCTCTCGTGTCAACGTGATCGCGCCGCCCCTGTCGATTGATGGGCCGTGCCTGACCATTCGTAAATTTAAGAAAGACAAGCTGACCCTTGCCCAGCTGGAGAGCTTTGGCTCGATCACGCCCGAAGGTAGGATCATCCTGGAAATCATTGGTCGGGTTCGCTGCAATGTGGTTATTTCCGGTGGTACCGGTTCTGGTAACACAACCTTGTTGAACTGCATGACCGCATCCATTGATCTTGATGAACGCATCATCACCTGTGAAGACAGTGCCGAGCTGCAATTGCAGCAGCCCCATACGGTGCGACTTGAAACACGCCCCCCCAACCTTGAAGGGGAAGGGGAGATTACCATGCGTGATCTCGTCAAGAACTGTCTGCGGATGCGTCCCGAAAGAATAATCGTCGGTGAGGTGCGTGGCCCTGAAGCCTTTGATCTCTTGCAGGCCATGAACACCGGTCATGATGGCTCCATGGGGACCTTGCATGCCAACTCCCCGCGTGAAGCCATCTCCCGTCTGGAAAGCATGATCATGATGGGCGGGTTTTCGCTGCCCTCACGGACCATCCGGGAAATGATTGTCGGCTCTGTGGATGTCATCGTACAGGCCTCTCGCATGCGCGATGGTTCGCGTAAAATCACTCACATTACCGAAGTGATCGGCATGGAGGGCGATGTGCCAACCCTGCAGGATCTGTTTGTCTACGAAATGAATGGTGAAGATTCCGAGGGTAAAATTATCGGCAATCATCGCTCCACCGGCATTGCACGACCAAAGTTCTGGGAACGGGCCCAGTACTTTAACGAGCAACACCGACTGGCAAAAGCCCTGGCTGATGCCGAAACCGGCTCAGGATTTGGCAACAATAACGAGGAGGCAAGTTTTGTTTAGCCCATTAATGGTACAATTTGCCATCATGTTGCTGGCTGCGCTGGCGGTTGGCGGCCTGGTCTATGCGATCGCTACTCCCTATTTCAATGGGGAGAAGAAAGCGGACCAGCGCATTGCCAAACTGGCGTCAGAAAAAAAAGAACGTGCGCGCTACTCGCCGGAGCAAAAACGGCGCAAGGCTGTACTGGACGTTCTGGATGAACTGGATAGCCGTCAAAAAGAAGATGCCAAGATCTCCATGCGACAGCGGCTTTTGCAGGCCGGTTTCAGCATCAGTCCGGCCATTTTTTATCTGGCCAGCGCCACGAGTGCTGTTGTGCTGGGCGGGATCACCTACATGTTTGTGGGGGAGAGTGTAGCCATTTACGCGACGGGCGCTGCGATTTTTGCTGGTGGCATTGGCATGCCGCGTTGGGTGATTAATTTTTTGTCAGCCCGTCGGCAACGAAAATTTGTCAGCCAGCTTGCCAACGCCATTGATATTATTGTGCGCGGTGTCAAAACCGGTTTGCCGCTCAATGATTGTATTGGCATTATTGCCGCAGAGTCACCCGCACCGCTTGGCGAGGAATTTGCCAAGATTGTTGAAGAACAACGTATTGGCGTGACCTTGGCAAAAGGCATCGAGCGCATGTATGAGCGCATGCCCTTGCAAGAGGTCAGTTTTTTATCCATCGTGATTTCCATTCAATCGGCCGCTGGCGGCAACCTTGCCGAGGCGTTGCAGAACCTTTCAAATGTGTTGCGTGAACGCAAAAAACTGGAAGGCAAAGTGCGCGCTTTTTCTCAAGAAGCGAAATCATCTGCGGCGATTATTGGCGCGTTGCCCATTTTGGTAATGGGCGCGGTCTATGTCTCAAAACCGGATTACATCATGATTTTGTTCGATGAGCGCTCTGGAAACATGATGCTGGCAGGCAGTGCGGTGTGGATGCTTATGGGCGTTCTGGTGATGCGCAAAATGATTAATTTCGACTATTAGCACTTGGTCGATCGGGCGTTTTGCGCGCCGCTGGATGGCGGCGGCATATTGATTTATTTGAGGCGTCGCTGGAGGTCTCAAGAACATTTTTGAAACACAGGTCAGGTGATCATGTATAATTTTATTGATCAGTTTTTTTCGGTCGAGATTGCCATTATGGCGCTCATCGGTCTTGCCACATTTGGGACCATCATCACCATTGTTGGTCCCATGATGAGTGGGAACAAGCTAAGCTCGCGAATGAAATCGGTATCCTCTGAGCGCGATGTGCTGCGCAAGGCCCGGTTGGCGCAACTTGGCGCGGGCAGTGGCACTTTGCGTCATGAAAACAAGGGGCCTGTGAAGATGATTGTTGAAAAACTTCATCTCGACAAGGCGCTTGACCCCGAAAAAACCCGCGATAAACTGAAATCTGCGGGATTGCGTGGCCCCGCTCCCTTGATGTTGTTCATGTTTTTCCAGATCGTCATGCCCGTTCTGGTGGGGATTGGCATGGCGCTCTATTTGACTTATGTCAATAGTCATGGTCATGAGCCGACGATGCGGATCGGCCTGAGTATCGGTGCCGCGCTGGTGGGCTATTATCTGCCGAATATTTTCGTTCACAATATCGTCCAAAAGCGCAAGGATTCCATCAGAAAAGCCTGGCCCGATGCCCTCGATCTCCTGTTGATCTGTGTGCAGTCAGGCATGTCGATTGAGGCGGCCTTCAAGCTGGTTTCCAGCGAGATCGGTACCCAGTCTATCCCGCTCGCCGAAGAGCTGACTTTGACCACTGCCGAGATGTCCTATTTGCAAGAGCGTCGCCAGGCCTATGAAAATCTGGGTATTCGTACCGGTCTTGAAGGCGTCAAATCCGTCACCACATCCTTGATGCAGGCCGAGCGTTATGGTACGCCGCTATCGCAGGCTTTGCGGGTTCTGGCCCAGGAAAACCGCGATATGCGCATGGCAGAGGCCGAGCGAAAAGCGGCTGCTTTACCGCCCAAATTGACGGTGCCGATGATCACCTTTTTCCTGCCGGTGCTGTTCGTGGTTATTTTGGGTCCCGCCATCATTCAGGCCCTTGCGTCCTTGTAATAAGGCCGCGCAACGCACTCCTTGAATTCAAGCACCAGCGCCCCGGGGGTTGCTGGTGTTTTTGTGTGCTTGCTCAAAATGTGGTGGCTGTTCTATCATTGGCCGATCTTGTTGCAATCAGATGGGCCTGTCATGGATCAAGCACACAAATCTCACGTGAAAATCTTGCGAGGTTCGCCGCCGCCGCCGCTTTTGCCACGGCAAGACCTGGAGGGACAGATCTATCTGGCCACCGGACAGAGGGATCGCATGAAATTGATATTTCGCAAACCAGTCCCCTAGGTGTCGTTTCCCATGACATTGTTCAGCTATTGGCAGTTATCTTGCTGATTGGTGTTCTCTTTTTCCTCTTTCATTGCCTAAATCGATAAAGCAGCTCAACCATTGTTTGTCACAATCCTCAATATTATTGCGCCGGTATTTTTTGTTATTGGCGCGGGCTATCTAGCGGTCAAGGGCAAGCTATTTAGCAAACAAATGGTGGATGGGCTGAACAAGTTCGTTATTTTGTTCGCCATCCCTTGTTTGTTGTTCAACGCCACATCGACACTGGATCTTGGCGCTGCTTATGACTGGCGCGTACTGGTTGCTTTTTACACCGGCGCAGCGGTCAATTTCGGGATCGTCACGGCCCTGGCTATCAAGGTGTTTCATAGACCGCCGGGGGAGGCGGTGGCGATAGGGTTTGGGGCGCTGTTCTCCAATCTGTTGCTACTGGGCCTGTCGATCTCGGAGCGCGCTTATGGGGCTGCGAGCCTTGATCCCGCCTATGCAATTATTTCTCTGCACGCCCCGTTTTGCTATCTGCTTGGCATCACCGCCATGGAGTTTACGGGCACGCGAGCGAAAACAGTGGCGGGCACCGCGCGCATTGTTGCCAGGGCCATGTTTCGCAACAGCTTGATGATTGGCCTTGGTCTTGGGTTTGCGGTCAATTTGAGCGGACTGGCGCTGCCAGATGCGGCTCAGTCGGCGATAGACATGATGAGCCGTGCCGCTTTACCAGCCGCCCTGTTCGGGCTTGGTGGCGTGCTGACGCGCTATGTGGTTAGTGATAATATCCGCGAAGCAGGCATGGTTTCGTGCCTGTCCCTATTGTTACATCCAGCCATCGCCTATGGATTGTGTGTGTGGTTTTTGGTGCCGGACACCACCACCCGTTCGGTGGTGTTGCTTGCGGCAATGGCCCCTGGGGTCAATGCCTACTTGTTTGCCGTGATGTATAACAAGGCGCTTGATGCGGCCGCCAGCTCTGTCATATTGGGCACCTCGTTTTCGGTGCTGACTATCAGTATCTGGTTGTGGATATTGGGTTGAACTCAGGATAAATGCCGGGCCAGGCGTCGGCCCGGCATTTGTTTTGATAGGTTTATCTTGCCAAAACTGCCTTATGGCGCGGGCTTTTTCTGGGCCATCGGGTTTAGCTGCATCGGCGGACCGATACTTGCCGTTGTGGCGGGGCCATCACTCAGGTCACCAGCCATACTTCTTGTCGTTGCCCGGGCAACAGGCTGCCTGGTTTCATCGGACAGCTCAATGCCGTCTTGAGGGCTTGTTGTGGACAGCATGTTTTTCAAATAAGCGATGTTTCTTTTGGCCTGAGCCGGGGGCAGGTCGGTTGTTGCCATGTCCTGGGCTTCATCATATTTGCCTTGCAAGGCCAGAACGAGAGCGAGGTTCTGGCGTAAACGGGCGCCAAAGCGGCCACTGTCATCGGCATTTCGAAGCAGGTTCTCGGCTTCATCGGGCTTGCCGCCAAGGGCGATCGAGAGGGCCAGATTGTTGAGAACCGAGGCTTGTTTGGGAGCCAGTTTGCGGGCCTGCTGGAAATAGTTGGTGGCTTTATCATAGGAGCCGTTGCGGGCCTCGATGGTGCCAAGTGCCGACAAGGTGCGCCAGTTGGGGCCAGATTGGCTGTCAATTCTGTCCAGCACTCTTTGCGCTTGCAAGGTCTTGCCTGACCCAAGCAGAAAACGACCATATTCAGAAGCGATGACGGGATGACGGGGATTGGCCTGATAGGCCCGGTACAAGACATTGACGGCTTGTTGCTGCATGCCAAGGGAGCGCAGGGAATAGACATAATCAAGGGCGACCTGACTATTGGCAGGGTTGGCATCAAATGCTTTGGCCAGCTTGGTGGTATTATTGGCGAGCGGGCTGGCCTTGATCGGCAATTGCGCACGATTGGTGTTTGTGGTTGGGCGTATGCGTTTGACGCTGCCTGTTACGCTGCCTGTTACGCCTGGACCACGCGGTTTCTTTGTGTTCGTGCATCCTGTCAATAGAAAAACGATTGCCACGCTTGAAAGCAGAGCATTCCTATAAACACCAAAAGATCGATTGCGTACCATGTGCTATTCCTGACTGATAGAGATACGCAAGACAGACTGAAACAAAGATAATCATGCTGATCCTAGGTTGGAACTCTTAAGAAATAGCTTAAGCGGTTTGGTAATATCCATATGGACATCAAGCGCTCATATGCTAAAAATGGGTGTTATGAACAAACACGATAGCAAGAAGCGCAAAAGCAATCTCACCAATGTGCTCTTGTCAAAAAGCTCAAAAGTGAGAACCATACCAATCTATTTTGCGGCCCCCGGGTCTCTTGAAAAAGATCTGGCAGCCTTGTCAAAACAACAACGGGCCTGGCTCCAGGACACTGGCTGGAAATCCGATAAGGGGGCCGTTTCGCTGCTTCCAGGTCCCGATGGCCAAATGGGCGGCATCGTGCTCGGGCTTGGCGCTATACGAGACAAGGCCGAGATGGCGCTGTTGATCGGTCAACTGGCCCGTCAGGTGCCAGCAGGGGCCTATCACTTTCATGACGATCCCCCCGATGCCGAACTATCAACCATCAGCTGGCTGATGGGGGGCTAGTATTTCGATCGATATAGTGATCGCCATGGGCGTCTTGTGCGGCATCTCAAACTGCCTCAAGGGGTGGACAAGGATAATGTCATGCGCATTGTCAATGGCATGGTGCTGGGGCGCGATTTGATCAACACCCCCCCAATGATCTGGGACCAGCCGAGCTGTCAGTTGCGGCCCGTCACCTGGCAGATCAGCATGGGGCCGAGTTTGGCGAGGTGGTTGGCGATGATTTGTTGCGCGACAATTACCCTTTGATCCATGCGGTCGGTCGCGCCTCTGACCGCCCGCCAAGGCTGATTGAACTGCGTTGGGGGGAAAGCCATCACCCCAAGGTGACGCTGGTTGGCAAGGGCATTACCTTTGATACTGGCGGGCTCAATCTGAAACCTGGAAATTCCATGGCTTTGATGAAAAAAGACATGGGGGGAGCGGCCACCGTGCTGGCTCTGGCAATGATGATCATGAGCGCCGATCTGCCGGTTTACCTGCATGTATTGGTGCCAACGGCGGATAATAATGTCGGGCGCGATGCGTTTCGGCCCAGCGATGTGATTGCCAGCCGCAAGGGCATGACCGTCGAAATCGGCAATACGGACGCCGAGGGCCGCCTGGTCCTGGCCGATGCCCTGTCAAAGGGCGACGAGCAAGAGCCAGATTTGATGATTTGTATCGCCACTTTGACGGGGGCGGCGCGTGTTGCACTTGGCGTTGAGGTGCCGCCTTTTTATGTCGATGATGACGAGATTGCTCAAGAATTGCATCAGGTATCGCTTGAAACCCTTGATCCGTTATGGCGGATGCCGTTCTGGAAGCCCTATGATTCGCAATTGGCCAGCAAGATCGCTGATGTCAATCACATCACCGATTCTGGGTTTGGCGGCAGTATAACGGCCGGCCTGTTCCTCAAGCGCTTTGTCACAAAGGCCAAAAAATTTGTCTTTCTTGATATTTATGGCTGGGTACCGCAGGATCGCCCCGGCAAGCCGCGTGGCGGCGAACCACAAAGTGCGCGCGCTTTGTTCGAATTTTTAAAAAACCGCTATGGAAAACGTCAAACATGAACAGCAATAGTAGCACAGAACGCTCAAGCAGCAAGCCGCTGGACCCACGCATCAATGCCTATCGCTCGGATCGCGCCTCCGCCAGTTTGCGCGGGCAGGTCAAGGCGCCCAGCTTTATTGAAGGACGTCTGGCGCGCATTACGGCGGCCAAGGTGCCTTTGCATAAAGGTCACGATTATGATTCGCCCGTGGTCAGCGAAATCATCTATGGAGACGATGTAACAGTCTATGATGAAGCGGCAAACGGGGCCTGGGTGCAAAATAACCGCGATGGCTATGTGGGCTATGTGCCCTCTGGCTGCCTGTCTCCCGATATGGCCCAGCCCACCCATAAAATTACCGCTCTGTCGACCTTTGCTTATGGCCGGCCCGATCTCAAAACCCCCTTGCCATACAAGCTCTATATGAATTCGCGATTGCATGTTGTGGGGCGCGATGGCGACTATATGCGCCTGAAGGATGGCCGTTTTGTGCATCAGCGCCATGTCGCGGAGCTGCAAGAGGTGGCAGATGATTTTGTCTCGGTTGCCGAGCGCTATGTGGAGGTTCCCTATCTTTGGGGCGGGCGCACCTGTGATGGCATTGATTGTTCGGGGCTGGTGCAGATCGCGTTTGAATTTTCGGGCCTTGCCTGCCCGCGCGATAGCGATATGCAGCAATCCTTGCCCGGGCGCGCCCTTGACCTTGGTAGTATGGAGGGGATGCAACGAGGCGATCTGGTGTTCTGGCCGGGTCATGTTGCTATTATGGTGGACGACACCATGATGTTGCATGCCAATGCGCGCGATATGGCGGTCAGTGTCGAGCCATTTTTCGCCGCTGTCACGCGCATCGCCTCGCGCGGCGATGGGGATGTGGTGGCGATCCTGCGCCCTCCCGCCCTGTCGGCAGGCGATTTGGCGGCAGGCGATCCGCCAGAGTGATCAAGGGGCTCATTGGCGAGCGCTTTTCTCTAAAAGATAATATTAAAAAGTTTGATCTATTTCAAAGAGATCAGCTTGATCTGGCGATAGAGTTGCGAAACTGATGATGAAAAATAAGCCGGTGAGAGCATGAAACCTGAACATCTGAAATATGCATTGAGTGAAGTGCCGCGCTATACGAGTTACCCAACGGCGGCGCAGTTTGGGGAGCTTGGCGAGGCGCAATATCTGCAATGGCTGGGCGAGCTACCCGCTGATCAGCCGCTTTCGCTTTATGTGCATATCCCGTTTTGCCATGAAATGTGCTGGTATTGCGGGTGTCATACGACGATTGTTGCTGGCTATGACCGGGTCGGGGCCTATTTCAAGACCTTGATGCGTGAAGTGGAGTTGCTGGCCAAGGCCTTGCCTCACAAGGCAAGCATCTCGCATCTGCATTTTGGCGGCGGTACGCCAACCATTTTGTCGCCGGAGCATTTTGGCGCCTTTATGGAGCATGTGGGGGCGCATTTTACGTTTCTCCCCCATGCGGATCTTGCCGTAGAGATGGACCCGCGCACCCTGACCCCCGAAATGGTCGAGACGCTGGCAAGTGCTGGCATCAATCGTGCCTCGCTGGGCGTGCAGGATTTTTCCCCCCATGTGCAGGCCAATATTCACCGCATCCAGCCGTTTTACATTGTCGATCGCTCGGTCAAATGGCTGCGCGCTGCCGGGATCAATGCGATCAATTTTGATTTGATGTATGGCCTGCCATACCAAAAGCCGGTGGATGTGCAACGCACGGTGAAGCGGGCTTTATCGCTGGAACCTTACCGCATTGCCATGTTTGGCTATGCCCATGTGCCCTGGTTCAAAAAGCATATGCAGGTGATATCAGACGATAGTCTGCCCGACACGCTGGAGCGCTACGAGGAGGCCCAGCTGGCGGCTGATCTGATCAAGCAATATGGCTATGAGGAAATTGGTTTTGATCATTATGCCAAGCCTAATGATGCCATGTCGATGGCCGCGCGCGATGGGTCGTTAAAGCGCAATTTTCAGGGTTATACCGTGGATGAGGCCGATATCATGCTGGGACTTGGAGCCTCTTCGATTGGCCAGATGCCGCAAGGCTATGTGCAAAATGCTCCCAAACTGAATGACTGGCGCGAAACGGTCGAAGCGGGCCGCCTGACGGTGATGCGGGGATTGGCGATCAATGAGGAGGATCGTTTCATTCGCGCCGCTATCGAAAAGGTCATGACGGATCTGGCTCTGGATATGCAAGACCATTGCCAGGCCTATGGCCGCTCACCCGACGCTCTTGATGGCGCCCTGCCAAAATTGCAACAGCTGCAAACCGATGGTCTGGTCATGTTGCAGGACCGCAAGCTCACCGTTATCGAGCCGCAAGGACGGCGCTTTTTGCGCTCCATCGCCGCATGCTTTGATCAATACTGGACGCCCAGCAAATCAAAACATTCCAAGGCTGTTTAAGGCAAGTAAAGGTCTTGGCAAACGGCGTTGGGGGCGAGTGAAGTAGCTCACTTCAATTGTTGGATTTGTGGCATCCCGGTTTGAACGATAAAGCTCCCTGGACCAGCAAAAACGCGGGTGCGATTTTGCGCTATCCGCGCGGGCGTCTTGTGCAGACGGCATTGGGGACCAGTCCCCAACCCCCTGTTATCAAATGGTTTCCAAAGGCTTGGCCTTTGGTGCCTGCTGCATAGGCAGCCCGTCTGGCGAAGACATTTCA
>JAJRRW010000028.1 GCA_024279115.1 Alphaproteobacteria bacterium
AATTTCCGGCATGGCCGCTCATATCCCCAATGAAGCAGCCGAGGCCAATCCGGCCTCGGCTCATCTGTTCATCATCAATCCGTTGAGCGGGCAGAATATGGATAATTTGTTCTCCACCCATCCAGATACCCAGAACCGCATCAATGCGCTGATTGAAATGGCAGATGAGATGGGCCAGCGCGGCGATGTGAGCGCTCATATGGGGGAAACCAATATCCAGTTGCGCCCCTGGGACCCCGGGCGCGATGATCAGCCCAATACGCCAAAAGGACCCTGGGGGTAGCCGTGAGATAAAAAAATCTACCAGCAGGCTTTGGCGATGGAAGTGCAGTTATATTCCTGGCCAAAGAACCACAAATGCTTTTTGCATTTTTTGAAGCGCCATTGCACGCGCAAGGATTTCAGACCGCGTTTTTTGCGAAAATCTTTCAGATCACCCGCCAGCAGGTCATCGGCATATTTCTGCGCGACGGCTTCGCCGTGATCAACGCCAGCGGTGGCGATTCGCACGCAATTATTGCCCTGCAACGTCACTTGTGCTTGTCCCGCAGGCACCGCGCCAGCACTATGGGGGAGGGTGGATAGGGTCAAAAAGAGAGCGCTTACGAGATACTTGTTCAGCAATGTCATTTGGTGTCGAATTCCCTGTTATTGGAGATGTTCCGCATGAATATGAACATGTTAGAGCAATTTCAGACCCAAGAATATTGCTTTTGCAGGGGGCAGGCATAAAAAAAGAGCGCCGTGCTAAAATAGCAATGCGCTCTTTTGGACTGTTTTGAAAAGCTGGTCCGGGCTAGTTGCTCTTGGCGGCCTTGTTGACGAAGCTCAGCTTGGCCTCGGTCGATGCCATCACATCAGTGGTGAATTTGGAGCTGTCACCAAGCGCAACGCGGGCATTGCAAATGGTTCCGCAATGATAGGAGCTGCGGACGCGTCCCCGCTGCACGATCACCAGACCGTTTTCATTGCTGGTGTTGACATGTATTTTTTTATTGAGAATCTGGCGATTGTTCTCATCAAGCAAAATAATATTGGTATGTCCCGAAGATTTGCCCGTAAACACCAGAATATTTTTACTCTGCAAGGCGACGTCGGCGATTGCCGGGTTGCCAATGATGATTTGATGGACGGGGCGGTTCAGTTCGACGATTTTGGCTTCATCAATAAGTACATTGATGGGGGCAGATGAGAGCGGAGCAGCGCTCGTGCTGGAGGCGAAAAGGCCTAGCGAAAGAACCGAAAACAGTGCCGAGATGATCAATCTTTCCATGATCACCAGGCGTTTGATATTTTGAAAATGCATTTTTGGATACTCACTTGTTTGGCTACACTGGAGGCTATTAGACGCGCTTATGGTGAAGGAAGTGTAAATTTGCCTGATGATCAGTGCCCGCACGGGGCTGCACAAAGCGCCAATAGCGGCCCATATTTATATTGTATGGATGAATTGCCGTTATTTTACAGCCTGTTAACTATAGCAATGAAGAGGCGCCGATTTATCTTATGGTAAGGATGCTTCTTAAGGGCCGGGCAATAAATCTTGGGTAGTTTGATCCTAGTTCAGACGCTAAACCATTTGCCTGTCGGCTTGCGGGGTCGGTGTCGAATTTCAAAGTGTGTAAATATAAAATACGTAGGAGTATTATAATATGACTAAATTTGTAGCTCGTTTTGCGAATGACGAATCTGGCGCCACTGCTATTGAGTATGGCCTCATCGCTTCTGGTATCGCTGTTGCGATCATCGTTGCTGTACAGTCAATCGGTACCAAGCTCGACACCATGTTCGATGCCATTGGTTCGAAAATCTCTACTGCTGTCAGCTAGGGCTTGTTCGACACGCATTCTTGTGTGTTACCAAGGAAACCGTCTCCCGAAAGGGGGGCGGTTTTTTTTGGTCCCTTTTGTCTCCTGGCTTGCGAAAACTGTGCAAGGAGGCGGTCGCTTGAGGGTTGGGTGGTCCTTGATGATTTGTTAACCACGATATTGATGTTCTTGGCGCGGCGGGTTTGTAAACAAACGAATTAACGAGATAGCAATAACTCCGCCGTATATTCGGCATCAGTTCAGACCAAAAGGGTCGTGTCCAAATGGAGCATCCTTCAAGCTGAATTCAGTGCTGTGTAAATGTAAAATACGTAGGAGTATTATAATATGACTAAATTTGTAGCTCGTTTTGCTAATGACGAATCTGGCGCCACTGCTATTGAGTATGGCCTCATTGCTTCTGGTATCGCTGTTGCGATCATCGTTGCTGTACAGTCAATCGGTACCAAGCTCGACACCATGTTCGATGCCATTGGTTCGAAAATCTCTACTGCCGTCAGCTAGGGCTTGTTCGACACGTTTTATGGCGTGTTGTCAAAGAAACCGTCCTCCGAAAGGGGGGCGGTTTTTTTTGTTTTCAATCGCCTTTTAGTTTAGTTTTTTTTAATCCGCATTTGCTAAAATCCCCCATATTGTAGAGTTTGTTACTAAGGGATGCGTCAATGTCTTTTCTGCTCCGGTTGAGTATTGTTTTTATTCTGGCTGTCACGGCCATGGTGACCTTGTGGATCTGGTACAGTGATTTTTATTATAATTTCGATACCATCTGGAATATCCTGGCCTTCAATTTTGCATTTCTTGCCCTTAGTTTGACAATCCATACCTATTCATCCATCACCCTTGCAAAAAGAATAGCAGCCTTTGGTATCTGGTTGTTTTTGGGCAGCCTTTTCACAATGGCTGGCGCGCCTGCCAGCTATCTGTTTGCCAGCGTGGGCGGCCCGTTTGTCGATACCTACCTGGCTGCGGTCGATCAGGCCCTTGGTCTTGACTGGGTGGCATTGCTGACATTCTTGTCCGGCCATTCCTGGATCGGCGAATATTCCAGTTATATATATTCCAGTTCAGCAAAAGCGCTGGCCGTTATCTGGGTCTATCTGGCGATCACCGGGCGTTTTCAGCGTGGAGAGCTTTTGCTTGCCTCGATCATCGTCTCCTGCTTTGTGATTGTCGCCGTGGCCGCACCATTTGCTGCAAAAGGTCCCTTTGGTTTTTACGATGTGCCGCCAGAATTGTATAAAGACCTTGCCCCCGTCATTACGGTCCAGGCCAAAATATGGTTTACCCATCTAACCGAGTTGCGGGCGGGAACATTTCTCGAGCTTGGGCCAGGCGTATATGAAGGGATTGTCGAATTTCCCTCTTTCCATACCGCCTTGTCAGTTTTGATGATCCTCGCAGTGCGTGGATTGGGCTGGGTGTCCTGGCTGGCCATAGGTTACAATATATTGATATTGCTGACAGTTCCAATTGATGGCGGCCATTATTTTGTCGATATGATAGCTGGTGGTTTGATCGCGGTGGTCACCTGGTATGGCCTTGCAGCGCTCAATCAGATGGTCACTGATGGCATAAAATTCCAGGACTATGTGGCGGACCGATGGGGACAGGGGGCGCGTATTGCGAGGACCTGGACGAGAACTGGCGTGCGAGCTGGCGCAAGGGGCTGGACAAGGACAGGGCGGCTGATTGCCCCGTTGGCGTCCAGTCTGCTTGGCGCGAAGCAACGTAAACCGCTGTAAATCCATCCAAAATCGAAACTTATTGCCAGCTTTGCGGCTGGTCTCATCAGGAGCGGGTCCATGACGCGTTTAGCAAAACTAAGTCTGTTTATAATCGCTGCATTTGGCTTGTTGAATGCGTTGTGGATGTATTTCGGTGGCTTCCAATTCGTTTGGGGAGGTCTTGTCAGCCCGCTGGTTGGGGTGGTTATTTTGTTGTCAATCAGCACCTTTTATACGGTGGTGCGACCGGTTGAAGATTTTGCTGCGGTGACCTTTTGGACCGCGGTACTGATCGCCTTTTCTGGTGTGGCGGCCTTGAGTAGCTATCTTTTTGCATCGCTTCAATTTTCGTTCAAAGATGACTATATGGCAGGCTTTGATCAGCTTTTTGGTTTCGACTGGATGGCGCTTGTTGAGGTGGCGGGGCGTCACCCCTGGATCGGCAGTTTTATGATGCCGATCTATTCGTTGTCGCTCCCGCTCGTGGCGATCACGATGATTTACCTGGGTTTAACTGGCAAATTAAAGCGTCTCGAGCTGTTTGTGACATCGCTGATTGTTGCATGTTTTGTGACCATTATGTTGTCCGGCCCGATGGTGGCAATTGGCCCCTATGGCCATTTTGAGGTGCCAGCCGCGCTGCTCCAGGAGTTCGCCCCTGCCGTCACAACGCAAGGACCAGGAAGTACCTGGCTTTCCCATGTCATGGGCTTGCGGGATGGATCTTTGCGTATCCTCGATCTGGCAAATTCGGAAGGGGTGATTACCTTTCCCTCCTTTCATACGGTGATGTCGGTGCTGATGATTTTTGCGCTGCGGGGCTATGGGTGGGTTTCATGGCTTGGAGGCACCATTAATGCTCTCATTTTGGTGACCGTGCCTCTGCAAGGCAATCACTATCTCGCCGATATGGTGGCCGCTTTACTAGTGTCGATTCTCGTCTGGGTTGTCCTTTTGAAACTGCAGCAAGGCTTTGTACGCGATGGCAAAAAAGCGGATGCCCCGCTAGTTCCCGCCATGTTGTTTGGCCCGAGTTGATCGAAAAATAACTTTACTATTTTACGGCTGGTTTACCTGTATCGAGTATACTTTGGCTAGATATTGTCCTGACTTTCATGAGGTACTGTTTTATGCTTGAAATCGCCATTTTGACCATTTTTCCGTTGGCTATGCTGGTGTCTGCCAGTATGGACATTTTGACGATGACGATCCCCAATAAAGTCACCCTGGCATTAGT
>JAJRRW010000029.1 GCA_024279115.1 Alphaproteobacteria bacterium
CTCCAGTCGCCCGTAGGGCTCCTTACGCACAACGCCATCCCACGCCCCATGCACAACCTCACAATGTCAATGTTACAAACGCTACAAGTGGTGCACTTTTACTCCGCCTCGCCGGTGCATTTTTACTCCGGCGTTGACACTGCTTGGCAAGATTGCGAGCCTCGGCCAGGGAAAGGGCAGGATATCGTCCAATTGTCAGTCTGCGGGCTCGACCATCGACACGAAACAGCAAAATGAAGGACTTCGTGCCTTTTGGCGAAACTCTGATACCAAACCCCGGAATTTTCCCATCCCAAACTTCGATGGAACCGGAGGAGGGGGGAGAAATTCTGCGTAAGGCCATGTCTGTCAAAGCTATTTTTGTCATGTTTTGTTGCCTCTTTTCTTAGTCTCTCAAACCCCAAAAAAATGATTGGTAGCATTTGTTTTGCGCTGTTTTAAAAGGTAGCAAAAGCGGTGGTACTATCTTACCGTAAAATCCGAACTTCCTGGAATATTCAATAGTGATGATATTCAGTTTTCACAAAAAAAGCCCCACCAATGCGGCAGGGCTTCAATTCTATTTCCTGTGATCAGGAGCTATTGAGCCAACAAGGCTCGCGCCTGTTTCTTGGCTTTCGATCCCTTCGACCATTGCCACGGCGAGTGAGGCTTGCGGTCTTTCAGCGGATCGGGATAATTCTTGGTATCGGCAGAGCGTTTAGATGTGTCAAATCGCTTGCATCAAGCCCCTGATGGCGGTCATATTCCATGCAGATGATTTTGGCCCGCATATTGGAGGAACTCTGTCTATGGGTAAGAACGGCGCAAGAAAAAAAATTCCTAACAAGATTTATTTGCGGGAGCTGGCGAGGTTGCAGGTTGAGCTGGTCAAATTGCAAGAGTGGATCAAGCATGAGGGCCTGAAAGTTGTTGTGGTGTTTGAGGGGCGCGATGCGGCTGGCAAAGGCGGCACCATCAAGCGGATCACCGAGCCGCTCAATCCGCGCATATGTTCTGTGGTGGCGCTGCCGGCGCCAACGGAGCGTGAAACCACACAATGGTATTTTCAGCGCTATGTTGCCCATTTGCCAGCGGCTGGAGAAATGGTCATTTTGGACCGCTCCTGGTACAATCGCGCCGGCGTCGAGCGGGTGATGGGATTTTGCACCGACGACGAATATCAAGAATTCATGCGTTCGTGTCCCGAATTTGAGCGCATGCTGGTTCGTTCAGGTGTCAAGCTCATCAAATATTGGTTCTCGGTCAGTGACGAAGAGCAAGAACGGCGCTTTCAGTCGCGGCTTTCGGAGCCTACCAAACGCTGGAAGCTATCGCCGATGGATCTGGAATCGCGCCAGCGCTGGGTCGAATATTCCAAGGCAAAGGATTTCAATTTTGCCCACACCGATATCAAACAGGCGCCCTGGTATGTGGTGGATGCCGATATCAAGAAGCATGCGAGACTGAAATGCATCAGCCATCTTCTTAGTCTTTTCGACTATGAGGACCTGACCCCGGAACCCCCGGTCCTTGATCCGCGCCCCGCCCAGTCCGGCTATGTGCGCCCTCCCATGGAGGATCAAACCTTTGTGCCTGACATCATTCCGGGCCTGATGGCCAAGTAGCTGGAGGCAGAGCGCTCGTGGGTTTGCCTCTCTTGAATTGATGGGTATCGCTATTTGTTTCAACCCATAAACCTGACGCTTCCCGGGCTTGCCCCGGGATCCAGGGCAGCGGGTAGCAAACCATAGAATGGGCAAGAAGCGCGGCCTCTGGATCCCGGCTCTGCGCATTCGTCGCTGCCGCTCCTCGGGCTTGTCCGGGGAGCGAGAGAAAGGAAACCCGCGCAATTTAAGTGAGGCAATCGGCGCTAGAGCGGTTTGCATTCACTCCCGGTCAGAAACAGCTGAACAGTTTTGCTTCGGTTTCAAGTTAAGAAATGCAGGATATATCTGGATATTTTCAAATTTCTTGACGCCGAAAACGGAGCAAAAATGTCAGCTGGAATGATTGCGGGTGAACGCAAACTGCTCTAGCAGGTTTTAGAGCGTGAGATGGCGGTACATTTTTGGCAGCGCTTTGATGAGGTCATTGGCGTGAGAGGTGATCGCATAGGCGTTCTGGCCAAAGATGTGCGGGAAGTAGCTTGGGGCCTTTTTGTCGATGTTGATCCCGAACACGCCAATGCCGGCGCGCCGAGCCTCGCGCACGGCGATCGCGGTATCTTCGATGCCATAGCGCCCTTCATAATGATCCAGATCATTGGGCTTGCCGTCCGTCAGCACCAACAGCAGGCGAGCGCTACTGCCAGTTGCCAACAGCTCGCTGGTGACATGGCGAAGGGCGGCGCCAAAGCGGGTATAAAAGCCTGGTTTCAGTGCCCCAATACGTGAAAAAACACGCGGACCAAGCGGCTCATCAAAGTTTTTGACACTGGAAACCATTACCCTATCGCGGCGCAGGGAGGAAAAACTGTAAATAGCATGATCATCGCCGCAAGCGGTCAGTCCCAGGGTCAGCGCCATCAATGTTTCTTTGGCAATCTCGATGACCTGGCGTCCCTCGATCCAGCTTTCAGCCGAGCGCGATGTGTCAATGAGCACGGCGACCGACAGATCACGGGCGGTCTGTCTTGTGGCACTGAAAATTTTGTGCGATCCCTCGCCGGTGGCGGCCAGATTACATTGGGCGCGGATCAGTGCGTCCATGTCGAGTTCATCGCCATCTGCTTGTGCTGGCAGACGTTCGCGTCTGGGGCGCAGCGCTTCGAACTGGCGTTTGACCGCGCGGATACGTTTGCGAGCAGAACGGTCGGGCTGCCAGACCTCGCCCTGCGGCATCAATGGGGCGGGTGCCGCCAGCACGCGGCAATGATCCAGGTGATAGTCATTGATGCGATAGTCCCATTCGCGATAGGTATATTTGGCGGACAGGCGTTCATGCTCGACATCGGACGGGGCAAGGTCGAGATCAAATTTCAGCCGGGTGGCGGCTTTGCGTGACAGATCCGCCAGACCTATTTCCTGCATATCATCGGCGGCTTTGCGGGCGGTATCTTCTTCCTCGTCCTCGCCGCCGCGATTGAGGTTCATCATTTCAGACCAGGATAAAATGGATTCAAAACGGTGCAGCACCAGCGGATAATCCCGCTCCACTTCATCTGATTTTTGGCGTTTGGCTTTGCGCACATGCTGCTGGTCTGTCTCTCTTGATGGGGAGACATCCTCTTCTTCGAAAAGGCGCGGAGCAACTTTTTCTCGCTTGATGGGCGCAATCTCACCCCACAAAATCAGAGGCAAAAAGGTCTTGTAGCCGGGCTGTGCCTTGAGCCGGTCAAGCGCGCGGGCTTCGTCCGAGGTGA
>JAJRRW010000030.1 GCA_024279115.1 Alphaproteobacteria bacterium
GCGGTTCAGCAGCCGGCGGTTCAGGCACCATCCCAGATCACATCAAGGAAAAATCTGTCCATGTTGCGCGGATCCGAAGCCCTGGAACGGGCGATGATCGCGCAAACAGAAAATTTGCATGCCAATCTTGAAGGCAATCGCGGTGATCTTGACGAGACCATCAACAGACAGAACCAGTTGTCGCCCAAGATTACCGAGCTGACGAAAAAGCATGACCAGCTATTACATGATCACGCCGACCAGATCGCCATTGTGCGCGACCAGTTCGCGGCGCAAATTGCCGACTTGTCAGCAACGGCCCGCCTGTTGACCAGTCCCGACATGAAAATGAGCGCCATGATGGGGTCACAACAAAATAAGGCGCGCGCCATTCTTGGTGACCTTGTGACACGATCACAAGAGCTGGAAAAAAGCCGCCTCACGCACGCGCAAGCATTACAAAATTCATTGATACTTAGCGATGAAACAGCTGAAATGTTGAAAAAACATCTGTCCGAAAATGCCAGTCCTCGTGCCCATAAAGCGGCTCAAGATGTCGATCACGGTACCGCGCAAAGCGTCTTCAATACACAAAAACTCGCCAGGGAAATGGAAGCCAATTCGATCTCCTTGTCACAACATATCGTCGAAACCGTCACCAGCATGTCGCGCTCAAGCAGTCGCACCAAAATCCTGCCTGGCGAAATCGCCAGCAATTCGACCGACATCAAAAAGGCCATTGACACCCAACTGCAGGCGCTCGATGCGCTGGCCCAGATTTCTGGTGCCAATGTCAATGCCGGCCTGGCCAGCGCCACGGGGGCCGGTAGCGTCAGCGGGCCCACATCAATGGGACGCCCTCCCCATGGCCACAGCCCAAAGGGTCATGGCGGTGCCATGCCTCCCCCCAACCCCAACGCAAGAGATCGAGGAGCTGCGGGTACCAAACGTCCAAGTCAATGGTCATTTGGTGATCTGCTGGCAAGAGTTGCCGATACGGATAGCGAGCACGAAGAACAGCCCCTTCCCACCTATCGCCCATCTGGTGGCACGGCCCCCGGCCATCGCCCGCCCCCAGGCAATGGGAGCGGGCGCAAGCCCAGCCTTTCGCTTGACCCTCTTGATATTTTACGCGTCGATGATATCGCCAGAGCACTTGATAGTCACACCGCAGCAATGGCTTGGAACCGCTCTCAGTTGGGGGAACCCAATGTTTTTACCAGAGGCCTTTATACCAGCGAGGGGCAAATCACCTTCGATCAGATATCCAAGCGCTATGCCGATGATGCCAGCTTTCACAATACCGTCGAAAAATATGTCGTAGATTTCGAGGGACTGCTGCAAGAGGCCGATGAAAAAGACCCTAGTGGTCGCATCATCCAACACTATCTGACCACCGATGCTGGTCGGGCCTATCTTATGCTCGCCCATATTTCGGGTCGACTTGGCTAGTGCACAATTGAAACCAGAATAGGCGCACTTAAATTCTTTCTGCCTATTGGATAATGCTCCCCTAGCGTCTATAACGCTATGAACAATAACAGCTAACGGGAGTGTACTGTCATGGCAAAAATTGCTTGGATCGGGCTTGGCGTGATGGGAACTCATATGGCTGGCCATCTCGCCAGCAAATCCGACCACGAAATCACGGTTTACAACCGCACAACCCAAAAATCTCTTGACTGGGTGGCCAAATTTGGTGGCTCCCATGCCCTTACCCCGCTGCAAGCCAGCGAGGGGGCCGATTTTGTCTTTTGCTGCGTTGGCAATGATCAAGACCTGCGCGACGTCACATTGGGACCCAACGGAGCTTTTTCGACTTTGCAGCCCGGAGCTGTTTTTGTTGATCATACCAGCTCTTCTGCAACAATCGCCCGCGAACTTGACATCGAGGCCCAGGACAAAGGGGCGCAATTTCTTGACGCCCCCGTTTCTGGTGGCGAAAAAGGCGCGCAAGACGGCACCCTCACAGTAATGGTCGGGGGCCAGGAAAGCTCCTTTGCGCAAGCCGAACCGCTGATCGATTGTTTCGCTGCCAACTGCCGCTTGATGGGACCAGCAGGCGCCGGACAACTCACAAAAATGGTCAACCAGATCGCCATTGCCGGATTGGTGCAAGCGCTTGCAGAAGCCATTCATTTCGCCGAAAATGCCGAACTTGATGTCGCGCAAGTCATGTCCGTCATCACCAAGGGAGCAGCCCAAAGCTGGCAGATGGAAAATCGCTGGGAAACCATGAAGGATCGCAAATTTGATTATGGCTTTGCGGTCGACTGGATGCGCAAGGACCTGGCCAATTGCCTTGATGAAGCACGGCGCAATGGCGCTCAATTGCCAGTTGCCGCACTGGTCGATCAGTTCTATTGCGAAATACAGCAACGGGGCGGCAATCGGCTCGATACCTCAAGCCTGCTGACCCGTCTGGTCCCCAATAAAAAGAGCTGATCTGATTGCCCATCATTTGCCGGCGAACCCAAGCGGCAATTTGGTCGTGAACTTGATTTGCTCCATGGCAAAACTTGAGCTCACATCGCTCAGTTCAATGCGAGAAATCAGCTTTTTGTAAACCACATCATAATGGGCGATATCGGATACAACGAGCCGCAACAAATAGTCAACCTGGCCGCACATACGGTAAAATTCGACGATTTCGGGAAGCTCTTCAACCGCAGCGTGAAACTGCTCCAGCCACTCTTTTGTATGATGGCTGGTGGAGATAAACACGAACACCGTCACCCCGACATTGACCTTTTGCGGATCGAGCAGAGCCACCCTGGCCTCAATAACCCCATCAGCCTCCAGCTTTTGAATGCGCCGCCAGCACGGCGTCGTTGACAGCCCCACGCGCTTGCCTATTTCAGCGACCGGAATGGTGCAATCCTCCTGCAATATCGCCAAAATCTGCAAATCAACGGAATCAAGCATCGTCGCGCCTCATGAGGTTGGAATTATTTTCCTATATATAGCGGTATTATTATTATATTTTCCTAATACGCTCAATATAAATGTGTTTTTTAGTTTTATTTTCTAATTTATTCCTGTTTTTACTTGAACAAGCCCCCTCTCAAACCCTAAATAAACCGTAGGGAAACAATGACATCTTTGAACATCAGGATCCGCGATATGCTTACAAATAGTAAAATCGAAAAAAGGCCGACAATTTTCAGACAACTGGATGACGATTTCTGGCTTGCCGGCTGCCTCGATGAGAGCGACCTGAAAAGAGCGGCCAGCCAAGGCGTTGCGACCATTATCAATATTCTGCCCGAAGATGATGAATTGTGCGAACTAAGCGATCAAGATGCCAAAGCCATCGCCGCACACGAAGGCATGGACTATCGGCACATGCCGATCTATGGACATCAGCTAAATAATGAGTTTTTCGCCCGCGCCTTTGGCTATTTGATTGCCGAAACAAAGGGTCCCAAGCTGATTTATTGCCGCACAGGCATGCGCTCCGCATTTTTATGGGGCATGATCCACGCCGCTGATATTGGTGTCGAAGAAGTGCTGGATCGCACACTCGATATTGGCTTTGACCTGATGGTGATCGAAGAGGAGCTGGTCAAAATGGCCGATAAGCCCTCCCCCTTGATCAACCTGGCAGACGCGGCTTAGCGGGTTAATAAAACCCCGGTGCCTCCTTCCCACAAGCATGGCTTCATCCCTCCCCTTTTCTTGGGATGGGATGGGCCATGTTTTGGTTTGTCTGGCTGACTTTAAAGCTGCGCACAGCGCCCAATATATACAGTCCAGGGAATTGTTCATAAAAAACATCTTGCCCTGCCATATAAGCTGGGTGAGAATAAGGTTCTGTAAGAACGGATATGAGGTCATAAATTCGTAAATGGATTTTCTTAAAGGGGTCAATCAATGATCGGCCTGGTAATTGTCACACATGGAGCGCTGGGACGGGAGTTCCGTAGCGCGCTGGAGCATGTGGTTGGTCCCCAGACACAACTCGAAACAATTGCTGTTGATGATGATCTTGATAAAGACCTGCTGCTACGCAAGATCCGCTGTAGCGTCAAACAGGTCAATGATGGGGACGGCGTTATTATACTCACGGACCTGTTCGGCAGCACCCCCTCCAACCTCGCGGTCGATGCCATGAATGGCTCTCCCATTGAACTGATCAGCGGCGTTAATCTCCCCATGCTTATTTCACTGGCCACCAATCGTCAAAAACTGAATTTAAGCGATATTGTTGTTGAGGCAAAATCCTGTGGGCGCCGTTATATTCATGTGGCCAGCGACATGTTGTGCCCATTTCCAAGACCAACCTCGCGGTCATAAACTCTAGGCGCGTTCAAAATGATTGCCAAAGCCCCCCCAAATATCCCCGAAAGCCGATCCATAGACATCCTTATTTGCAATGAGAAGGGACTGCACGCGCGCGCTTCGGCGCTGTTTGTCAAATGCGTCCAGCAATTTGACGCCATCATTACTGTCACCAGAGATGGGGAAACCGTTTCGGGCAACTCGGTCATGGACTTGTTGATGTTGGCGGCAGGAAAAGGTACGTCCTTGACCATCAGCGCCAGTGGCCGACAGTCAAATGAAGCTCTTGCACAACTGGATGCCTTGATAACGGCGGGCTTTTACGAAGAACGTTAAACGCCGTTTGGGGCCAAGCCTCCTTCAGCCCCACAGCCTCCCTACACCCGCCCGCGTTTACCAGGGCATAAAACTGTTCATGAAGTTCATGGGGCGACCAACCGTTCTGTTCATCTGGGCAACACTGCCTGTCATGACATACATCCGGCTGTTCATTGTACTCATTTGCTGGTTCATGCCCTCCATATGGACATTCATGAACTCCATGCGCTTGTTCATGATTTCAACCTGAACACGCATGGCGGTCATTTCTGACAGCTTTTCGTTCATTTCCGGCATCACCCTGGCAATGACACTCATATCCTTGCCCATATTGTCGATGCTGCCAGTGAGATGTTCCATTTTTCTGGTGAGCGTGGCCATATGCCCGGCCATCGGGGCGATCTGCTGGGCAATCACCCGCATATCATTGGCAAGGTTGAACATCAAAAAGAACCCGTAAGCCATGACCAGAACCATCACGAACATGGCAGGATAAACAATGCGCTCCCAGCGCCGTACCGCTCCCTCAAACACATCGGCAAAACGCTCGAAAGCCTCGGGCGAGAGGTTGATCTGCGTGGTATGCAGGGCCGCCTCGCCGCTTTCGGTTACATCAGACAGCCTGGGAAATTTATCGCCCTGGTCGGTATCAGAAATTTTTACCATGAATTCTCACTTATGGATGTGCCCAATCCGGGCAAGCTACGCACAACAGTCCATCCTGCTGGCGACATTACGCCATTGTCACGAACTGCGCAATCAATGTCATTGATCCAGCGTCGATTTTTGAGTTTGAGCTTAATATAGCACCAAAATACATCTAAACGCCATTTCAGTCTATCTTTACCCGCCAAAAACAGATTTCCCTCAAATGCCGACCCTCCTGTCGCCGCCTCTCAAATGAAGTATATAAAAAAAACTTTATATGTTTGTTGCGCCCGGATCAACAGAGCGCTATGTAGGGGCGAACAGCCCTTGCCGGGTTGAAGACGCTATTACAGACCAGATAATTAAAGGAACATCTCATGGGTGATTATGTCATTGCCGATATCGGACTTGCCGATTGGGGCCACAAGGAAATCGAGATTGCTGAAACTGAAATGCCGGGCCTGATGGCCTGCGTTGAAGAGTTTGGCCCTTCAAAACCTCTCAAAGGCGCCCGCATCACCGGATCGCTGCATATGACCATCCAAACGGCGGTTCTCATTCAGACGCTGCAAGCCCTTGGGGCGCAGGTTCGCTGGGCCACCTGTAATATCTTTTCGACACAAGATCACGCCGCTGCCGCCATCGCCGATGATGGCACCCCGGTTTTCGCCGTCAAAGGGGAAAGCCTGGAAGATTATTGGGACTATGTAGACAAAATCTTCGATTGGCCCAAAACCGATGACAACCCCGAGGGCACCCCGAACCTGATCCTTGATGATGGCGGTGATGCCACCATGTATATCATTCTTGGCGCCAAGGTTGATGCGGGCGAGGACATCATTCCCAATCCCGCCAATGAAGAGGAAAAGGTTCTCAAAGCCCGTATTCTCAAACGTGCCAAGGAGACCCCTGGCTGGTTCACCACACAACAAAATGCCCTGATGGGTGTTTCAGAAGAAACCACTACTGGCGTACATCGTCTTTACCAGTTGCAGGAAAAGGGCGAGCTGCCCTTCCCCGCTTTCAACGTCAATGACAGTGTGACGAAATCCAAATTCGACAATCTCTATGGTTGCCGCGAAAGCCTTGTTGATGGCCTACGCCGCGCCACTGATGTGATGATCGCTGGTAAAGTTGCTGTGGTTTGCGGCTTTGGTGATGTTGGCAAGGGCTCTGCCGAGAGCCTGCGCTCACAGGGCGCCCGCGTCATTGTCACTGAAATTGATCCCATCTGCGCTCTGCAGGCCAGCATGGAAGGCTATCAGGTCGCCCTCATGGAAACCGCCGCACCGCTGGGAGATATTTTCGTCACCACCACTGGCAACAAGGATGTCATCACCGTCGATCACATGCGCGCCATGAAAGACCGGGCGATTGTTTGTAATATTGGCCATTTCGACAGTGAAATTCAGGTCGATGGCCTGCGTAATTTCAAATGGACCGAGATCAAGCCTCAAGTCGATGAAATCGAATTTCCCGATGGTAAAAAGCTTATCCTGCTGGCCGAGGGTCGCCTCGTCAATCTGGCCTGCGCCACCGGTCATCCAAGTCTTGTCATGTCCGCCAGTTTCACCAATCAGGTCCTGGCTCAGATGGAGCTTTACGGCAGCTCGGAAAAATATGAAAACAAGGTCTATATCCTGCCCAAAAACCTTGATGAAAAAGTCGCCACCCTGCATCTCGAGAAGCTAGGCGTCAAGCTGACCGTGCTGTCTGACGAGCAGGCCGATTATATCGGTGTGCCAAAGAACGGCCCCTTCAAGCCCGAGCATTATCGCTATTAGGCTCAAAAGCATAGAAAACCTGAATAATGGATAAGGAATAGCTCCGGCTTTAAATAGGACACGTTGATATATCGTTATATATCAGTGTCATCCCCGCGCAGGCGGGGATCCATACTCTCTGGATTGGCAATTTGGAACGGGAGTCAATTGATGGGTTTGTGCATGAAAATCACAGGCCTGGGGTTATGGTTCCCCGCCTGCGCGGGGATGACAGAAAATTATTATTGTAAAACAATGACTAATGATTTTACTTATCCATTATTCGGGTTAGAAAACAACGAATAAAGAGGCGGCTTTCAGTTGAAAGCCGCCTCTTTTTGAGGAAAATTTTATGGTGTTTTACAAGGGCTGTTGCTGCAGGAGAGATAAATTGTTGTTCAAAAAAACTGTAATCCGGGGCATGGCCTTGGCGATATTATTGGCCGCACAAGCGGCACCGGTAGGCGCGGAAATAGTTGACGAGTGCATCCAGCAAGCCAATCCGGGGCGGGCGATCGCAGCATGTACAAAGCTGTTGAAAGACAAAACACAGAGCCGCGCCCAGCTGTCGGCGCTCTACCAGTTGCGCGGCGTCGCACATGACAATAATGGCAAATTTAACCGCGCCATTGCCGATTATAACCGCGCCATTCGTCTCAAACCAGATGATGAAGGCCACTACAATCGCGGCGAAGCCTATTTCAAGCAGCAACAATATAAAAAAGCCATCAAAGACTTCACGCGCGCCATCCGCTTCAACCGCAAAATGGCCAAAGCCTACTATAATCGCGGCACCTCATATTTTCACTTGCGACGATTCAGACGAGCCATCAAGGACTTTAGCCGCACCATCCGGCTTGACCCGCAATATGCCCCCGCCTACCGCAACCGCGCTGTCGCCTATAGAAGCACCGGTAAAAACCGCAAAGCAGCTAGCGACTATCGAAAGTATCTGTCGTTGCAATAGCGCTGCAAATTCCTGATCTGCCCTGCCCCCAATCTGCCGTGCCTAGGACGCGGCCTGTTTTCTTTTTCGTCTTCTCTTGGCCAGCACGTTGAACATTTCGACAAGCGCCGAGAACGCCATGGCAGAGTAAATATAGGCGCGCGGGATATGAAAGCCCAAGCCATCGGCAATGAGAGCCGTGCCGATCATGAACAAGAACGACAGCGCCAGCATTTTGGTGGTTGGATGTTCTTCGATGAAATGAGCAATGGTGCCAGAGGCGATATACATAACGATCATCGAGATCAGCACTGCGGCCACCATCACCTCCACATGTTCCGCCATTCCCACCGCTGTCACCACACTGTCGATGGAAAAAATCAGGTCGATGACGGCAATTTGCGCGATGACCATGATGAACAGATCGGACGCCTTGGGACCGGCTTTTTGTTCCGGCGTACCTTCTATGTCCTTGTGAATTTCCTGTGTCGCCTTGATGATCAAAAACAGGCCGCCAGCGATCAGGATAATGTCCTTCCACGAGAAGCCATGCCCAACAAGCGTAAACACCTCCTCTTTGAGGCCGATAATCCAGGTAATGCCAAACAGCATCAATACACGCATGACAAAGGCCAGCATCAGGCCAAACTGGCGCGCGCCTTTTTGAATATTCTTTTTGAGGCGCGAAACCACCAGCGAAATAAACACCACATTATCAATACCAAGCACGATTTCCAACGCCGTAAGCGTCAATAGCGATGCCCAGATCGCGGGATTATCCAGCTGTGTCCACAATTCCATTTCGAATTCCCTACAGGTAACATAACGCTCTAAAAGGATTGCCCGCAGGCTCGAAAATGTCAATGAGCTGCACGCACGAACAAACGCAATCATCCCGCGCCACGCAAATTGTGCTAGGCTGCCATTTACAACCCGACTTTTCCAAGGAATTCAAATGCGTATCCTTTGTGTCATGATTTTTTTGTCCAGCGCGTGGCTAAGTTCTGCTATGGCGGGAGATTATTTTTTTGAGTGTGTCCCCCCCGCCAGCACCTATTCCCTAAAGGAGGGAGGCAAGCAGCTCGAGCTGTTCAAGGGCCGCAAAAAGCTCAAATACACACACCATCGCCAAACCACCCTTCGCCAACAACAAGGATTTTGCACCACCAAGGATGGCCAAAAATTCCCATGGAATTCACATCAATATCTTGTCGAGCTGACAACCAGTGTCAATGGCGCCGCCGCTGACCTCTTGTTTTTATGCACGCAAGGAGGCAGCGGCGTGCCCGCAGCCATTAGCAAGTGCACCAGGTCCACAAGCAGTGACAAAAAATGGCAACCGGCCGATACACAAAAACAGCCCGCAACCATCAAACCTCGCCTCAACATTGCCAGCGCCTTGCAACAGGCCGGCTCAACAAGCTGGAGCTCGCTGACCGATGAAACAACCGCCTCGGCGATCTTTGCGTGGTCCTCAGGCTGCAAAAAGCAGTGCAATGATGAGGTCGATTATGTGCCCATCATCTCCATTGACTGCTCCAAAAAAACCAAAACAGCCGCATTAATATTTTGGGAACTGGGGCGCGAGAAAGAAGTCGAGCGCCAAGTCGGTGTGTGGGTGGTTATTGATGGTCACACAACAAGGCTTAAAGCGCGCGCAAGCCCCAAACTAACCGGCGTCAGCCTGGACACAACCTTGCCCCTGTCGCATCCCTTGTTCGAAGAACTGGCCGCTGGCCGTCGCCTCTCCTATGGCTCGACAAGTGGCACCAAGGGTAAAGCCGTCACACTAAATGGCTCTGGCAAAGCCGTGCGCCGCATGCTGAAAGCCTGTCGCTGACGTTCAACTTTGCAAGATCGACAGCCGCGAATGGCTGTAGGGCAACCCCGATACGCTGATTGAGCTGCCGCATCTGCAAGGCCTGAGCGACGCTGCGGCAATTTATCATATCGTCTCTTTTCTTACACATGACATATACCTTATAGGCCAGCCGCACCTCATGGAGCAACTGGCATTTTTTGATGAACACCGGATCTCCCGGTCCCATACAAGGAAACCATCATGAAAACACTGACAAAAACCGTTGCCCTTGGCATCCTCGCCTCCCTCATTAGTGGCGGCGCAGCCTATGCAGCTGGTACGACCCCCAAAGGCCCCGTTCCCTTCAAGAATTTTGACATGAATGGTGATGGCACGGTCTCGAAAGAGGAATTCAGCAAGGCCGTCGCAAAAGTGCTGGCCAAAAATGCTGCCAGCAAAGCTGAAGCGCCAAAATTCGAAGACGTCGATAGCAACAAGGATGGCGCTATCAGCAAAACCGAACTGGCCGATGCCCAATCAAAACACGGGCACGGCGCAACCTCACAGATGAGCAAGAAAATGGGCGTTCCGTGGCAGTGGCAATAGCCGAATTCACCGCTTGAAATGCACGAAACCCGGCCAGCATATCAGCACGCTGGTCGGGTTTTTATATTGCATCAAGCGGACATATTGAGGCCGTCTCAAATTTCATTGCACCTGTAAAAGACATCAGATCCAGTCGCCAACAAGGCGCGGCGGCGCATGTTTTTGCAAGCTGTCGGCAAGAGATTTGCCAAACACGGTGATGACGGCGCGTGTGCCGCCATTTTCCCCCGAAATGGTCATGCGGATCGATGTTCGAAACGCAAAATGGGTTCGCGTCATATCCAGAAAATCATCCCAGGGAATGAATAAGGGAACATGGCCGGTGCGAAACAAAAACACGGTCTGCAAGTGAAGACCTTGCGGAGTGACCGTGATGTTGAGCGTGCTGTTATAGCCAGCAATTTTCCCAAACCGGGCACTGCTCATCGCGAAGCGATCGCCCAAAACCTCACCATCGGCGCTATAGTACCTGGCCAATTTCGCCCAGCCACCCAAATAGGCGACCAGGCGCACAATCGCCACCCACAACAAAGGGAAAAAAATCACAAATCCGACCATGATCAAAATAGTCGTTGAACTTTCAGACATCGCGCCTCCACAGCCCTCAAGACGTTTAACAAATAACACGCTAAATCGGCATGTTACGCCTAAATAGGCATATTGAGAATGTCTTTGTAAGCGCTGATGACTTTATCGCGAACCGTCACCAGCGTCTGGACGGCAAGTTCGGTCTCGGCAACAGCGGTCACAACATCAACGATTGAGGCCTTGCCCTCGGCCAGCGCCAAGGCCTGGCTTTCGGCGGCACGACCTGTCTCCAATGTGCCGCTCACAGCTTTTTCCACCATAGAACCAAAGCTGCCTGGCCCCGATACCGGCGCTGTTGGCAGGCCAAGGCCGCCATCCGCCTTGCCAGCGGCGTCAGGAATGGATTTTGTCAGTTGCTGGACTGCGGCATAGGCATTGGCTGCGCCGGTTGCTGTAATTGTCATTTTTAGCTCTTCCCTGTTCCAGGTAATGCGTTAAGGCCGCAACAACTAACCACGTAAAATATCAAGGGTTTTCGATTTCATGCGCCTTGTCGAACCAATGACATTGAGATTGGCCTCATAGCTGCGCTGCGCCTCGCGCATATCGACCATCTCAATGAGCGTGTTGACATTGGGTGTCTTGACGATGCCCTTGTCATTGGCGGCCGGATTGCCAGGATCAAATTTTTCACCAAAATCAGAGCGATCAAGCTCCACCCGTCCCAGCTTGACCACCTTGGCTCCGATATTGGCATCAAAAACCTCGCGAAAAGTCGGGATGCGGCGCTGATAGGGATCACCGCCCTTGGTCTTGGCTGTTGATTCGGCATTGGCGATATTCTCGGCAATAATCTTCATGCGTGCTGATTGCGCCCTAAGTCCAGACGCTGCGATCCGCATACTTTTCATCAAATCCATATTCTAACCCCTTCCGCGTAATGCTGATTTCAAAATACCTAGCGAGCGCGAATAAAGCAGGCTGGCCACCTGATAATCCCCCGCATTGCCCGTCACCTTGATCATCTGCTCCTCAAGCACAACACCATTGCCCTCGGGGGTGATTTCCCACCCACCGCCATTCTCGCTGCCAAAATTCGAGCGGGCATCATCCATAACGCTGCCTTGAATATGCGCGGCACTGGTGCGGGCCATGCCGATTGGCGGCAATACCTGCCCGCGACTGGTGGCTTGCTCCACCTTGAAAGCGGCCAGATCGCGGCCCTTGTAGCCCGGCGTATCGGCATTGGCAACATTTTGCGCCAGCAATGTCTGACGCTGCTGGTGCCAGTTCATTTTGCTTTTCAAAACAGCAAATATGGGAATAGAATCAAGTGTCATCGATGAGGTGATCCCTTCAAAATGAAATGTGGAGGCGCAAGTGGTACAAATCCGCCACTTACACGCATCAATCAGGCAAAGTTTGCCGCCTTGACGGTTAAAATTACGTAAACAACTGCCTATGGTTAACGCGCTGCCCTTGGAAAATGGCATGTTTACGTTGAAAATTGGAAATCGGCGTGCGAATCGGTTAAGGATTGACGAGGAAATATTTGCCGACAATTGACAAACAAGCTGTTTGCGAAGATTGCTTGCGCCAATTGATGGCCATCCACTGACCCTGCGAGGGCTTTGTACGACGCTGATTTGGCGGCTTGTTGAACTGGTAAAACAATTATAAGGAAGTCCATTCCATGGGGGATCTGTTCTTTTACATCGCGGCATTTGTGTTTGTTATTGCCCTTATTGTGCTAGGTGCCTGGCTGTGGCGCTCCATGCTGGAGCGCGGCGTCAATTTGCCAGGCAATGGCCTGTTCAAGGCTGCCAGCCAAAAACGCATTGGGGCCATTGAAACCGCCAGCATTGACGGTCGGCGCAAACTGGTGCTGCTGCGACGCGATGGGGGCGAACATCTGATCATGACGGGGGGACCGGTCGATGTGGTTATTTAAACCGGTATTGAGCGATCTGCCCCTTATCAAACCGGCACCAATTCCTATCAAAATGACCCCTCCCAGGGCACGTCGGCCTATGGCAATTCTTCCCTTGAAAAACGTCTCGCCAAGGCCAGAGACCCCGAGATTGACCCGCCGCTGCGTGCAAATGACTAAACGACACAAAGTTTTCGCGGTCACCAAGACGGCATCATCCTCAAAATTCGCTGTGGCGGGATTGTTTTCGCTTGGCGCGCTGGTGCTCGGCTTTTTGGTGCTTTTCAGTGGGGCCGGCCTGGCTCAAAACATCACCATTGGCCTTGGCGAGGGCGGCGGTGGCGGCTTGACCGAACGCGCCATACAGATGATCGCCCTGATCACGGTGTTGTCGCTGGCGCCCTCGATCCTCATCATGGTCACCTCGTTCACACGTATCGTGGTTGTGTTGTCCTTGTTGCGGACCGCCATCGGGGTCCAGCAATCGCCGCCCAATACGGTGATCGTCTCTCTCGCATTATTCCTCACCGCCTTCATCATGGCTCCGGTGTTTGAAAAATCCTATGAGAGCGGCATTGCCCCCTTGATGAACAACGAGATCAAACTGCCTGAAGCCTTCACCAAGGCGAGTCAGCCGTTCAAAGTATTCATGCTTAAAAATGTCCGCGACAAGGATCTGCAACTCTTTTTGGATCTGTCGAAATCCGAACCCCCGGCCAGCCGTCAGGACATCGAACTGCGTATTCTGGTGCCGGCCTTTATGATTTCGGAGTTGCGCCGCGCCTTTGAAATCGGCTTTTTGCTGTTTGTGCCCTTCGTTGTTATTGATATGGTTGTGGCCTCTGTACTGATGTCCATGGGTATGATGATGTTGCCGCCGGTGATGATCTCCCTGCCCTTCAAGCTGATATTCTTTGTCCTTGTCGATGGCTGGCATCTGGTGGCGGGAAGTCTTGTTAAGAGCTATACTGGATAAACCTCGTCGCGCGTATTGAAATGGCGATGATTGCCAATGGAACCCCCAATGCACCTCTATGAAACCAGACCAGAAGGCCCGGTCACGCAGGTACAGATGCTGACCCGCTACAAGGCGTGGGCCAATGGTCTGACCTTCAAAACCGTGCGCACCCTATCTGCCGATGAACTCCTGAAAGAGCGGCAAACCAATTTCAAAACCATCCTGCACACCCTCAATCATGTCTATGTCATCGACGATATATTCAAAGCCCATCTGCAAGGCGTGTCCCATTCATACACGGATCGCAATACCGATGAGCCGCTGCCCATTGATGCTTTGTGGAACGCGACACAACAAATGGACAAATGGTATATAGAGCTTGCCGATGCACTTGGTGTGACAGAGCTGCAAGAGACCATTTCTTTTGAATTTGTTGATGGCGGCGCTGGCACTATGACGCGAGAACAGATCTTGCTTCATATCGTCAATCATGGGACCTATCATCGGGGGTTTGTCTCCGACATGCTATATCAAGGCCCCGCAAGATTTACCTCCAATGACTTGCCGGTGTTCTTGCGTGATGTCTGGTCGAAAAACACCAATGCAATTTCTTGAACACTGATTTTGTCAATTGTAAAAACCTTCACACAACCCAATTAGCCAAGCGAAACGCGACGATTATGAAATCAAATAATATCTGCATAAAGCTGCTGTTCGCGACCTTGATGTCGTTGATGTTTTTGACGTCCCTGGCGCAGGCACAAGTGCCCGATGCCGGAGAGTTGATCAGACAGACAACGATCTGGAAAAAACTGCTTGATCGCGCCGATGCACAGATCAAAAATGGCACCTATAACGATATTCAGCTATCAAAATTAACCGCTGAACTGGAAAAAACCAGCCTTGAAATCAAACAGTTCATTACTCAAAACGAACCCTTTAGCAAGGATGCCAAAATCCTGCTGGACAAGCTGGGCAAGCCCCCCAAGGAGGGCGAACCGGCGGAAACACCCGAAGTTGCCAAGCAGCGCAAAGAGCTCTTGAAACGCTTCACCCAAACAGACGGCGCGACACGCTCCGCCACCTCTTTGCTTGAGCGATCAGAGCAGATACGCAAGATCGTTCATGATTTGCGGCGCAATTTGTTCACCAACCAGATCCTTGAAAAAGGACGCTCTCCCTTCACCTTGTCTTTGTGGCAAGAAGGGGTATCCGATTTATCCAGGATCAGCAACAAGGTCAGCAAGCTTGCCCTTGGCTGGTCGCGTCAACATTCGAACCAGCAGCTCGCCCTTCTGGCCCTGGCGGCCGTGGCGCTGGGACTTGCCTTGTTTGCTCTGATGCGCTTTGGCATAGATATTTACCGGACCTATCCAGATGGCCCACCGCCGCCGTTTTTCAAGCAGGCAGCCTCCGCTGGTGCCGTGTCGATCATGCGGGCCCTGCCATTGATTATTGCCGCGACTTTTTTCTATGGCGGTTTGCACTTCCTGGGCATGTTGACCTACCCCTACGACCTGCTGGCACCAGTAGCTCTGGGCGCATTTTGCGCCATTGCAGCGATCAGCGCCATGTCAACGACTTTGCTGGCCCCCAAGCGCCGTCTGTGGCGCATTTTTCCAGTCGCCAGTTCGGTTGCCAGGCGGCTCAACATGCTGATTATCGCCATTGCGCTGGTTTATGGTATCGATCTGTTTTTGAACGCGCTCAATAAAACATTGTTGATGCCCTTGTCATTGACGATCTTGCAAAGCGCCATTGCCTCGGTGATGTTTGCCGGGCTGCTGGTGGCCATATTGCGCACGCCGTTTCGCGCTCACTCCCTGGCCCGCAGGGAACAACGCTCAAGCAGCACCAGACTTTTGAAGATGCCGCTTTGGCTGATCGTATTCACCGTCATGATGGCAACCGCCCTTGGTTATATTTCCCTTGCCCGGTTTTTGACGCAGCAAACCGTGGTCACCGGTTCAATCTTGATCGTCATTTACCTCACCCATCTGTCCATTCGCGAATTTACGGATAGTTTTGGGGAGCCAGACAGATCGACCAGCCAGTTTTTGGCCAAGACCTTTGGCATCGGCGAGCAGCGCCGTGAACAGCTCGGTGCCGTCTCCATGCTGGCACTAAATGCCGTTCTATTTCTCTCCGCGCTGCCTTTTTTGGCGCTGCAATGGGGGTTTAGCTGGAATGATGTGTTAAGCTGGTCCCGCCAGGCCCTGTTTGGTTTTGAATTTGGCGGCCTGACCATTTCGCTGGTAACGATATTGATTTCATTTGCCCTGTTCTTCTTTGGGGTTATTGTTACCAAGATCTTTCAACGCTGGCTCGACAAGCGTATCCTCTCCAAGAGCCGCTCGCAAACCGGGGCCGAGGACAGTATCAAAACGGCCATCGGCTATCTGGGCATCAGTATTTCGGCCCTCATCGCCCTTAGCTATACGGGGATCGGCTTTGGCAATCTGGCCATTGTCGCTGGTGCCTTGTCATTGGGAATTGGTTTTGGTCTGCAAAGTATTGTCAATAATTTCGTCTCGGGACTGATCTTGCTGGTGGAGCGCCCCATCAAGGTGGGCGACTGGATCAATGTTGGCACGGACGAGGGCAATGTGCGGCGCATTTCCGTACGCTCCACGGAGATTGAAACATTTGACCGCTCCCACATCATCATTCCCAATTCCGAGCTCATATCAGGGACGGTCAAAAACTGGACCCTGCGCAGCCCGCTTGGGCGTGTGGAAATCAATATCGGCGTTTCCTATGATGCTGATCCTGACGAGGTTCACGACCTGCTGCTCGGCGTCGCCAAAGCGCACCCCGCTGTGCTCGAACATCCCGAACCGCAAGTTATTTTCATGGATTTTGGCCCCAGTTCACTGGACTTTTCGTTGCGCGCCTTTTTGAGCGATATCACCAGCTCCCTGGGGGTGCGCTCGCAATTGCGCTCCAGCATTTTGCGCGCTCTGCGCGAGGCCAATATCTCCATTCCGTTTCCGCAAACAGACTTGCATCTTGCCGATATTGACCGGTTGGAAGCGGCTCTGCGCATCCCGCAAGACAGACCATCCAGATCCTCCAAAAAACCACCGCGCCAGGGACCGCGATCCAGTGAGCGCTCAAAACCGCCACAAAAATCCTGAACGAACAGCCAAATGACCAATTTTGATAGTGTCGCAGTTTAAAATAGTTCGCTTCCCGGGCTTGAACCGGGATCCAGTGGCAAACAGGCAAAATCTCTATGTATGAGCCCCTTTGCCCCGGCTCGGCACAAAACCGCACCCGCGTTTTTGCTGGTCCGGGGAGCTTTAATATTCAAAATGAGACACGACCCCAATTTTACCAAACTGGCCTGAGCCAATAGAATTTGCTGCTGTCGTTAAAGTTTGGTGGTGCCAACAAAAAACCGCTCCTGGCAGCCATTGTGCCAAAAGCGGTTTATGAATTAGTCTATCGACAAGAGCCTAGCGCTTGTGACCCAGTTTCATCTTCTTGGCCAGTGAGCGACGCTTTTCCGAATAGTTAGGGGCAACCATTGGATAGTCATGCGGCAACGACCATTTTTCACGATATTCTTCTGGAGACATATCATAATGGGTTTTCAAATGCCGCTTCAATGATTTGAACTTTTGGCCATCTTCCAGGCAGATGAGATAATCTGGCTGAATGGATTTTTTGATCGATACGGCTGGCTTATATTCCTCTTGTGGAGGCGTACTGGCTTTTACCGCAGCGGTGTTGAGAGCTTCATAAACTTCGCTAATGATGTGCGGCAGTTCAGCAGCTCCAACTGTATTGTGTGAGACATAAGCAGCAACGACGTCTGCTGCCAGATGTACCAACTCTGTCTGTTCCTGGTATTCTTCCATTTTTACTCTGCTTTCTTATTCATCAGATGTCCCCGAAGTCAGTCATTATTATTTATGAAACTGACTGATCCCGTTGAACCGAAACTGTCACACTATAGTCTTTGTCAACATTTTTACGCGTTATATAACAAAAACCAACCAGATACTCATAGACTTTCTTTTATTCATAACGAAACAAATCGAACGGGCTGCATATAATTACACAATATAAAATATCAAATCAATAGATACTATCACTAGACTTGATATTTTATCCACAACTACCTGTGCCCGCCGGTTTCATACGGTTACTGCCTGAAAATATAAAGTGGAAACTTTCATTCCTGCGATTCCATATCAAATATCAGCAAATGCGAATTTTAAGTAAGTGACATAAATCGGCATCAAAAATCAATGTATTAAAACACTGTTCTGGCCCTTTATGATGCGACATATCGACCAAAACTGTCATCTAGTACGAGAAGTTCATAAAAAGAGCCGTGTTAGTAAGAGCTTTTGGTGGTTTGTGCTTGGTTGTATTTGAATATGACTGTGGTCATTACCCGGTCTGCAACCCATGGGTTGCTTCTGTCTCTATGGAAATAAGCCCTGGCGGCAAACAACAACGGACCATCTGCGCATGAGACTTGTTTTTTGATTGAAACTGGTTGCAAATCAGGCTCATCTGCCATGACCAACCCTGTTAAAAACCACATTCAGGCCATAGACCAACGCGAACCATCCTTGCCAGACAACCCCAACAGATTTCGAGAGCCCGACATGACCACCCCCGCCAATACGCCGCCGATTGCCCCCAAACATCGCGAAACCACCACCGTTCATGGCCATCAACTCAGCGATGACTATGGCTGGTTGCGCGCTGACAATTGGCAAGATGTGCTCAAAGACCCGTCCGTTCTGGCCAGCAATATCCGCACCCATCTGGAAGCTGAAAACGCCTATTCCAGTTCGGTCATGGCTACCACCCAAACCCTGCAAGAAACCCTTTATGAAGAAATGAAAGGGCGGATCAAGGAAGATGACAGCTCCGTCCCCAGCCCCGATGGTCCTTTTCACTATTATTCGCGGGTCATTGAGGGCGAGCAATATCCGCTTTTTTGCCGACGACCGGTGAACGGCGGTGACGAACAAATCTATCTGGATGGCAATAAACAAGCCCTCGGCCACGCCTTTCATCAGATCCATGCCGTCTCGCACAGTCCCGACCACAAGCTCCTTGCCTGGTCCCACGATACCCAGGGCTCTGGCTATTGCACGCTGGTGATCGAGGAAATAGACACCGGCAAACACCTGGATACAAAGATCGAGAACACTGGCGGCGGTATCTTCTGGTCCAGCGATACCAACTATCTGTTTTATGCCAAATATGACGATCACAACCGTATCCGCTGGATATACCGCCACAAGCTGGGTACAAAGACCAGTGAAGATGTGATGATTTATGAAGAGCCTGATACCGGCTTTTTTCTGGGGCTGGGGGAAACCCAGAGCGGGCGCTACATCTTGATTGATGCCCATGATCACGAGACCCACGAAGTGCGGTTGATCGATGCGCAAACCCCGCTTGATCCCCCAAAACTCATCGCCGTTCGCGAAAAAGAGCATGAATATTCGCTGGAACATGACCAAAGCAATAATCGCTTGATCATCCACACCAATTGCCAGGGCGCCCAGGATTTCAAAATCATGGAAGCGCCCCTTGACGATCCGCGCCGTGAAAACTGGCGCGATATCGTCCCCCACCAGCAAGGCCGCCTGATTCTCGACGTGATCGCCCTCAAACGCCACCTGATCCGCCTTGAACGCGAAAATGCCCTGCCGCGCATTGTCATCACAGCGCTCGACACTGGCGAAGAACACACGATTGAATTTGAGGAAGAGGCCTATAGCCTTGGCGTCTCGCCGGGCTATGAATATGACACAGATCTGATCCGCTTCACCTATTCCTCCCCCACGACCCCGGCGCAAGTCTATGACTATGACATGCAATCCAAACAACGCACCTTGCGCAAAACCCAAGAAGTGCCATCTGGTCATGATCCCAAGGATTATATCACGCGCCGCATCATGGCACCGGCCCGCGATGGTCAACAAATCCCCGTCACCTTGCTATACCGCGCCAGCACAAATATTGATGGCTCCGCTCCCCTGCTGCTTTATGGCTATGGTTCTTACGGCATTTCCATCCCCGCGAACTTCTCCACGGCCCGGCTCTCTCTCGTCGATCGCGGTTTTGTCTATGCCATCGCCCATATCAGAGGCGGTGAAGAAAAGGGCCGCGCCTGGTATCTTGATGGCAAGCGCGAAAACAAGAAAAACACCTTTAATGACTTCATAGATACCGCCCGTTATTTGATTGATGAAAAATTCACCAGCAAGGGCCAGATCATCGCCCAGGGCGGGTCAGCTGGCGGCATGTTGATGGGGGTTGTCGCCAACTGGGCGGGAGAGCTGTTTGGCGGCATTATCGCCGAGGTGCCGTTTGTTGATGTGCTCAACACCATGCTCGACGACACCCTGCCCCTCACACCTCCCGAATGGTTGCAATGGGGAAACCCCATCAATAGCCGCGAGGAATATGACTATATTGCCTCCTATTCCCCCTATGACAATGTGGAAGCCAAGGACTATCCCCCCCTGCTGGTGCTGTCTGGCATCGCAGATAGCGCGGTGACTTACTGGGAGCCTGCCAAATGGGTGGCCAAATTGCGCGATATGAAGACCAATGAGGCGCCCTTGCTGCTCAAGCTCAATATGGAGGCTGGTCATGGCGGCGCGTCGGGGCGCTTTGATTATCTCAAGGAAATAGCCGTTGCACAGGCCTTCGCGATTGAGGTTAAAAAGCTCTAAAATACGGGCAGCTAATCCTCATTATAGTAACTATGGTGCAATTGTTTGACGACAAGCCTCTGACAAATATGTAGAATATGGCTCATTGGACAAAAATTGGATAAACGGTTGGCCATCACTGGCGTTGTCGGGGCTTAAAATTGTAAGGTTTTGGAACTCATGAGTGACAAGGATTTCGTAGAAAAAGCTGCTGTGAAGGGGCTTTCTCGCAAAAAAGACCAAAAAGCCAAGTCGTCGCAAAAACCGGCGCTTCCCGAAAAAGGCAGCGCCGAAGCTGAAATCCACCGCCAGGCAGCCATGGCCGCCAATATTCGCCTGTCAGAACCTGATCTGCCACAAAAAGGGGGAGCCGAAGCGGCCGTTCATAATATGGCTGCCAAAGGATCCGCCCCCGCGCAAGGAGCCCGCTTGGACTTCCTGGCCCTCGTGCTGCTGATCCCCCTGGCCATTGTCGGTGGGGTCTATGCCTATAGTGGCAAGATGCGAGGGGATATAAACGCCCTGATGACAGCCAGCGATGCCAATCCCGCAACGCCAAAATCCGCAACAAACGCATCCCCGGCCGCCAGTAAAAACGCCAAAACAGATGCCGCGAAAACACCCGCAGTCAAAACACCTGCAACCAAAGCAACGGCCCCCGCGAAACTGGCCACAGCACCCGCAAACGCACCGAAAACAGCCCCCAAAACAGCCACCAAGCCGCTTGCCAAACCGGCGGCAAAACCCGCCAAAGCGCGTTGGGACTATAAAAACACCAAATGGGCTGCCCTTGATCCCGCCTTTAAAACCTGCGGCAGCGGTAAAAGCCAGTCCCCCATCAATATCGTCGCTGGCGCGCCGTTGAGCGGGCCAAATTTTCAATTCAACTACGCCCCCTCAAGCGGCAAAGTCATCAATACTGGCCGCGCCATACGAATAGAGCTTACCAAAACGGCGCAAGGGCAGGCCAATCAATTGCTGGTCAATGGCAAGCCCTATGATCTGATCGAATTCCATTTCCATACCCCTGGCGAGCATGCCATCAATGGCCGCCGCGCTCCCATGGAAGTGCATCTGGTGCATAAAAACGCCCAGAACCAGATGGCATTTGTGGCCATCATGATCAATGCCGGTGGTACAAATCAACTCATTGATCACATGCCGGTACCCGCCAATAAAGGCGACTACAGCTCAAGCGGTGGTCCCAACATCAACCCGGCATTATTGCTGCCAGACAATCGCCGCGCATTTACCTATTCGGGGTCCTTGACCACCCCCCCCTGCACGCAAAATGTCGGCTGGGTCGTTCTGCAATCCTCGCTTGGCGTTGCCCCTGCAACCCTGGCCAAATTTCAAAAAATCATGGGTCGCAATAACCGCCCCCTGCAACCCGCAAATGGTCGTGGCATTTACGTCGCCAATTGACTTGTTCCAGTTCAGTTTCGCTGGCAATTGACCGAACTGACCCGAGCGGATAGAGATGGTCTTCAACGAAATATAACCCTCATTGATGACAGGCACTGACATGTCCCATAACAGCTTTGGTCACCTTTTTCGCATCACCACATGGGGGGAAAGCCATGGCCCCGCTATTGGCTGCGTGATTGATGGCTGCCCTCCCGGCATTAAACTGACAGTGCAGGACATCCAGGCCTTTCTCGACAAGCGCCGCCCCGGCCAATCGCGCCACACGACCCAGCGCCGCGAACCCGATCAGGTGAAAATCTTGTCCGGCGTGTTCGAAGATGAAGATACCGATGGCTTGCGCACCACCGGCACGCCCATTTCGCTGCTGATAGAAAATGTCGACCAGCGCTCCAAAGACTATAGCAATATCAAGGAAACTTTCCGGCCCGGCCATGCCGACTATACCTATACCAAAAAATACGGCTTGCGCGATTATCGCGGCGGCGGGCGCTCATCGGCCCGCGAAACCGCCATGCGCGTCGCCGCCGGGGCCATCGCCCGCAAGGTCATTCCAGGGCTGAAAATAACCGGCGCCCTCGTGCAGATCGGCGAGCATAAAATCAATCGTGACAATTGGGATGATGAGCAGATCAACCAAAATGATTTCTTTTGCCCGGATGCCAAAGCCGCGCAAAACTGGGCCACCATTCTCGACAAGGTACGCAAAGATGGCTCCTCGATCGGCGCGGTCATCGAGCTGACCGCCACCGGCGTGCCCCTTGGCCTTGGCGCTCCGGTCTATGGCAAACTCGATCAGGATCTGGCCTCTGGCCTCATGAGCATCAATGCCGTCAAAGCCGTCGAGATTGGCGCAGGTTTTGACGCCGCCATGCTGTCTGGTGAACAAAATGCCGACGAAATTCGTGCCGGAAAGACGACCAACCAGACTTTTTGTCCAATAATGCGGGAGGCATCTTAGGCGGCATCTCCAGCGGCCAGCCGGTTATCGCTCGTTTCGCGGTCAAACCAACCTCTTCCATTCGCACCTCGCGCAAAACCATCACCCGCGACGGTTCCGAAACGGAAGTGTCCACAAAAGGCCGCCACGACCCCTGCGTTGGTATCCGCGCCGTGCCCGTGGGTGAAGCCATGATGGCGCTGGTGCTGGCCGATCACTATTTGCGGCATCGTGGGCAGGTTGGTGGTTGAATGTCCTGCGCGGACAGCGCTGGGGACTAGCCCCCAGACCCCGCTATTGCGGGTGAAAAATAATTGTGAGGCAAGTATCAAGCTCGATAGGGCTGGGGGGAGGCGTATATCCCCCGCTATTTCCATTTTTTACCTACACTAACCCGAATAATGGATAAGCAGAAAACTAGTCATTGCTTTACAACAGTAAATTTCTGTCTTCCCCGCGCAGGCGGGGATCCATACTCCCTGTATTTGTAATTTGGAACGGGAGTGTGTTGGTGGATTTGTACGTGAAAATGACAGGCCTGGGGTTATGGTTCCCCGCCTTCGCGGGGATGACACTGATGTATAACGCTAAATCAACGCGTTTTCTTTAAAGCCGGAGATATTCCTTATCCATTTTTACCTACACTACTCATAGCACCCCAAACGGGTTCCAAGGGCTGGCCCTTGGCGCGAGCCGAGCAGGCTACCCGACCGGCGAGGTCATTTCTTCACGAACTCCCCCACCAGCTCCACATGGGTTGAAAATAAAAACTGATCAAACGGCGTCAGGGATTTTAGTTGATAGCCGCCATCAATCAAGATACGGGCGTCTCTTGCAAAGCTTGCCGGGCTGCACGAGATGGCGATGAGCTGGGGAATGTCTGATTTTGCCAGCTCGGCGACTTGCGCTCTTGCCCCGGAACGGGGTGGATCGAACAAAGCCACATCATAGTCTCGCAGTTCAAGGGCGGAAAGCGGCATAATGGCGAGGTCGCGCTCCAGTATCTCAACGGGTTTCAATCTTTTGGACAATCCGATGGCCTGTTGCAAGGCTTTGAGCGCTGCCTTATCATATTCAACGGCCAGCACTTTGAAATTTCGGGCCAGTGGCAGTGAGAAAGTCCCCATACCGCTATAGAGATCAAGAGCCCGCCCTTTGGGGGCTTTGCCAGCACTGACAAGCTCCAGAATATGAGCGATCATCTTGTCTTGAATGATTTGACTGGCTTGTAAAAAACCTCCCGGCGGCGAGATGGCCTTTAGACCATCAAACGATATATAGGGCCGGTCTTTTTCGATGATCATGTCGCCAGCCACGGTCAGTCGCGCCAAAGACAGGCCGGCGCTAAGCTCCACGAGCTTGATGCGCATGCTCGCCTCAGCTGCTGGTTCGACCTTGTCAATGACCACATCCAGACCGCCCTTCGTCGATAGAACAGACAGTCGGGCAACATTCTTGCGCGACAAGAGCGGGCGCACCAGCTTGCGTAACGCGGGCAGCGCCTCGACAATATCGGGGCTTAAAACGGGACATTGATGAATATCGACAAGCTCATGGCTGGATCGCTTGAAATAGCCGATCATGACGCTCTTTTTGGTGCGGGTGGCGCTCAAAACGGCGCGCCTGCGCATACCGATTGTGCCAGCAACAAGCGGCGAGACCTGCGTCTTCAGTCCGCGCGCCGCCAAGGTCTGGGCAAGTTGTTGCCGTTTCCAGTCCTCGTAAAGCGGGGCGCGCAAATGCTGTAGCGCGCAGCCACCACATTGCGCAAAGTGAGCACAAACGGGCTTGATGCGGTCGCTTGAAGGTTCAATAACCCTCAAGAGCTTGCCGCGCCCATCGGTGATTTCCACCGCCACACGTTCTCCCGGTAGTGCCAAAGGCACAAATACGGGCACGCCTTCGGGACTGGTGGCAACGCCGTCGCCACCCGCCCCAAGAGATTGTATCTGTAGAATGTTTTCAGCCATCGGGGTTGATAGCACACCGGATCAGACTTCGTATAGCTCGCTGGCAAGAAATTCCGCATGATCGATATAATGCGTGCCATCGCAGGAGAAATTAAGCCCCAGACAGCCATTCATGACATTGATGGATCCAGAACGCAGATAGACGGTGTCGTCGCCAAAGCGCAACAGTTTGAACTTTTCCATCAGCGGCCGGATCTGCTTGCCGCCTATTTTGGCCCCATCGGGATAAGACAAGAGCGGGACGCGCTGGCGATTGTCAGCATCAAAAATCTCATCCCCGGCCAAAACCCGGTAATTATAGGGATCATCGAGCAACCAGACGGTCACCTGACAGGTCGACATATGGATTTGCACATGAAATACCCCATAGAGCAAAAACAGCTCTTCGATCCGGTCGATCAGTTCGTCATAGCGCTGATCGAACAGGCTCGTAGCGCGGGTTTGCGAAAACACAAAGCGCCGGATCGAGGGATCGCCCTTTAGTTGCAGCAATTGCCGTGACATGTTTTGGCCTCCCTCAAAAATTGAACATTATTCATTGAGGCTCATTGTCGCAGATTCGGGTTAAAAAGTGTAGAGGCGCCAAAGCATGCCAGCCATACAGTTGATGCATGACTGGTCCATCGTCACAAACGCTGATTACGCCGCGCTAAGCCAGATCAAGATGGCTGCCGGTTTCGTTCATTTGGCGGCCAAGAGCCCCAAACACGGTACGGATAACCGCCTCTACATCAAGTCCGGCTTTTTGGTACATGATGTCAGGGGCATCATGATCAATAAACTCATCCGGGAGCGCCAATGGTCGCACTTTGAGGCCGCCGCTGCCCTTGGCATTGTCCAGCAGGCCGTCAAGAGCCAGAAAATTCAGCACCTGCGAGCCAAAACCACCGCTTGCCCCCTCTTCGAGGGTCAGCAATACTTCGTGATGGCGCGCCAGTTGGGCAATCAGCTTGGTATCGAGAGGCTTGGCAAAACGGGCATCGACGACCGTTGTGGAAAGTCCAAATCCATCCAGTTTCGCCGCCGCCGCCAGCGCCACTTCAAGGCGGCCACCAAGGGACAGTAACGCCACCTTGCTGCCTTCCTTGCATACACGCCCCTTGCCAATGGTCAAGGCGTCGGGCTGATCCGGGATAACCAGACCATCGCCACTGCCGCGTGGATAGCGAAAGGCAATCGGCCCGGCGTCATGAGCAGCACTTGTCACCACCATACGGGCCAGCTCCACCTCATCGCTGGCCGCCATCACCACCATATTTGGCAGATTGGACAAAAAAGCCAGATCAAAACTGCCCGCATGGGTTGGACCATCCGCCCCCACCAGTCCGGCGCGATCAATGGCAAAGCGCACGGGCAGATTCTGGATGGCCACATCATGCACCACCTGATCATAGGCGCGCTGTAAAAAGGTCGAATAAATCGCGGCAAAAGGCTTTAACCCGTCGGCCGCCTGCCCCGCCGCAAAGGTCACGGCATGTTGCTCTGCGATGCCCACATCAAAGCACCGATCAGGGTATTTTTCGGCAAAGCTCTTTAATCCTGTGCCATCTGGCATGGCGGCGGTAATCGCGGTGATGCGCTTGTCTTTGTCCGCTTCCTTGATCAGCTGATGGGCGAAAACGCTGGTATAGCTGCGCGCCGTTGATTTTTCCTGCAGGCCGGTCACCACATTAAAGCGGCTGACGCCATGAAACTTGTCGGCGCTTTTTTCGGCGTGCCCGTAGCCCTTGCCCTTTTGGGTGCGCACATGCAACAAGATCGGCCCCTGCTGCGCGTCTTTAATATTGCGCAAGACGGGCAATAAATGCTCGAAATTATGACCATCAATCGGTCCGACATAGTAAAAACCAAGCTCTTCAAAAAAGGTGCCGCCAGCCCACAAGGTGCGCGTGTGCTCTTCCACCCGTCTGGCCCGCTCTTCCCATTTCTGGGGCAGGATTTTAGCCAGCTGCTTGGCAATATCGCGCAGATAAAGATAGGTACCGCCCGATGACAGGCGCGCAAAATAGGCCGCCATGGCACCAACCGGTGGGGCAATCGACATATCATTGTCGTTGAGAATGACGATCATGCGGCTATCCATGGCCCCCGCATTATTCATGGCTTAATAGGCCATGCCCGCACTCATGGCGCCATCGCCGATCACCGAGATGATTTTATTGGAGCCTCCCAACTGATCGCGGGCAACCGCCATGCCAAGCCCGGCTGAAATAGAGGTAGAGCTATGGCCAGCGCCAAACGGGTCATAGTCGCTCTCCTTGCGCTTGGTAAAGCCAGAAAGCCCGCCGCCCTGTCGCTGGGTGCGCATCTGGGCACGCCGTCCCGTGAGAATTTTATGAGGATAGGTTTGATGCCCCACATCCCAGATCAACCGGTCCTTTGGGGTATCAAATATCTTGTGCAGAGCGATCGTCAGTTCCACAACGCCCAGCCCGGCGCCCAGATGCCCGCCGGTCAGCGAAACAATATCAATCATCTCGTCGCGCAACTCGCGCGCCAGTTGCGGCAATTGATCATCTTTGAGATGGCGCAGCTGTTTGGGAGTATCGACCGTGTCCAGCAAGGGTGTCTTTGGTGGCATCAATGTTCCAACTCATAAATTTTACGCCAATTCAAAAGAGAGCTTTCGCGCCCCCTCATGACGTCTCGACCTGTCATCCAGCCTATACCCAACATGATGACGCCGTGAAGTCAAAATTATGCAATATATGAGCAAATCCAGTGGTTATTGGTCGCACAGGGCACAATTCGCGCCCGTTTTTGGCTCCGTTTCTTGGCAATTCGCGCCGACAACTTGCCTACTGATATTGCTTTGCTTCGTCGAGCTGGCCGCTCTCGCGCCCTCAAGCCGCAAAGTGGCAGGGCACCAAAAACAGGCTTGAGCATCGCGAAAGATTTATAGCCACCATCAAATACCGTCTCGATATATCCTGCCTAGTGGCCTGCCTCTCTTAAATTGATGGGTATCGCAATTTGCCCCCCCCCCTAAACCTAACCGCTTCCCGGGCTTGCCCCGGGATCCAGGGCAGCGGGTGGCAAACTATCGAAAGGGCAAGAAGCGTGGCCCCTGGACCCCGACTCTGCGTTTGCTCGCTGCAGCTCCCAAACTTGTCGCGGGAGCAAGTAGAAAACACCATTCAATTTAAGAGAGGCAAGCCACTAGCGTCCACCAAATAATGACTTAACGACAATACGGCTGATCTGACGGGCGATCGAGCGCAAAAAGCTTTTGCCAAAGGCTTCCATGGGGCCTTGACGCCGCGAAGAGCGCCCGGCTGCCTTTTGAGCGGCTTTATCGGCGGCCAGCTTTTCGGCGGTTTCCGCTCGCAAGGCTTCGCGTTCGGCCCAACGTTTTTCGAGCATTTCATAGGCCGACTCGCGATCTATCGCTTCATCATAAAGCCCTGCCACCGGGCTTTTTGCCATCAAGGCTTCTCGCTCGCTGGCCTCCAAGGGGCCAAGACGCGAGGAGGGAGGACGGATCAAGGTGCGCTGCACAATTGATGGTTCGCCCTTTTTCATGAGGGTCGAGACCAGCGCCTCCCCCACTCCCAGTTGCATGATGACGTCTGCCGTATTGAGATCAGGGTTCTGGCGAAAAGTGCTGGCTGCGGCTCGCACTGCCTTTTGTTCGCGAGGTGTAAAGGCACGAAGCGCATGCTGGACGCGGTTGCCCAACTGGCTCGACACGCTATCTGGCACATCGAGGGGGTTTTGCGTCACAAAATAAACCCCAACGCCCTTGGAGCGAATGCGCCGCACCACCTGCTCGACCTTTTCCAGCAGCGCCTTTGGTGCTTCATCGAACAAAAGATGTGCTTCATCAAAAAAGAACACCAGCTTTGGCTTGTCCGGATCGCCAACTTCGGGCATCTCGTCAAACAGCTCGGACAATAGCCACAGCAAGAATGTCGCGTAAAGACGCGGTGATTTCATCAGCTCGTCGGCCGCCAGCACATTGATAAAGCCCTGACCATCATAGGTGGTGCGCATGAATTCGCTGATCTGAAGCGCTGGCTCACCAAAAAATTCCTCGGCACCTTGTTCTTCCAGAACCAGCAAACGGCGCTGAATGGCCCCGACCGATGATTTGGAGACATTGCCATATTCGGCTGACAGCTCCTTGGCGCGATTGGACACCTCAATCATCAACTTGCGCAGGTCTTTGAGATCGAGCAAAGGCAGCTTTTCATCCTCGGCAAGGCGAAAAGCAATATTGATCACCCCTTCCTGGGTATCATTAATATCGAGCAGACGAGACAGTAACAAAGGCCCCATTTCTTGCACAGTGGTGCGAATGGGATGACCTTTTTTACCAAACAGGTCCCAAAAAACCGTTGGATAGGCGCGGTATTTATAGTCATCAAAGCCGATTTTTTCAGCCCGCCCTTCCAAAAAATCTTTGGTGACGCCGCTTGCGCCAATGCCGGACAGATCGCCCTTCACATCGGCGCAAAAAACCGGCACTCCGGCTTCTGAAAACCCTTCCGCGAGAATTTGCAGCGACACGGTTTTACCGGTGCCCGTCGCTCCGGTGATCAGTCCGTGCCGGTTGGCAAGTTTTAACAAAAGCTGCTCTTTTTGCGGCTCAGTATCAATATTGCTGGTTCCAATATAGATTGTTTCGTCGATGCTCATCGCGAACAGCTCCTTGTTTTGCTTGCTCAAATTCAATTTTCAGGTGCGCCCGGCTGGTGATCAACAATGAAAACGCCAGGCACAAAGAATCGTATTGGATCGACTTTAGGAGAATTTATAGCATTATCAATGCTCTTTGTAGGGGAGAATTGTGAACATCAAGCAAGAAACCCCGCGCACAGATCGGTCAAAAGCGACGCCTTTGCCGCAATCTACCCCCCTTGCCACAACCCCATCGGGCTTTTATATGGAGTGTGCAGCCAATCTTTGATCTATTATATTTTAGCCAACCAACCCTTACCCCCTTACAGGAGACAATAAATGGAAGAACTTATTCAACGTATCGTAACAAGTGTCGGCATTGACGAAGGCCTAGCCAAGACCGCTGTCGGCATCATCCTCAACATGTTCCAAAAAGAAGGGGACGCCGGAGCGGTCGCCTCTTTGATGAACGCCATGCCAGGCGCGGGCGATCTGGCCAGCGCTGCTGCCAGCGCCACAAGCGATGGCGACAGTGGTGGCGGATTGGGCGGCCTGATGGGCGCCGCGGCCAGTATGCTGGGTGGCGATAGCCCCGTGATGGGCATGGTCGGCGATCTGACCGGCGCTGGCCTCTCGATCGATCAGGCCAAAGGCGTTGGCAATGAATTGATGGAGTTTGCCACCGAAAAAGCTGGCGGCGATGTCATCGCGCAGATCGCTGGCTCCATTCCCGGCCTCGACCAGCTTTTGTAAAAAAGCGGCACCCAACAGACCAATGCACAAAGGGGCGACATAGCTCCTTTGTGCCAATGTTATTTAGGGGAGCGCTTAATAAAATGAATTTGAAGACCGATGGTGCTGAGCGCTTCCCTTTGGCCCTTAGAGGGCAGGAACTCTCATTGCTGCATTCCTTGGCCTTGCGCTTCTCAAGGCTTTCTGCGGGGTTGCGCCTGGCTCACGACGATGATCTGTCACACATTCTTGCCCCAGATGGAGCAATGCAAAAAATTGCAGAAGGTTTTCTCGGAAACAAAGCTCAGCCAGTCAGAGCTATTTTATTCGATAAAACCCCCAGTTCCAATTGGGCTCTTGGCTGGCATCAAGACCGCACAATCGCAGTCCGCAAGAAAACAGCATTACCAAATTTTGGACCTTGGTCAGTCAAGTCCGGGATAGACCATGTCGAGCCCCCCTTTCAATTCATCGAGAAAATGGTGACTTTACGCGCTCATCTTGACGCCTGTGACACCAATAACGCTCCTTTGTTGATCCTGCCCGGATCTCATCAACTCGGGCGCATCCCTGTTGAAGAAATAAGCGATCTTGTCATACACCACCAAATCCGCGCTTGCCTGGCAAACGCAGGAGACATATGGGCCTACGCGACGTCAATTATCCATGCTTCAAAAGCAGCAGAACATCCGACACACCGCCGCGTCTTGCAAGTTGATTATTCAGTTCAAAAACTTCCAGACGGACTGGAATGGTTTGGTGTCAGATAACCGATTGAGACAAACAAGCGTCAGGCCGCTTTCCACTTGATCGAGCAACCCATGGAGGGGATTTGCTCGATTGGACCCTTGCCAGTTTTGGCCACTTCGCTCATGGCCTCAAACAAATCGCGCTTGGCATCTGGTACCGCCTCCTTGCGGCTGGCATCAAGGCGGCCGCGATATTGCAGGCCCAAATTCTTGTCGAAGCCGAAAAAATCCGGGGTGCAAACGGCGTTGTAAGCCTTGGCGATGGCCTGATTTTCATCGTGCAGATACGGAAAATTGAAGCCGTGTTGCTTCGCGAACACAGCCATATTTTCAAAACTGTCGGCGGGATAATCATTGGCGTCATTGGCGCAAATGGCCACCGTATTGATGCCCAATGCGTAAAGCTCATTCGCATCCCTGACAATCCGCTCAATCACCGATTTCACATAGGGACAATGATTGCAGATGAACATGATCAGCAAGCCGTTCTCTCCCTTAAGCTCTTCCAGGGTATAGGTTTTTCCATCTGTTGCTGGCAGTGAAAATTCCGGCGCACTCCAGCCAAAATCACAAATCGGGGTCTCTACAGCCATAGTCATATATTCCTTGCGGCAGTTTATTGTTTGCGTAAGCGCTTTGTTGCCCAAGCCAAAAGCTTGCGCCAGCAATGCCAGTTGTGGCGCGCCAAAAACTATGATTATCGCCTCAGGCCCCTTGTTGCAAGGCGGTTTGTTATCCACGCCACACCATTAATCGTCATATTTTAGTTGACGACCCATAGTTATGCCCCTACAATTTAAGTATAGATGAAAAGGAGGTTACGATAATGACTCCGCCTGATAGTATTGGGCCGCACTCTGAATAGTATTAATATACTGACGGCTTGTGCGGCTTTCACGAACCACATAAATATACACAAAACTTACGATCATTCACGACAAGAAGTCTGTGATGCCGGGTACGGCTTACTCTTTACCTGCGTACTATTTACAGCGCTTCTCTTGTGAACATCGCATATATCTCCAATTAAATTGGAGAAGGTCAAACAGGCAGATAAGTCGAGAGCGATTTGTTCAGCCTTATGGTGAAGTGGAATTTGTGCGTTATTGAACGCTGATCTGGATTAGAGACCCGGCGTTTTGTATCAAGCAAAAAGTGGAATTGAGTATCGCTTTGCACGCGTCTCTTGTAGGGAAACCCCGCAAAATGGCGTTGGCGAATTGATCATGAAAACTATTCCACAGAACACGCTGTATGCGCTCATCCATGCGAGCAAAAACGCGCAACACACGAACCGTAAGATCTGTAAAAACACTCTGAACGCTGCATACTAAAACAAGACCTATTCGGGAAACCGATCAAGCCCTTGTCTGGTGTAAAAAACCAGCCAGGGGTTTGCATTTGCCATAAGCACCAAAAGACAATGCGGTTTGAGGGCTATCCCTTGTTGCAGCTCCAAAGCTGGAGCCGGGCCGGGGCATCGCACACTTGCGCGGTCAAAATGGTTGACTATGGGAGCACAGAGCTCTGAATATATTGATTTTTCCTACCGCCAAAATGGAGCAAAAATGTCAGCTGGAATGATTGCGGGTGAACGCAAAACGCTCTAGCTGCCACCAAATGCGTCCTTCAGCCAGCTTGCATTGCTGGCCGCTGATTGGCCCGATGTTGATGTAGCAGGCGCGGTTGCCGCCGAACGATAGGTTTCGGCGGCCTGCTTGTGCCGCTGCGTGGCGCTGGCCGGTGCCGCAGCGCTTTCACTCTTAGCCCCTACCCCAGAACGAGCACTCGCGCGAGCATCACGCACTTTGCCAGTATCTCCCCAGACACCAATGCTTCCTGGCCCACCAGAGCCATAGCTTGCGCCCCCAAAATCCTCACTTAACGATCCCATAATACCAAAATCGAAGGCCCCGAACTGGGTCTGCCTCACCCCGGCGCTACTATTCCCAGTATGGCTTTTGATCAAAATACTATGCACCTCTGAAAGAGACCGCGACTTCCCGTCACTATAAAAAATGGATTTGTTTGCCCTTGCAGCGCTTGGGAAATGCCGACTGGCGGGACTATCGGGCTGGCGCTCGGCAAGATTGATCATTTTTGCGGCACTGCCTGGCCCCAGAAAATGCGCGAGATAAAGCTCGCCATCTGAGGGCGTGCGACCAATACGGCCTCGCACATAGCGTTCATTATGTTCGGTGTAAGCGGCGGCAACCAGCGCTGATGTTTCCGCATCATGACGCATATTAAGAATTTCTCGCCGCTGCCCCTTGTTGGGGACGTAATATTTCCCCGAGCTGGAGCGGCGGATATTTTTGGCCATATCGGCAAGACCCAACCGGTCGCCATCTTCCTTGACGACCTTTAGCCATGTGCCTTCGATAAACTGGAACAGACCAGCGGCCGAAGAGGACGAAGATTTTGCATTGGTCCGAAAGCTGCTTTCGCGCTGAGCCGTATTGACCAGATAGTCAAAGCTCGCGCCAGTACGCTGACTGGCAACGGTAATTGCATTTTGCACCTTAACAGGGATCGACGACGTTCTTTGGATGGGCATACCAACTCCAAGCGAGGTTTAAACAAGTTCGAGACCAATTCAAAACAACGCCGGAAACCAATTTCCTTACCTGATAAATATAATGAATGAAATCTTAACAATAGGTTGATGAATGGATAACAATCACCGATTTATTCCGCGCTCGTCCTTTATGAGGGACTATCCGTGTTGGCAAGCGCTCCAGCAACCGTGTAATCGAAATATCCCAAACGCCCCAGCGCCTTCACCATATCAGCGCTATAGCGCCCGTCTTTTAGCACCTTGTCATCAATAAAAACCCCAACGACTTCCCCGATCACCATCAAATAGGGGTCGGCCTGCGCGTCAGATGCGGGCAGTTCAACGGTCTGGTGATACCGACATTCCAGAGCTGCTGGAGATTTTGCGACGCGCGGCGGCTTGACGAATTGCGAGGGCTTCGACTTGAGCTTGGCCATTTGCATCTCATCGACATGGGCGGCAACAGAGGCGCCGGTTTTATTGACCTCATCAAACAGCTGCAATGTGGCGACCGAGCAAACAAACTCGCCCTCGCGCTCGGCATTGCGCAAGCTGTCCTTGCGGCCATGCGATGAAAACATCACATAATGGGGACGATACGAGACCAGGTTAAAAAAGCTGTAGGGCGCAAGATTGACGCCCCCATGCTCGTTAAGGGTCGAAATCCAGCCGATCGGCCTTGGTGCCACGATGGCTTTCATGGGATCATATTGCAGCCCATGATCATTTTTTCTGGCATCATAATACATTGGTTCGCTCCAGACGGACAGCTTGTCTAATTTTTCCAGTAGCTCATAAGCTCTTGTGGTTCAACCCTTGGACGCTCTTTGGGTACGATGGCCGGTGTGCCAATATAGGGGAAACCGGCAACTGATTGTGTTTTTTCAAGGCGCAGCAGCTTGGCAACCTGTTGGTCATAAGCAATCCACTCGGTGATCCATTGGCCGCCAAACCCAAGCGCCCTGGCGGCATGCAAGATGTTCTGGCACGACGCCCCGGCAGACAATAGCTGCTCGCTGACAGGAACTTTTTCGCTTTCAACGGGACTGGAGATGACGGCAATCACCAGCGGCGCCCGCATAAAACGATTGCGCTCATTTTCCAGATGGCGCGGCAGACACTCGTCTCCATGGGTTTGCTCATAAATATCGGCTATGGCGCGGCCAAAATCAGCCCGCGCATCTTTGGTGAAAACCAAAAATCGCCATGGTGTCAATGCCTTATGGTCTGGCACCCGAATAGCAGCGCGAATCAATTCGGTGATTTGCGCGCTGTCAGGCCCCGGCTCTCGAAGCTGTGAGGCCACAACCGAGCGGCGCTTCAATAGAAATTGAAGAGGCATAATTTTACCAACCTTCCCCTGTATTCTTTGTCATATCTGACCACATATAGGGCAGTTGGCACGAGGTTGCGATATTTTCTTGAGACTTGCCCGCCCTAACTTGATAGATTGTCGCGGGTAGCATCTAATTGAAATGCGGAAAACGGCCATGTTGATCGACAAATTCTTACCCCTGAAATTATTTTTCGCCCTGTTGGTGCTCGTCCTTGCGGCCCCAAACGAGGTCATGAGTGCAGAGCATAAACCGCCGGCCGTGCTGATCATCGACGGTTCTGGCAGTATGTGGGGGCGGCTCAACAAGCGCGAAAAGATTGTCATCGTCCGGCAGGAGCTGGCGCGACAGCTTGATCTTTTGCGCCCCAGAGTTGAGCTTGGCGTGATGTCCTATGGCCATCGCCGCCGCCGTGATTGTCGCGATATCGAAATGATCGTCCCCATCAGCCCTATTGACAAAAAAGCCCATAGTCAGGCGGTCAAGCGCTTGTTGCCGCGCGGCAAAACCCCGATTTACAGCGCCCTGGAGATGGCGGCACAAGGGCTTGAAGCTGCCAGAACAACGCAGACCAAGGGACAGGCCTCCCATATTATACTGGTCGCCGACGGGATAGAGAACTGCCGCCGAGACCCTTGTGAGACGGCGAGCGCCCTGAAAGCCTAATATCCAGACCTGAAGATTGATGTCATTGGCTTTGCGGTACCTGATGCCGAACGTCCCCAACTGCAATGTATCGCCAACAACAGCAACGGCCGCTTTCTTGTCGCCAATAGCAAAGACGAATTGCGCGGCGCTATTGTGCAGATTTTCAGCTCCCTTGGAGCAACCAGCAAGCCACAGATCACCGCCAGGAAAAAACAGGTCAAGAAAATCCCGCCCGGTCTTTATTTGAGCGCTGGCCTGTCGTCCAAGGGGCCACCACTTGATGGCAATGTCAGCTGGCGCATATACCCGGCTGGACAAAGCTCAAAAACCGGCGCAACGCCCCTGCAACGCCTCGCCTCTGCCGCTCCTTTTTTAGCGATGCCAAGCGGCAAATATCATATTGAAGTCCGTCACCAGACATTGCTTGCCGAGCGCGAGGTGGAATTGCGCCCTGATACACCGCTCAAGCTGCGCCTGAGCTTTGATGTCGGGATTTTCACCGCCAGCGCCAGGCTGGGAGAAGGCACAGCCCTGTCAAACAACATCATTTTTTCCTTGTATGATGCCTCGACGGGGGGCACCAGCCCGGGCAGGATTATCGCTCATAAACAACAATCCAAAGCCGTATTCTATCTTCCTCCTGGCAAGTACAGCCTCAAGGCAAGAGCCAATGAAATGCAAACCCGCCACGACTTTAGCCTGAAGGCTGGAGAGCGCAAAAACCATATCTCGCTGCTGGATGCCGGGGAAATCAGCTTTAACACCCGTCTGGCCAAAGATCTGCCCATACTTCGCGATGTGCAATATGCAATATATCAGCGCCGCTCCAAAAAGGACGTGGAATTCATCCGCACTCTTGACCCAAATCCAAAACTGATCCTCCCCAAGGGAGAATATTTCGTTGTCGCCCGTCAAGGAGCAGCCTCCAGCTACACCCGCTTGTTTGTGAAAGCTGGAGATAGCAAAACTGTTTCCCTCACCCTCAATGCCGGTATTTTAAATCTGTCCTCCAATCTCGACAATGGCGCCAGCGATCAATCCGCGCAGATTGCCTACACGATTGAACCGGTGGATCGCGATAATTCGAAAACCGTCAAACTGTCAAGCAACAATGCGCTGGTGGAAACCCCGCAATCGTTGCCGACCCGCAGTTTCCGCAATCGATTTGTGTTGCGTGCGGGAGACTATGTGATCAAGGCGATTTATGGAAATTCGAACGCGCGTGCCCGGGTCCAGGTGCATGTGACCGCAGGGCAAGAAACGGCTCACAAAATCTCTATGAGTGCCGGCAGGGTCAGGCTTTCCCTTGCTCTAAGTCTGGGCAATCCTCCCCTGCCCGGGGTGTTTTGGAGTATTCTTGACGCCTCTGGCAAACAGATCGCCAGTGCCAGTTCGACAACGCCAAGGCTGACATTGGCCAAGGGCAATTATCAGGTTGTGGCCGATTATCTGGGGGAGCGCTACGCCAAGAGCTTTGTCATCAATAATGGCGACAACAAGCAAATACAGCTGGAGCTGCAATGAAAACGGGCCGGTCTTTTCCCGTATCCCTCACAAGGAACCACAGCCCAAATGCGTCCATAGTTATGCCTTATTTTTTCGACTATGTTCAAGCATAGCGGGGAACCACATTATGAACAATTTTACGCTGCGTGGATCAGCTCTTCGATATACCCTTCGATACGCCTTGGGGGGAGCTGCTTTGATTGCCGCTCTAATGAGTGCGCACGCCCCGCTCCAAGCCAAACAATTGCCGCAACTGATGATGATTCTCGATGCCTCGGCCTCGATGGAAGACAAGCTGACAACCCAGCTCAAATACAAGCTGGTGCGCAAAGCCATGAACAAAGCTTTACCGGCCTATGGCGGCAAGCTGCAGGCCGGTCTCATCACCTTTGGTCGCAACACGCTAAATTCCTGCACGGACATTTCTTCCGTGATCACTCCCAAACCGCTGAAACCAGCAGCCTTTGGCAATGTCATCAATAGCATCAAACCCAAAGGCAAGAGCCCTATTGGGGCATCGCTTATAGCGGCCATCAATATGGCAAATGCCAGCTCCAACCCCTCGCACATGCTGTTAATGGCCGATGGCAGCGACAATTGCAGCGCCGATATTTGCGCCTCTGCCAATCTCATTGCCACGCGCTCACCGCAAACCAAAATTCACGTCATCGGGATCGGCAAAACATCCGCAGTCAAGCGCTTGTCCTGCGTGTCCAAAGCCACCAATGGCATCTTCAGCGCGGTCAATAATGGCGCTGAAATGACCGCCGCTCTCAAACTGGTCTTACAAACCGTGGTCACCGAAAAACAACCCGCCAGGCCAACGCTGGCCGCATTGGAAACACCGCCCTCTCCCCCTGCAGGTCCGCTGGAAGAAGCCGCTACCAGACCCGCCATCAAATTCCCCCAGACAGTGCCGCTACCCGCGCGATCTTCCAAACGGTTAAAAGCTGCTATCGTCTCTCAAAAGGCGATCACGCAGGCGCAAACAGCCGCAAAGACGAGGGTTCAATCCCAGAGCGATACCCTGTCCTCCATTGATAAAACGATCCCCGAAACAGCCCGAACTGACGCCAAGGGCACAGCGCCAGTCATTTGGCAAAAAATTACCGAAACACCCTCGGTCATTGCGGAAGCCCCTGCCACTGCTGCGCCAGCGACAGCGCCAGCATCGGCGCCATTTCCCAAAACTGCGATTGCGGCACCAGTTCCAGCCCCAGTTCCGACCAAAGCCCCGGCCCAGGTTCAGGTTCAGGTTCCAGCGCCACCCCAGATCAAAGCCCCGGCCCAAGTTCAGGCCCAGCTTCAGGCTCCAGCGCCAGCCCAGGTCCCCGCGCCAGTCCCGGTCGCAACTCCAGTCGCGCCCGTGACCAAACCAGTCGCTCCGCGCCCCGACACAACCTTTTTGGGCAAAGAACCATCGATAGAAATCACCTTGCCAGAAACCTCCGCCAAGGTGAAATTTAGTGCGCTCATCACCGAGCAGGGCAAAGCCATCGAAAGTGGATTATTCTGGCGCATATATCAATCGCGCAAAGACGATGACGGGCGCTACAAGCTCGTCAAGTCAGTAGAAGCGCCTCGATTTGATGACCGACTGCCGCTCGGGGTCTATCTTGTCAATCTATCCTGGGGGCGCTCGCATCTCACCGAGAAACTGGATATTTTGTCCTCCAAACCCTTTGAGCACAATTTCGTCTTGAACGCCGGTGGTTTGCGCCTTGGGGCGCGGCACGTCGATGGCTCGGTTCTGCCAGCATCACAGGTGGTCTATCGGATTTATTCCGATGAACGCGATCAGTTTGGCAAGCGCCGCCTGATTCTCGACAATGCCAAACCCGCCCGCACCATCCGCCTGAACGCCGGCATCTACCATGTCGCCAGTCTCTACGGCACCGCCAATGGGCTGATTGAGACAGATATCACCATTGAAGCTGGCAAGCTCACCGATGCCGTCATCAACCATAGTGCCAGCAAGGTGATTTTCAAGCTGGTCAACAAACCAGGAGGGGAAGCTCTGGCCGGGGCAATCTGGCGCATCTCTTCTCCCGATGGAAAACTCATCAAAAACGCCGGTGGTGCCTTGCCAAGCCTTATTCTGGCGGCAGGTGATTATCTGATCGATGCCAAATATTCCGGCCGCACCTTCACGCGCAAAGTAACGATTGAACCCGGCGCTCCGGTCTATGTGGAACTTGTCATCGAGTAATAGCAATCGCCCTTGATAGCCACTTATGACACCGACATGAGCAAAATTCGCCAAGGAAAGCCGTTCTACGATGGCGCTAAAGGCAAGCCGCGATGCAATGATGCTGACGCGGCCTTGCTATTCATCACCGCAGGCTATGGGCCATCAAAAGCCATGACATCGCAATGATCAAGGTCAAGGATGGAAGGGGTTGGCACAAAAAAAGGGCCGGGGATTTCTCACCCGACCCTTCAAAGGACATCAACTTGGAGGTAACGGGAACAAGCTTAGGAGGTATGTTCCGCTGATGCCCTTTAGCGATATAGCAAGGTTGCCCGGCGCGCCTGGCAAGACAATGAAAACCATTGGCGCCAGGCATCCTTACTAATAGCGTCTCCCCCTGCCCCCAAGGGTGATGGAAAGACCAGGACCATCATAGTAAATTCCCGAACGAGGGCCCCGACCATGATGAGCTCCGCCACTCCGTCTGCCATAACCACACCAACCGCGACGATCACGATCCATGATCCGTCCCCAACGGTTCAGGCGCAGAGCATATCTTTTGCCATTTCGGCAAACTTTTGCGCCGTAGCCGGGCAAACGTCTGTCAGTGAATCTAATCTTGTGATATCCACGATCGCGCAGTCCGGCACGAATTTGCGGGAAGCTTAGACCGGCTGAACCATGTCGATACCCACCACAACGACCAATGCGGACGCGTCGATTGATATCTCCCCAACGATTGAGGCGTAATCTGAATTTTTTACCGTTGCGGCATGCCTTTACTTTGTAAACAGGGAGCCGACGGTCGATAAAACGAATATTGCGATATCCACGATCACGCAGGCTGCGGCGAATACCACGAGGCGACAAAGCCACCGTTTTGGCCAGCGATTCGACCGGGACATACATGTGAGCGCGGGCACTAGCGCCAGCACCAGCAGCAAAGGCCGATGAACTGGCAGCAACAGCTGTTGCCGCCAAAACGCCCAATCCGACTAACATTTTATGGGTCATTATTCTATTCCTTTCTTTATTTATACTCGGCCATTACCAAGCTTGACACCAGTAATAGCCAAGGTTGCCTGAACCAAACTGGAAAGCTTCATTCATCTCGCGTTCATATTAGCGTTTTTTTTACCAGAGATAAAAATGCACCCCGGCAAGGGCAGAATGCGACTCGGTTTGACCTGAAGAATAATATTATTAGGGCACAAATACGCAGCTTGTAAATGTGAAACAGGCGAAGTTGTTGTGGCCAACCCATCTGGCGCTACTGCCCTGCCGGGCTTGTATACATGCTGTATCGACAGTACAAACCATTTACAGCGATGATTGCAGCCATTACAGCCATTTTCGCGGCACTGGCTCCTTGTGTGCAGGAGATGCTTATTTGCTAAACGGGCTATTTTGGCCCCGTAGCCAAAGCCGCTATCTCTGGCGTTGAGGGCCGATGATTTGCAAATCGCCCTGATAGCCCTCCTATGAAGGCTTGTCCTCGCATCACAGGTCCATCAGGCGCCTTAGCACGTCTTCAAAATGGTCAAAAATCCAGAAATGGCCCTGCCCCGGCAATGGGACGATTTCCACGCCGACAATGCTGTGAGCCAGTTTGTAAGCCGCGCGCTCTGGCACCATCTGGTCCTGTGACCCTTGCCAAAAAATCACTGGGGCCTCGATATTGTTGAGGGGAATCTGCCAGGGGGTCGCAAACAGACGCAGATCTTCCGTGAGACCGCTGACCCCGGATGCCAAGGCGTCATGAAACGCCGCCAGCAACGCATTTTGGTGACGAGGGTCCTTTAAAATCAACTGATCTGGAGCCGCAAGGCTAACAGCAAATATTTTCAAAAATGCTATGGGGGCACGCATAATCGAGAACCGCGCAAGGTGCAAAACCGGTTTTGCCAGAACGGGATGGCGCGGCAGCGCACCAAAGAACAAACGATGGCGCCAGCACCAGTCCCGCCGCCCCTCTTGATCAAAAATCCCCACAGGGCTGACCAGCGCCATGCCATGCACCCGTTGCGGCATCAAAGCGGCAAGGGCGCTCGCAAACGGCCCACCGCCAGACACGCCAAACAACCAGAAGCGGTCGATCTTCAACGAGGCGAGCAGCGTCTTAATATCACTTGTCCATTGAACAAAACACTAGTCCGGGCAAGCCGTCGAGAGCCCATATCCAGGCCTGTCGGGGGCGATCAGCATAATCTTGTTCTGACGGGCAAACTGATCGGCTGGCTGCATCATGATGCGAGAACCAGGGGTGCCGTGAATGGCAAGCAGCGGGCGGCCGTTGGGATCACCATAGCGCGCATATCCCATCAATCGCCCGTCGGGCAGTTGAACAATATTATGATCATCGGGTGAGTTGTCAGCCATTGTCCCAGTCTATATCGAAGTCACAGGCGGTGTCTTCAACTAGTTTTTTCTGGCATTGATCCGGCAGGTCATGTTCCAGAATGCAGCCAATACAATCACTGGCCGAGGCGCTTATTTCAGCGCAAAATGAGGGCAGTACATAGTTTGCGCGGGCCACACCAATGATCTTTTTGACAGCCGTGATATCTCGATTTTGAAATTGTAGCGAGGCTGTTAAATCAGCATGCATCGCGAGACTTTCCATCAGCTTCTTGGCAATGGCTATTTTGGGATCACTCATCGTATATCCGGCTCCAGCTTTTGTGACTGATATTATTAGTTGCCCCCATTTTACGGGGCAGACCTTAAAGATTAGATACCAAAACAATCTTTTTTATATCTATTCTAATCTTCTGAGCGATCTGGCTAATCTTCTGAGCGATCTGGTCTCTGGCGCATCTTCTTGACGCCGGCGCGTTTCGTCTTGTACTCAAGGCGGCGTCTTTTGGCAGCCCGGCTCGGCTTTGTCGCGATCCGCTTTTTGGGTTCAATACAGGCATTTTTTATAAGCTCGACAAGACGCTCAACCGCGTCTTTGCGGTTGGCATCCTGAGTGCGGTGCTTATTGGCGGTAATGACAATCCCCCCCAGCTTGGTCAAGCGTCGACCAGCCAGTTTTTCGAGCCGCAAGCGCACCCTTAGTGGCAGCGAATTTGACCCACGCACGTCAAAGCGCAATTGCGCCGCGCTCGACACCTTGTTGACATTTTGCCCGCCAGGGCCACTGGCGCGAATATAGGTCAGCTCAATCTCATCTTCTTCGATGGACAAACGGTCATTGATGACGATCATTTGGATGACTTCATTTTGTCAAAGCCAATTGCCAGAACCGTGATGTTATCCTGTTCGGGGGCGGCTTTTTTCTTGACGGCGGCAACCAGTGCCTGGGCCATCTGATCGGCATTTTTGGAGCTATTTCGAGAAACCACACTGGAAATTTTATCATGGGAAAGCGTCGCCAGCCCATCGCTGGCCATGATCAGCCAGTCGCCCTTTGAGAGCGGCACCGCTTCACGGTTCAGATCAACCAGCGTGATTTCATCGCCGGTGACCGCCGACCGTAGCATATTGCGCTTGGGATGGTGCAAGGCTTCTATCGTGGTGATCTCGCCGCGCGCCACCAGATTGCTCAGGACCGGCGCCAGTGAGTGATCCTCGTTTAGCTTCGAGAGTTCTTTATTGTGGAATAAATACAGCAAGCTATCGCCGACACTCACCCAGTGCACCCCTGATTGGTCGACACACACTCCCACCAGCGTACACCCCATGCCTTGCAGCTCACGGTCTTTTTCGATGGCCTTGGAGACAATCTTGTTGCTGGCGTCCAGACTTAGCAAAAGCCGTCGATTGATGGAGCCATTGATCTTGGGATAGGTGGTCATAAAGCTGGCACAGGTCATTTTACTGGCCTTCGCGCCCCCGACATGCCCCCCCATGCCATCGGCCAGAACCGCGATCAGCTCCATACACCGACTATGGTCCTTGCCATTGGCGGTACTTTCATCCGACCGCTGAAAGACCTTGATACCATAGGCATCTTCCTGGCGTTTTCGCTCGCCAATATCGGACCGGCCGGCATGTTGAAAAGAGACAAATGTCATCGCACAATTATTCTGGAATCAAGGACTGGGAAACGAAGTGACAAACGCACAACCTCTTCTATTTGGGATGAGTTGGAAGGTCTGACCAGTCAAATTCATCCCCGCAAAACGGGATAAAGACAAGCTGCGTATTGCCCATGGAAATAATATCATAGGGCATCAGCCGCACCGCTGAAGTGGGCTTCACATTGTCTATTGATACGACATTGGTTTTGGCGAGATTGGGAATGAACAAAAACTGCCGATCATCTGCATCATAGCGGATATAAGCCTGCTCTTGCTTGGAGATATATTCGTCGCCACAATCAATCGGAATACGCTGATCAGATGCGGAACCGACGGTATTGGAGCCCGTAAAAATCGGGCGATGCGCGCCAATGCCGGGCCCACCGACCACCACCAGCCAGCCAACCACCGGCTCTTGATAATATTTCAACTCTTCATCGCTGCCGCCAAATACCTTGGTTTTTGGACCACTGGATTCTTGCGTTACTTCAACGGCCGCATCGCTTGGCCTCTCGCCCTGGACAGGCGCGGCCTTGGCGCCGGGAACATTTTACACACTTGGAGCCGCTTCATTGTGGGGGCTTTGACTTTCCTTGTCGTCCCCCTGACCAAGCGCTGCCAGCGCTTCTTTAAGGCTTGTTGAGCGTGTTTCAGGTGTTGCATGCGGTCGCTCTTTAGCCGGTCCGCCTTTGCCTGGATCATCTGATCCGCTTTGACTAGTCATCGAATACTTGTTCCTTTTATTGTCATGAACCCATTGACCAATAATGCCCCGATTTAGCTGTGCCAGAACACCATCAATCCAACAGCCATGCAAGTCGTTTTTATGACCTCGTATTGCAGCCAATTACATTGTGTGATCTGGTGTAATAAATAGTCGAATTCAAAAAAGCTTGCCATTTGAGGATCCGTGACGAAAAATAACCATCATCCCCTGGCCTTACCGGTCGGAACTGAACTTGTCGGCGATTATGTGATCACCAAA